>JACQXY010000060.1 GCA_016208485.1 Acidobacteriota bacterium | reverse complement strand
TCCCCTGCCGGCAACATCCTTGATTCGCGCGCGGCTCTTGGGACCATGACGACCGGGCGGGTCGCGGGATCGGCTCTTCGCTTGGACCTTGTGCTCGGCGACATCTGGGCGCCGGTGATCTCGGGCCTTGCGGCAGTTCCCCCCGCCTTCAGCCCGAACTCCGACGGGGTGAAGGATGACACGACGATCGAAGCGAACCTCGCCGACGAGTCGCCCGCCGCGTGGGCGCTTGAGGTGAAGAGCGAGGCGAGCACGGTCGTGAGATCCTTCTCGGGACCCGCGAGCCCCGTCGAGGCGACCTGGGACGGCCGGGACTCCTCGGGCGCGGTCGTCGCGGACGGATCCTACGCGGCGGTCCTCTCCGCGACCGACGATTGGGCGAACGTCCAGACGGCGTCCCCTCTCACACTGGTCGTGGACACCGTGGGGCCGGTCTTCTCAGGATGGGTTCCCGCCGACGGCGGAAACACCCTGTGGAAGCGGCCGCAGGTCTCGGTCGCGGTCTCCGACCCGACCGGCGTTGCGAGCGGCTCGGTGGCGATGAAGATCGATGGGACGGGGGTTTCTGCGAGCTACGCGGGCGGGCGCGCGGCCGGGAGCCCGACCTGGAATCTGTCCGTGGACGCGGACGATGTGGCCGATGTGACGGCGACAGACGCGGTCGGCAACACGGCTGAGGGCTCCGCCGGCTTCCGGGTTGTGCGCGTGCTCCAAGAGGACCTGCTCGCCTCCGTCCCGGACGTGACCGGCCAGGTTCCGAGCCTCACCGAGTGCCTGGCGGGTTGCACGGTGACCTTCAGAGACGTGCGAGTCGCTGTTGGGGCTCACGGAGTGACTCTCAGCTCAACGGCGCACCCGGGCAGCGGTGAGTTCCGGCGACCGGTGCCTCTGACATCGGCCTCGGTCGAGTGGCGGACCGTGGCCGGAGGGGAGGCGTCGACCCCGGCGAACGTGCCGTCGGCGAGTTGGGGAGACGTCATCTCCTTCGACGACGTCTATCTCTTCGCGGCCAGGTTGCCGTTCGAGCCCTCTGACGCTCTCGTCGGCGACGTCACGGTTCCGGTCCCCCCCGAAGCGGAACGGGGTTCGGTCGCCACGCTCCGGATGCCTCCGGTGAATGTGCCCCCCCTGTGCTACGACACCTCGGCCGTCCCCGACCCAGGCGCGTGTGGGGGCCCTTCCGGAGGCGACCCCGATCCAGTGCCCAGCCCGGAGGTGCCCTCCCCTCTGGATGAGGACGCGACGGTCCCTCTCACCTATGAGGCGGTTCCCGACGACATCATCGTGCCCGGCCTACCCTGGCCGGACGACGACCCGGAGAAGGAACCCCACGTAGGCCCGCCGAGCGGCGACACGAGCGTCACCGAGTTCTCACCGGGCAGCATCACGGTCAAGGTCCGGCCGGGGGAGGACATCTACCAAGTGGTGGCCGACCACGGGGGCTCGGCCGCCGACGTTCAGAGGGCCGCGACTCCTCCCTTCGACTCGATCGAGGTGGAGGTCGGACTGGACCGCGATTTCTACGTGAACGTTCCCGCCGGTCAGGAGAAGCCGTTGGTTCAAGAGTACGCCGCCGATGCCCGTGTCGAGGACGCGCAGCTCACCGGGGTGACCATGCCGGCGGGTTCGCCGAACGATCCCTACGCCAACAAGACCAACCAGTGGAATCTGTTCGGCCCGCAGGGGATCTACATGTACAAGGCTTGGCCCTTCGCCACTTACGGCGCGGAGCCCTATCGTCCGATCGACGGCGGGCGGGGCGCGACGCCGGTGGACCTTGCGGTCATCGACAGCGGGATCAAGACCGCGCACGAGGACTTCGCCGGCAAGGTGAAGGCGAGCTACGACTTCCTCGGGCAGGGAAGCGTCTCAGAGACCGGGTGCGCAGGAGGCCACGGCACCGCGGTCGCGGGCATCAACGCCCAGACGGACAACAGCAAGGGGCTGGCCGGGGTCGACTACCACGGGGGCCTGATCGTTGTGCGGGTCTTTGATGGGAGCTGCGGATTCCACGGAGGCCGAACAGATCCAATCAAGAAGGCCGTCGCCTTGGGCGCCAAGGTCATCAACATCTCCTATTTCTCCACCACCGAAGACCCCGGCGAGTGCGACGCGATCGCGGCGGCCTGGCGGAAGGGCATCGTGACCGTCGTCATCTACGCCGAGGAGCAGACCGGCAACCCCGCCGGGGCAGTGTCCTTCTGGCCGGGCCGGTGCCCATACGCACTCGTCACGACAGCGGGCGATCGCAGCGGGAAGAAGTACTCCCAAGCCTTCATCGACGACAACGTTGATGTTGCGGCGCCCGGATCCGCCGTGAGTTCGGTGAGCGATGACGGAAACGCGAAGTACGATCTGGATGGGTGGTGGGGGACAAGCCTTGCCGCGCCCCATGTTGCGGGAGTCGGCCAGCTGTTGGGGGCGATGGGCGTCCCCCACGACGTTGCGCACAACACGATCCGGGGGTCGTCCACGCCGATGCCGGGTGAGTGCCCCTCCCCCTGCAAGGGCAGGGTGAACGCCTACCGGGCTATGCGCTCGACGCTCACGAACGGCGTCTTCGAACTCTGGCCTCAGGACCCGGACATGCCGTTCCGCTGGAACAGGGCCGGGACGTGTGGCAGCCCCCACGAGTACCGGAGCACGGCGAACTACACCTATGACGGGCGGTACAGCCTCGCGGTGCAATGCACGGGTGGCGGCTACCACGACATCTACCAGAACGTGCAGGTTGAGAATGGCTGGACCTACTCCGTGGTGGTTCGTGCTCGCGTGCACGCAGCGGGACAGCCGAACCCCGACCGGATGCGGATCCTTGTGTCCTTCTACGATACCCACGGCAAGCGCATCAAGTCCTACGCGCGGACGGGCGACCAGGACGGCGTCGGGACCACCTGGACGAGGTGGCGGTTCGCCACCGTCGCCCCGGCCGGAGCGGTCGTGGCGCGGATCGTTCTTCGCACGTACTCCTCTACCGGCACCGGCGCCGCCTACTGGGACGACGCGGGGTTCTACGCGGTGAAGGCGCCGTAGCGAGTCGGAGGTTCGCTTGGAGCGAGAGCGCGTGAAGCGTCTGGCCGCGACGGCCGCTGTGGCGCTCGGGGTCGCCGGGGGAGCCACGATGGGCGCGGCGGGGATCCTGTGGTGGTGGGGCCGGGGAGGTTTGGTATACCGCACGGCGATTGGGATCATGTCCCAGTCGGGCATGCTGCTGCGATGGCGGGGCGCCGGCCTGTTCGCAGGCGTTGCGGCCCTCCTCTGCGCGGCGCTGGGCGTCATAGCCGCCAAGGGTCCGGCTTGGGTGCGCGCCGTCATCGCGACATGGAGCCTTCCGGCCCTCGGCGCGGCCCTGTACGCGAGCACGCTGCCCGCCGCCATGCCGTGGGCTCCGGCTCACTCCGGGGTATCCGTCGGCGGGCACCTGGGCGGTAAGGACATCCTCTGGCCGCTGCTCGCGCTCGGCATCCAGAGCGCCGCGCTCGCCGCAGGCTTGCTCTGGTGGTCGGTGTCTTCACTCCGAGCCCGCCGCTATGCTCCGGCTGCCGTGGCGATGATCGCTTTCGCGGGCGCGACGGTGGCGGCCGCGGTCCTCATCTCGCGCGGGGTGAGCTTGACATCGTTCGGGTAGTCGGATGCCAGATGCCACCGCGCGAGTCATCCTCCGGACGCTGTCGGACACCGGGAGCGGGGCGGCCTACTGGGACGACGCGGGCTTCTACTCCCGCAACCGTGGGTGCGCGGCGTGACGAGAGGGTCGCCCCGAGGGCTGCCCCCGTGGGTACTCCGGGGCGCCGTGGCCCTCGGGGTGGCAGCCGGCGCGTACGTCGCGGCCGCCTCCCTGCTGTGGTTGTACCCATCGGTCCTGTACCCCCGGCTCCGCATCCCGAAGTGGTGGGCGGTCTTCTGGGCGGGCCTGATCGTCCTCAAGCAGAGTGCCAGGGACCTGTTCGCTGTTCCTTGGGCCCTCGTTCCGCTCTTGGGGCTCACGGCGGTCTTCGCGGTGCCTCTGGCGGTGCTCGTCTGGCGTGGGGGGCGCTGGATCCGGACGCTCGTGGCCACCTGGACCGCTCCCGCGCTCGGGGCGGCGCTCTATGCCATCACGCTCCCGGAGCCGCGGGTCGTGGAGGTCCACTTTGACCCGCCACAGCCGTACGGCCCCAGGGCTGACCTCCGCTGGTTCTGGCTGGCCCTTGGAATCCAGGTTGCACTCGTGAGCGCCTTCCTCCTCGCGTGGTCCGTGGTGGCCTTCCGCCGCCGACGGATCGCCCGCGCCTGCGCGGCGCTTGCCGGGGGCGCCGCGGCAGCGGTCGCGTCGTGGCCGCTGATCTCACACGGGGTGACTTGGATTGAGTGGGTGTAGGCGTGGTCCTGACCTCGGACGGACCCTGGGCGTGAAGGCGCCGTAGCGATCGGGGGGTTCGCTTGGACCGAGAGCGTGTGAAGCGTGTGGCCGCGACGGCGGCGGTGGCGCTCGGGGTCGCCGGGGGAGCCACGATGGGCGCGGCGGGGATCCTGTGGTGGTGGGGCCGGTCGGGCTTGGTCTACCGCACAGCGATTGGGATCATGGCCCAGTCGGGCATGCTGCTGCGGTGGCGGGGCGCCGGCCTGTTCGCGGGCGTTGCGGTCCTCCTCTGCGTGCCGCTGGGAGCCATCGCCGTCAAGGGACCGGCATGGGTGCGCGCGGTCATCGCGACATGGAGCCTTCCGGCCCTCGGCGCGGCCCTGTACGCGAGCACGCTGCCCGCCCCGCACTGGCCTCCGGCCCACTCCGGAGGAGGCGTTTTCGGGCACCTGGGCGGCAAGGACATCCTCTGGCCGCTGCTCGCGCTCGGCATCCAGAGCGCCGCGCTCGCCGCAGGCTTGCTCTGGTGGTCGGTGTCTTCACTCCGAGCCCGCCGCTATGCCCCGGCTGCCGTGGCGATGATCGCTTTCGCGGGAGCGACGGTGGCGGCCGCGGTTCTCATCTCGCGTGGAGTGAGCTTGACATCGTTCATGTAGTCGGATGCCAGCTGCCACCTGCCGTTCGCAAACGCGCGGCGGGTACACTCTCTCCCCGATGGCGCTCCCCAAGCAAAGCGACGATTTCCCCGGCTGGTACCAGGCGGTCGTGAAGCAGGCCGATCTTGCCGAGCCGTCGCTCGCGCGCGGGACGATGGTGATCAAGCCCTACGGGTTCGCGATTTGGGAGGCGATCCAGCGCGCGTTCGACGAGCGGATCAAGGCGACCGGCCACGAGAACCTCTACTTCCCGATGTTCATCCCCGCGCGCCTGCTCGAGAAGGAGGCCGAGCACGTCGAGGGGTTCGCTCCCGAGGTCGCCGTGGTGACCCACGCCGGCGGCGAGAAGCTCGAGGAGCCGCTCGTCGTCCGGCCGACCTCGGAGACGATCATCTGGGACGCCTATTCCCGCTGGGTCCAGTCCTATCGGGACCTGCCGCTGCTCTACAACCAGTGGTGCAACGTGGTTCGGTGGGAGATGCGTCCGCGCGTGTTCCTCCGCACGACCGAGTTCCTCTGGCAGGAGGGCCACACCGCGCACGAGACCGCCGAGGAGGCGATCGCCGAGTCGCTGCGGATTCTTCGAGAGGTCTACGCCGACGCTGCCGAGAAGGTGCTCGCGATCCCGGTGCGCCTCGGACGGAAGAGCGCGGCAGAGCGGTTTCCCGGCGCCGTGGAGACCTACGCCATGGAGGCGCTGATGCGGGATCGCAAGGCGCTGCAGGCGGGGACATCTCACTACCTCGGACAGAACTTCGCGAAGGCCTACGGCGTGCAGTTCCAGGGGCGAGACGGGACCCTCCAGCACGCCTACGCCACGTCGTGGGGGGTGAGCACCCGGCTCGTCGGGGGCGTGATCATGGCCCACGGCGACGATCGCGGACTGAGGTTGCCCCCGGCGCTCGCGCCGAGCCAGGTCGTCGTGGTCCCGATCTACCGGACCCCAGAGGAGCGCGGCGGAGTGCTCGAGGCCTGCGCGTCGCTCGCCGCGGCGCTCCGGGAGCGGGGCGTCCGCGTGAAGGTGGACGACCGCGACGAGCACCGCCCGGGCTACAAGTTCAATGAGTGGGAGATGAAAGGGGTCCCGGTGCGCGCGGAGGTCGGGCCGCGCGACGTGGCCGCCGGCGTGGTCCAGATCGCGCGCAGGGACACCGGGACCAAGGAGTCGTGCCCCGCGACGGGAGCCGGCGAGCGGGTTAGCGAGCTGCTCGGCTCCATCCAGGAATCGCTCCTCAGGGAGGCGGCGGAGTTCCGGGACGCCCACACATTTCGGCCGAAGGACTCCAAGGAGATGGCTGGCCTGCTCGGGGACCCAGGCGGGTTCATGATCGCGGGCTGGTGCGGCTCCCCGGCCTGCGAGGCGACCGTCAAGGGCGACACCAAGGCGACCATCCGCTACCTCCCGCTCGACCCCGAACCGATCGACGGGACCTGCATCGTGTGCGGGGCCCAGGCTATGGAGGAAGCGGCCTGGGCGCAGGCGTACTGAGGTGGTGGCCCGCCAAGCCCTCGGGCGGAGCGTGTGGTAATCGCTCACGGCGACGCTCTGAAGGCGAGTCGTCCGGCGACCGTTGTCGTTTCGATCGATCGCGGCATTCTGAGTGAGAGGGTCGGGCGTGTGCCAGGCTCAGGTCGAACTCCTCCTGAAGGGCGTCGATGTCGTTAATTGCTTCGGCCCTGCCGGCAGGAATCCCACCCGGCGGTCCGGAATAGAGTCAACTGACGTGGGGATTCGGGGGGGGGGGATCACGAATGGATGAGATCTGGTCAGGGGGGAAGGGTCATACGAGTCACACCTCAAAGATGGATCCCTGAGGCGGAGAGATGAGACCGACGCGTTCCGGCCTTGCGAGGTGGACCACGGTCGTTGCTCTGTGCGCGGCCGCGCTGCCCACGGCGGCGCCCTCCCGCGCCATCGCGGCGGACCCCCCTCCGCCGCTGTGGTCCGAGCCGGCGCCGAGCGTCGATTCGACCTACGGGAGCGGCAGCTTCGGGCACTGGGGGGTCGACCCGTTCGGGCTGCCGGTGTACCACTACGCTCTCGATCAGAACACGTCCCCGATCGCGCCGCGCACGGAGATAGGAGGCAGTCGCGACGCCTGGCATCAGGTCGGCAACGACCGCATTCACGCGGAGGTCCACAACGATGGGCGCGTCCAGTTCTGGAGCGAGGAGCGGCTCAACCAGTGGCTGAACCTTTCCGAGCCGTCCGCCCGCCACTACAGCGGTGGCTGGGGCTACCTGGCAACGGGCGGGCAGGTGTACAGCACTCGCTACGACGACCGCCCCCAGGGCGACCCCGCGGCGCGCGACTTCGGGGTCGGGTACTTCCGCCGGGAAACACCGGTCGGACCGGCGGACATCGAGGAGTTCGTGTTCGCTCCCTTCGGGAACGACCCCGTGCTCCTGCACGATGTCACTATTCGCAACACGTCCGGTCGTCCGGTGAGCGCGAGCTGGTTCGAGTACTGGGACGTGAACCCGGTTCTCTTGCCCTCGTTCGGAAACAGCACGAATGGCACCGTAGTGCGCCGCAGGGGGATGGCCGCGCCGGCCTACGATTCGTCCACGAGGACGCTCACGGTTCGCCAGAGCCCGGACGTCGAGACGGTCGTCTATCCGGACCTCACCTCGCCCACCGCGGGCAGGGAGATCCCCCGTCACCTCACGCCGCTGAAGGACGCCCGGCCGCTGGCGATATTCGCCTCGGCTCTCGATACGCCGGTCGCTGGGTTCGAGACGAGTGTCGACGCCTTCTTCGGCAACGGGACGGTGTCACGGCCCGACGCGGTCGTGCATGATCAGGCGGATAGCTCGATCGCACCCGCGTCGCCGCCTGTCGTGTCCGGCAAGACCCTGTTCGTCTTCCGTAGCCCGGTCGAGCTGAGAGCGGGGGAGTCGCGCACGCTGCGCTATGCCTACGGCACCGCGCCTCCGACGGAGGTTTCGCGCGTTGTGACCTCCTACCTGGGGGCGCACGATGCGCTCCAGGACTCATCCCAGCTCTGGCGGGACTGGGTGCCCAAGGCGTCGTTCGGCGCCGCCGAGCCGTGGCTGGCGCGCGAGCTTCAGTGGAACGCATACATGCTGCGCTCGCGGACGGCCTTCCAGGATGCATGCGGCCACCACGTCCTCAACCAGGGCGGCTACTACGCCTACAGCCTCGGCCTGCAAGCGGCATTCCGCGATCCCCTCATCCACGTCCTGCCGCTCATATACGCGGAGCCCTGGATCGCCCGCGAGACGATCCTGTACTCGGCCCGAGAGCAGCGCGTGGACACCGGCCACGTTCCCTGGGCTATCCAGAGCCTGTGCCGTCCCTTCGAGCTCGGCAACTCGGGGGACGTGGACGTCTGGCTGCTGCTCGCCGCAACCGAGTATGCGCTGGCGACGCGCGATCTCGCCTTCCTCGACACCGTCGAGCTCTTCGCCGACCGCGGCCACGCGAGCCTGTGGGAGCACCTGAAGCTCGCGTTCCGACACCAGGAGGAGGTCGTCGGACGCGGGGTGCACGGCCTGTACAGCACGGGGACCCTGGGCGACTGGGCAGACTTCGGGACCGAGGTCTTGCAGTTGACCGAGTCAACCGTGATCAGCGGACAGCTCGCCTACGTCTACCCGCGCCTCGCCGAGGTGGCGGACCTGCGCGGGGACGGGGTGTTCGCCGCGCGACTCCGCGACCGGGCGGGGAACATCCGGCGCACACTCGAGCGCGAGTGGACCGGAAGCTGGTTCTCGCGCGGATACAGCGCCGACCGGCAGATCGGCGTGGGTGCGATCTACTCCGAGGCTCAGCCGTGGCCGATTCTCGACGGGATCCCCTCGCGCGAGCAGGCGGGGTCTCTGGTCGCCGGGATCCGGCGTTTCCTCACCGGTGATGGCCTGCCGAACGGGCCGGCGAAGCTCGGTTCTGCCCAGACCCCCTGGGCGAGCGATTCTGAGGTGTCCGAGCGCGTCCCCGACAACCCCGCGACGGCCTCCATGGCGGTTGGCGACGGAAACGCCGGGTTCCCGGGCGGCTCCTGGTACGTGCTCAACGGGTGGCTCGCGTGGGCGCTCGGGACCCTGGATGACGTCGTCCCGGACGCCGCCGAGCTCGCCTGGGACGAGCTGGAGCGCAACAGCCTCGCCCGGCACGCCGCGGCCTTCCCGGACCGCTGGGACGGCGTGACGAGCGTCGACGACGCCTGCTGGGCCTTCTACTCGTCCGACCCCGGACGCTGTGGGCTCGCCGGGATGAGCGGCGGTTTCGCCGGTGGGGTGTTTCCCCCGTATGCCGGCATGATCTCCCACCAACCGAGCTGGCAGCTCTACGATATCGTGAAGCTCGCGGGGATCGAGCCAACCGAGACGGGGCTGCGCATAGACCCGCACATCCCGTTCACGCCGTTCTCGGTTCGCCTCCCGCGGGTCGGCGTCGCGCGCGAGCCGGGACGGATGCGCGGCTACGTGACGACCGAGGCCGACGAACCGCTCGAGCTGGAGGTTCATCTCCCGTCGGACGTCGACCCCGACGGGGCAGTGGCCTGGGTGGACGGGCAGCAAGTCGAGGTCTCCGTCGGGGCGGACTGGCTCCGACTCCGGACCGGCGCGCCGCGCGGGCAACGGGTCGACTGGGCGGTCGTCTGGAGCGCCCGGTGAGCCGGCGCACTGCCGTGAGGTCTGTGAAGGAGGTAGTGGCCAACCAGGTCCTCGGGCGGAGCGAGTGGTAGTCGCTCAGGGCGACATCTTCTGGGCGTCGGTGCGACCCGCGGTGAAGCGTTGCCAGTCAAACCCATTGACAGGCTCCGTTGTCCGCGTTAGGTTCTTTGAGCGTAGATGGGGGATTGGGCGGCCCGGGACACGAAGTTCGAGTTGTCCAAGAGGGAGGGCGGTACCTTGCGCCGTTCGCCGTTTACCCACGCCAGGGTGCCAACCGCGGTGTTGGGGGCTGTGGCTGCCTTGCTCCTTCCCCTTGCGGCATCCGCGTCTGGGCCACCCACTCCGAATAGCACCGTCGGGTCAAAGCCTTTGGCCTCCGGGCCGGAAGCACATGGGCGGTGAGGGGCGCGCCGAGGTGGCGGTAGATCGTGGCACAGTCATGAGACGCGCGCGGCTGCTGCCTCTTCTTAGGGCTGCCGCCTTTGCCGCGGCCATCCTGGGCCCTCTCGCTCAGCCCGAGGTGGCCCATGCGATGTGCCCGGCCCCCACGATCTCGGTACGCCCCGACAGGGGCCGGCCCGGGAGCTCGTTCTCGGTCGAGGGGCAGTACTTCTTCGTGGGGTGCAACGACGTGATGCTCGGCGGACAAACACCGGAGCGCGAGCCGGCGGATCGCGGAATCCGCATTGAGTTCGTTCAGGGAGCGAGAAGCTGGCACCTCCGGACGGTGGATGCGGACTCCGAGTACCGGTTCGATGTCCGCGCCCGCGTTCCGCGTGACGCCGGTCCGGGGACGGCTCTCGTGCGGGCTTCGGGCCGGAACGGCACTCCGACCCAGGAGTTCATCGTCCTGCCGCAGGCTTCGGCCGGAGCGTCCGGGGAGCACAGCCCGTCGCCTTCCGCGGCCCCGCCGGAGCCGGCCGAGGAGCCTTCGACCCAAACACCTGAGACGCCTGAGCCGGTAGCGGGCCGTCAGGCGAGGGGCGGCCCCGGCGGAGCTGCGGTGGTGGCGGCGATCGTCGGGGGAGCGCTTGTGCTCGGCGGCATCGTGGCGCGGCTTCGACGGCGCTGGCGGCCGGGCGCCTCGTAGGGAGCGGGAACCCCGGCACAGGTCGGGCGCGCCCGCCCGGGCAAGAGGCCGCTCGGACCCCTCCAGGACGTCCGGCCACGGATCGTCGCACCATAACCACCGTTGTCAGCCTGGGCGGCGGTGTGATATCTTTCCTTCCGGACGGGATCGCCAGGCGAAGTGGGCATCGGCCCACTTCTTTTTTGGCCCCGGCCCGTCTCCGGAAGGGGGCGGGGAGGCGAGACGGGATGGGCGAGACGGAGGAGCGGATCCGGGCGCTCGTCGAGCCCGTGCTCGCGCGGATCGGGGCCGATCTCGTCGAGCTTGCGGTGAAGAGGGGCCGGACCCAGCTCGTGCGGGTGGTGGTTGACCGGGAGGGTGGGATCGATCTCGATTCGTGCGCCCGGATCAGCGAGGAGCTGTCGAGGATGCTCGACGTGGACGACCCGGTTGCGGGCCGGTACACGCTCGAGGTGGGATCGCCGGGGCTCGACCGCCCGCTGAGGACGGAGGCGGACTTCCGTCGGAGCCTGGGGCGCCGGGTGCGCGTCGTGCTCGCCGACCGGCAGCACGAGGGAATGGTAGAGGAGGTGGGGGAGAGCCGGGTGACGCTTGCGACGGCCGAGGGAAGGACCGAGATCCCCCTCGACCGGATCGCGAAGGCGAAGATCCTGCTCCCCTGGTGAGCCGTGAACTACGAGTTCATCGAGGCGCTGAAGAACCTCGAGCGGGAGAAGGGCATCCCGTTCGAGTCGTTGCACGATGGGCTGCAGCAGGCCCTCGCGGCCGCCTACAAGCGGTCGATGCCGGAGGAGAAGGGCGCGCGAGTCGAGGTCCATCCGGAGACCGGCGAGATCACCGTGTATCAGTTCGACGTCGACGAGGAGGGAAGCCCCCTCCGGGACGATCTCGGCAACCTCGCGAACGAGGAGCGGATCGTGCCGCGGAACTTCGGGCGCATCGAGGCTCAGACGGCCAAGCAGGTCATCCTGCAGAAGATCCGCGAAGCCGAGCGCGAGATGACCTTCGGGGAGTACGCCGGGCGCCAGGGCGACCTCGTGACCGGGATCGTGCAGCAGTCCGATTCCCGCTACACGCTCCTCGATCTCGGGAAGGTAGAGGCCCTTCTCCCGCAGGCCGAGCAGATGGCCGGCGAGCGCTACGATCACGGCTCGCGTCTCAAGGCCTACATCGTCGAGGTCCGGCGCACGGCGAAGGGGCCGTCGATCATCGTGTCCAGGTCCCATCCGGGGCTCGTGAAGGCGCTGTTCTCACTCGAGGTTCCCGAGATCGCCGAGGGCATCGTCGAGATCCGGGGGATCGCTCGCGAGGCCGGCCACCGGACCAAGCTCGCGGTGTCGTCGAACGAGCCCGGAGTGGATCCGGTCGGGGCCTGTGTCGGATCGAAAGGGTCCCGAGTCCGCATGATCGTGAGCGAGCTGCACGGGGAGAAGATCGACATCGTCCCCTGGAGCGACGACCCGCGCGATTTCGTCTCGAACGCGCTGTCGCCGGCGAAGGTGAAGGAAGTTCGGATCGACGAGGCCGAGAGGACGGCTCTCGTGGTCGTCCCGGACTACCAGCTCTCGCTTGCGATCGGCAAGGAGGGTCAGAACGCGCGGCTCGCGGCGCGCCTCACCGGTTGGCGGGTCGACATCAAGAGCGAATCCCAGCTCGCCGAGGACGCGCGGCGCGCCCGCGAGGCCGCCGCGGCGCCTCCGGCGGCCGCGGCCGGACCGGCGCCGGCCGAGGTCGAGGCTGGAGGGCAGTAGGATGGGTGCGCGAGGGCGCACCTGCGTCGCCTGCCGGGCCGTCCGGCCGAAGCAAGATCTCGTGCGCCTTGCGAGGCTCGCCGACGGATCGGTCGTCGTGGACGCCCGGGGGCGGCTCCCGGGGCGCGGCGCCTACGTGTGCAGGGACGCGGCCTGCGCGGCGAGGGCGCCCCGGAGGATTCCCGGCGCGCTCCGGACGCCCGCGGACGTCGAGGCCGTCGGCCGGCTGCTGTCGGAGGAACCGTGAGCAAGCGGGTTTACGAGCTTGGGAAGGAGCTGGGGCTCTCGAGCCGCGACGTCATCGCCGCGCTCGGAGCGATGGGCGTCGTGGCGAAGAGCCATTCGTCCACGATCGAGGAGCCCGTGGCCCAGAGGCTTCGTGAGGCGGCCGCGGCCGGGGCGCTCAGGACCGGCGTCTCCGCCCCGGCCCGTCCCGCTCGGCGACCGGCTCCCAAGCGGTCGGCGCTCGAGCGCCCTCCCGCCGAGCGCGCTCCGGTGCGGCGGGTCGCCCAGGCCAAAGCGCCCGCGGTGCAGGCCACTCCCGCCCCCGCCGCCGCGCCGGCGGCGACCGGTCCGGCACCCGCGGGCGCGACCGGGGAGTCCGCGGTTCCACCAGCGCCGGCTGCGGCGAGACTGAGCCTTCACCGGGGAATCACGGTGCAGGAACTCGCTGGCAAGCTCAGCGTCGGCGCGGCCGAGATCCTGAAGAAGCTCCTGATGCTGGGCGAGATGGCGACGCTCACCCAGTCGCTCTCCGACGAGGCCGTTCAGCTCATCTGCCACGAGCGCGGCGTCGAGGCGGAGATCGTGAGCCCGGACGAGGAGACCTCGCAGTCCGAGGACGAGGCCGCCGGCGAAGAGGCCGGGGAGGCCGCGGAGCGCCCTCCGGTCATCACGGTGATGGGCCACGTCGACCATGGGAAGACGCTTCTCCTCGACCGGATCCGCAAGACCGACGTCGTCGCGCAAGAGGCCGGGGGGATCACCCAGCACATCGGGGCCTACCGCGTGCACCGGAACGAGCGGTCCATCACCTTCATCGACACGCCGGGTCACGAGGCCTTCACGCAGATGCGGGCGCGGGGGGCGCGCGTCACCGACATCGCGGTCCTCGTGGTCGCGGCCGACGACGGCGTGAAGCCGCAAACCGTCGAGGCGATCAGCCACGCCCGCGCCGCCGGCGTGCCGATCGTCGTGGCGGTGAACAAGGTCGACAAGCCGGAGGCCGACCCGACGCGGGTGCGCCAGCAGCTCACCGAGCAGGGGCTCATTCCCGAGGAGTGGGGCGGCGACACGGTATGCGTGGACGTGTCGGCCAAGGCGGGGACGAACCTCGAGCAGCTCCTGGAGATGCTGCTTCTCGTCGCCGACGTCCAGGAGCTGAAGGCGAACGCGAGCGTCCGGGCGCGCGGCGTGGCTCTGGAGGCGCACCTCGACCGGGGCCGGGGCCCCGTCGCGACGCTGCTCGTCCAGCGGGGCACTCTGCGGGTCGGCGACGCGATCGTCTGCGGGGGCGCGTGGTGCAAGGTGCGGGCGATGCTCGACGAGAACGGCCGCAAGGTGGACGAGGCGCCTCCGGGGACTCCGGCACAGGTGCTCGGATTCTCCCTCGTGCCGGCCGCCGGGGACGAGTTCCGCGCTGCCGCGGACGAGCGGACGGCGCGGCACGTCGCGCAGGACCGGCTCGCGAAGCAGCGGGCGGCAGAGCTGGTCATCCGCAAGCGGGTCACGCTCGAGGACTTGACCACCAGGATCTCCGAAGGCGAGGTCTCGGAGCTGAACGTGATCTTGAAGGCCGATGTCCAGGGGTCGCTCGAGGCGATCGACGAGGCGCTGTCGAAGATCCGGGTGGGAGACGTGACGGTTCGCGTCCTTCACAAGGCGGCCGGGGCAATCACGGAGAACGACGTGACGCTCGCCGAGGCTTCGGGGGCGATCGTGATCGGCTTCAACGTGCGGCCGGACTCGAAGGCACGTGCGCTCGCGGACGCGGAGAAGGTCGACGTGCGCACCTACCAGATCATCTACAAGCTGGTGGAGGACGTGGAGGCTGCGCTCAAGGGTATGCTCAAGCCGGAGTTCGTGGAGTCGGTTCTCGGGCGGGCGCAGGTTCGCAACACCTTCAAGATCCCCAAGGGCATCGTGATCGCCGGATCCTACGTCGAGGATGGGACCATGTCGCGGGGCGCGCGGGCGCGGCTGCTGCGCGACGGGGTGATCGTGGCCGACACCACGGTCTCCTCGCTCCGCCGCTTCAAGGACGACGTTCGGGAGGTTGCTGCCGGCTACGAGTGCGGGATCGGGCTCGAGGGCTTCCAGGACGTCAAGGTGGGCGACGTGCTGGAGGCCTACGAGATCCGGGAAGTTCCGCGCGCGTAGCGGTCGGCTCCCATGATCGTCGGGCTGGGGCGGTACGAGCTCCTCCTCCCCGGCTGCGGATCCCTCAAGGAGAAGCGTTCGGTCCTGCGCCGAGCCGTCGCGGTCGTGCGCCAGAAATTCAACGCCTCCGTGGCCGAGGTGGACCACCTGGACCTGTGGCAGCGGGCCACCCTGGCCGCGTGCGTCGTGTCCGACACCGGGTTCCATGCGCGCCGGGTGCTCTCCGAGATCGAGAGGCACGTCGGGATGCAGCCCGGGGTGGACCTCATCCGAGCCTCCGTGGATCTGCTGGCGCCCGACGAGTGAGGGGGAGAGCCGTGGAGAGGGCCGGGGGCGCGCGGGGCGACCGAGTGCGGTCGGCCATCCGGCACACCCTGGCCGCGGAGATCTCCCGGCTGAAGGACCCGCGGCTCGGGTTCGTGACGGTGACCGACGTCACGATCTCTCCAGACCTGCGGAAGGCGACGGTCTTCTACACGGTGCTGGGCAGCGACTCCGAGCGGCGGTCCACCCATGTGGCGCTCGGGCGCGCCGCGGGGCGGTTGCGGGCCGCCGTGTCGCGAGAGGTTCGCCTCCGTTTCACCCCGACGCTAGAATTCGCCGAAGATCCGATTCCCGAGCGCGCGCGGCACCTCGAGCAGCTCATCGCCGAGTCCCACGATCGCGAAAGGGGTGGCACCGACGATCCGGGATGAGGTGTGGCGCGAGGCGGTGGCGGCCATCGCGGCCGCGCCGGAGGTCGCCCTCGCGTGCCACGAGGGCCCCGACGGGGACGCGCTCGGCTCGATGCTCGCGCTCGCGATCCTTCTCCGGAAGGCGGGCAAGCCGGTGACCGCGTCCTGGGGCGAGCCCTTCCTCGTCCCGAAGCACTACGCGTTCCTTCCCGGGCTCGATCTCGCGTCGCCGCCCGGCGACTTCCCGCACGCGCCGGATCTCCTGGTGACGTTCGACGCGGGCTCGCTCGGCCGCCTCGGCTCCCTCGAGGCGAGCGCCCGGCGGGCGCGCCGTGTCGCGGTGGTGGATCATCACGCCTCGAACGAGCTCTTCGGCCACATCAACCTGGTGGACGCCGGTGCGGCCGCGAGCGCCATCGTGATCTACGAGCTGGCCGGGCGGCTGGGGATCGCGTTCGACCGCGACTCGGCCACCTGCCTGTGGACCGGGCTCGTCACCGACACCGGCTCGTTCAAGTACCGCTCCGCCACCGCGGAGGTCCACCGCATCGCCGCGGATCTGTTGCGCTTCGGCGTGACGCACGACGAGATCGCGCGCACGGTGTTCGACACCCATCCGATGGGGTACCTGAAGCTCGCCGCGGTGGCCTTGGAGCGCGCGGAGCTTCTGGGCGAGGCGAGCGTGGTGTGGACCTGGATCACGCAGAAGGACCTCGAGGCGCACGCGGTGGACATGGAGGACACCGAGGGGTTGATCGACACGCTCCGAACCGCCGACGCCGCTGAGGTCGCCTGCATTCTGAAGGAGCTGCCCGACGGGCGATACAAGGTCTCCATGCGCTCCAAGGGCGGCGCCGATGTCGGGCGCGTCGCCGAGGCGCTCGGGGGCGGGGGGCATCCGTTCGCCGCCGGGTTCACGACGGCCGACGGGGACTCGCGCGCCGCGGTGTCGATGATCGTCGCGCGCCTGTCGCAAGCCCCGAGTTGAACGGCATCCTCGTCGTCGACAAGCCGGGCGGGATGACCTCGCACGACGTGGTGGACGCGTGCCGGCGCCGGCTCGGGGTGCGGCGGATCGGGCACGCCGGCACGCTCGATCCGGCCGCGACCGGGGTGCTCGTGCTCGGCATCGGCCGGGGCGCGCGGCTCCTCCGGTTCCTGGAGGCGAGGGACAAGGAGTACCGGGCCGAGGTGGCGTTCGGGGCGACGACGACGACCGAGGACGCGGAGGGGGCGATCGTGGACGAGCGGGATGCCGGCGGGCTCACCTCCGAGCGGGTCGCCGCGGCGCTCGGCTCCTTCACCGGGGATCTCGACCAGATCCCGCCGATGCTCTCCGCGATCAAGGTGGGCGGGGAGCGGCTGTACAAGAAGGCCCGGCGGGGCGAGGTCGTGGAGCGCGCGCCGCGGCGCGTGCGGATCGAGAGTCTGGCGCTCGAAGGCTTCCGGCCCGGCCGGCGGGCGGTCGCCACGGTCCTGGTGCGGTGCTCGAAGGGGACCTACATCCGGTCGCTCGCGAGGGACCTCGGGGAGTCGCTCGGAGTCGGAGGGCATCTCGCCTCGCTGCGACGGCTCGCGGTCGGCGGCCTCGGGGTGGGGGATGCCGTCCCGCTCGAGTCGGTCGGGCCGGCGGCGGTGCGCCCGATGGAGGACGCCGTGCGCGGGTATCCACGGCGCGAGGTGGGGGAGGAGGAGGCGGTCGCGTTGTCGCGCGGCCGCGCCCTCCCGGCGGCCGGGATCGAAGGACCCTACGCCGTGCTGGGCCCGAAAGGGCTGGTGGCGATGGCCGAGGACCGCGAGGGGAGCGCGCGCTCTTTGTGCGTCGTGGGGGAGTAGCGATGCCGAGGGTCGTCCGCTCGATCGACGCGGTGCCGGCCGACGCCAAGCCGTCGGTGGTCACGATCGGCGTGTTCGACGGCGTTCACCGCGGGCACCAGGCCCTGGTGCGGATGGTCGTCGAGCGGGCGCGCGCCGGCGGGGTCACCCCGGCCGCGGTGACCTTCGATCCGCACCCACTCGCGGTGGTCGCGCCGGGAAGGGAGCCGCGCCTGCTCTCGACGGTCGAGGAGCGGGTGTCCGCGCTCGGGCGCCTCGGAATCGAGACGGTCCTCATCCTCAGGTTCGACGAGGAGCTCCGCCGGCTGTCGCCGGAGGGCTTCGTGAAGCGGGTGCTCGTGGACGGGCTCGGCGCCGTTCACGTGGTCACCGGGACCAACTTCCGGTTTGGGTACCGGCACGCAGGGACGATCGAGACGCTGAGCGATCTCGGGACTGCGCTGGGCTTCGGGGTGACGCTGGTCGCGCTCATCGCCGAGCGGGAGATGATCTCCTCGAGCCTCATTCGCCGGCACGTCGCGGCCGGCCGGGTGGGGGACGCCGCCGCGGAGCTTGGACGACCGTTCCGGCTGGACGGGGTCGTGGGACGCGGTGCGGGGCGGGGGCGAGCGCTCGGGGTCCCGACGGCGAACTTGGTGCTCGACCCGCGCTTGTTGCTGCCCAAGATCGGGGTCTACGCCGGGCGTCTGTTGCAAGGCGGGCAGTCGCGTCCGGCGGTGATCAACGTCGGGCTCAACCCGACGTTCGAGGACCGGGAGGGTCCGGTGGTCGAGGTCCACGCCCTCGACTTCGACCGGGACCTGTACGGCGAGAAAGTCGGAGTCGAATTCGCCCACCGGCTCCGAGACGAGCTGAGATACCCGGACCCCGGGTCGCTCGTGGAGCAGATCCGCAAGGACATCGAGCGCGCGCGGTCGCTTCTTCGCGGTTGATCCCGGACTCACTCCGCAACGGGGTCGGGAGCCTCAGTGGCGTCCTGGGCCTCGGTCGCATCGGGATCTTCGGTCGGCTCAGAGGTCTCCGATGGCTCCGGCGTCCCGGTGGCCTCGGGGGTCTCCGAGGGCTCAGGAGTCTCCGAGGGCTCAGGAGTCTCCGATGGTTCAGGACTCTCGGGGGCCTCAGGGGTTTCCGATGGCTCCGAGCTCTCGGTGGCCTCGGGGGTCTCCGAGGGCTCAGGGGTCTCCGCGGCGCCGGATGAGTCGCCCGGCTCGTGTCCGGTCGCCGGCTCGGAGGCCCGCCCGCCAGGGCTTCCGCCGCCGAGGTCGCCGTCTCGGGACGGAGTGCCGGTGGCTCCGCCCCCCGGCGCCGGCGGGTGGGGCTCGTGACCGGTGACGAGGCCGGCGATTCCCCCGATGACCCCGTTCACGCCCCGGCGCACCGCGTCCGGCCCGGCCGCGTAGGCGAGGCTGGCGCCGGCGAGCAGCGCGGCGGCTACCCCGATCACGACCGGGCGGCGGGCCCGGCGGCGGATGCGCTCGGTGAGGCTCGCCACGCGCGGCGGAAGCTGCGCGCGAAGCGCGTCCCACCCCGGCGCGGGGTCGGGGGTCGCCTCGGCGGCGATGGCCGACAGCGACGCGTGCAGCGACGCGAGGTCCCGCACGTCGCGTCCGGGGTGGCGGCCCTCGATCTCCTCGATCGAGATCTCTCCCGCCTCCCAGCGCGCCAGGTCGCGCTCGAGGTCGTCGTCTCGGGGAGTCATCGCTCGCTCATCTCCCGGCGGAGCGCTTCGAGCGCCCGCCACTGCTGGGTGTTCACCGCGCCCGGGCTCTTCCCGAGCGCGCGGCCGACCTCATCGTTGGTGAGGCCGGCGAGAAACTTCAACTCGATCACGAGGCGTTGCTCCTCGGGAAGCTTCGCGAGCGCGGCCGCGATGACGATCCGGTCGTCCGTGGCCGGCTCGGGGGCGGCGAGGTCGGGCAGCTCAGCTCGCGGCTCGAGGCGGACCCGCTCTCGCACGAGGTCCGCGACGACGTGGCGGGCGATGCCGTAGAGCCACGAGACGAACGGCGCGCCGGTGTCCCGGTAACGCGGCAGCCCCTTCCAGGCGCGCAGGAACGTCTCGGCGACCGCGTCCTCGGCCACGGGCACAGAAAGGTGGAAGCGCGCGAGGCGGAAGACCGATGCTTGATGGAGGCGGTACAACTCG
The DNA here is from genome assembly GCA_016208485.1 of Acidobacteriota bacterium. GTDB lineage: Bacteria > Actinomycetota > AC-67 > AC-67 > AC-67 > JACQXY01. Next base: position 88,745 of record JACQXY010000060.1, on the reverse strand, counting down.
CCGAACGCATCCCGGTCGCCTCCTTGAGCCCTCTGGATGAGACCTGGCACCTCGCCGCCGCGCTCGTCGCGGCCTCCGCCCTTCCCATCGGGCGGGGACGCCGGGATGCACGGGGGCGATCCTTGCGGGATCGGTTCGGAGCCAGGGGGATTCGAGGCGCGCTCGGGCACGGCTCGGAGCGGGGACGTCTCGGCGCTGTCGCTCATCCCGATCCACCTCGGCTCGGGCAGGTCCCGAGGAGAGGTCAGAGTAGCGCGTGCATCCCCGGCCGGCCCGGGCGATAGGAAGGGCGACGCGCCACTCAGAGCCGGGTGGCATGAGAGGGGAGGAAGGGTCATGGTTCGGAAGATGCTCCGCAACAGGGCGATCGCGTTCCTGACGGCGGCCTTCGTGGCGCTCGGGGGAGCGGCGCTTGCGAGCTCGACGGTTCGAGGGGCGATCGGCACGGCGGTGTCGGCGGTCACCGGCCTCGGGTCCACCGGCACGAGCGTCGATCTGCCGGATCCCACCCAACCGGCGGACTCGATCGCTCCGTCCGCCTCGCCCGCTCCGTCCGATGCGCCCGGCGTCGGTTCGCCCGAGCCGGACGATTCCCTGGATGTTGAGTCGCCCGAGCCGGACGATTCCCCCGACGTCGAGTCGCCCGATGACGACGTCGACCACCCGGAGGACGGCGAGGATGCCGAGTCGCCCGATGACGACGGCGACCACCCGGAGGACGGCGAGGATGCCGAGTCGCCCGATGACGACGGCGACCACCCGGAGGACGGCGAGGATGCCGAGTCGCCCGATGACGACGTCGACCACCCGGAGGACGCGGAGGACGTCGAGGCACCGGAGACCCCGGAGCCGGGGCACGACGCGACCGAGCAGCCCGACGATAGCAACGACTCCGGCGACCACCAGGACTCCCAGGACGGCGAGGGGGACTAAACCCCGCGGCACGGGACCGCCGCGGAGGGGCGCCCGCAGGGGCGCCCCTCCGGCGTGCAGGGATCTTTGCCGCGCGGAGCCGGCTCTGGTAGCCTCAGTCCCCGAAGATGCCTCTTTCCACCGACCGGAAGACACCCCTCATCGAGCGGCACCGGCTTCACGAGCGCGATACCGGCTCGTCTGAGGTCCAGGTCGCCCTGCTCACCGAGCGGGTCAACCAGTTGACCGAGCATCTGAAGGCATTCAAGTCCGACCACCATGCCCGGCGAGGCCTGCTCATGATGGTGGGGCGGCGCAAGCGCCTTCTGGAGTACATCAAGCGGCAGGACGTGTCGAAGTACCGGGCCTTGATCGAGCGACTGGGGATCCGGAGGTAGTCCGGCGAGGGCGAGCCGCCGCTCGTCGCCTGTGTTGGAGCAACTGAGGAGCGCTGTCCGGCTGGACGGTGACGGTGTCAGTTTACGGTCGCGAGCATCAAGCGGCCGGCGGGTCCGAGGGACCGGCCCGAGCGACTTGAGGCTCACCACCGCGAACTGACCCCCGCAGGGATCCGTTTCACCCGGCAGCCGGCCCCGCGACGGGGCCCGGAGGGCCGAGGCGGCGCCGCCGTTTCCCCCCCGGGACCCGCCCGACGCGGGCAGGCGTATGGAGCGCCGCCCGAGGGAGGTACTGCCATGGTATCCGGAACCCCATTCGCGATCGAGCGCGATTTCTTCGGCCATACGCTGCGCTTCGAGACCGGCAAGCTCGCCGGCCAGGCCGACGGCGCTGTCGTCGTCACCTACGGAGAGACCCAGATGCTCGTCACCGCCGTCGCGAGCCGTTCCCCGAAGGAGCAGCTCGACTTCTTCCCGCTGACGGTGGACGTCGAGGAGCGGATGTACGCCGCGGGGAAGATCCCCGGCGGCTTCTTCCGCCGCGAGGGGCGTCCTTCCGAGGGCGCGATCCTCACCGCGCGCCTGATCGACCGCCCGCTACGGCCGTCCTTCCCGAAAGGATTCCGCAACGAGGTGCACGTGATCGCGACGGTCCTGTCCGCCGACCAGGTGAACCCGCCGGACGTGATCGCGATCACCGGGGCCTCCCTCGCCGTGCTGCTGGGAGGCATGCCGTTCGGAGGCCCGGTCGCCGGCCTGAGGCTCGGGTACCGGAGCGGGCAGTGGGTCGTGAACCCCTCCTACCAGGACATGGACGAGTGCACGTTCGATCTCGTGGTCGCCGGAGGGCCGAACTCCGAAGGGGACATCGACATCATCATGGTCGAAGCGGAGGCGACCCCGGGCGCCTGGAACCTGATCAAGGCGGGACACCCGGCACCCACCGAGGCGGTCGTGGCAGGCGGGCTCGAGTTCGCCAAGGCCCCGATCCGCGAGCTGTGCGAGATGCAGTCCGAGGTCGTCAAGGCCGCGGCGAAGGCGGCGCGCGAGTTCCCGACCTTCCCGGAGTACCGGGAGGACATCGTCGAGTGGATCTCTCAGGTCGTCGGCGCGGATCTCGCGGCCGCCCTCCAGGTGGCCGACAAGCACGACCGGGAGGCGCGGATCGACGAGATCAAGGCGTCGGTCGCCGAGAAGATCGCCGGCGACGAGACGCTCGGGGGAAGGGCCGAGGAGGTCTCCCCTGCATTCCGCGCGCTGGTGAAGCGCCTCGTGCGCCGGCGGATCGTCCGCGAAGGTCTTCGGATGGACGGCAGGACACCGCAGGAGATCCGTCCGCTGTCGGCGGAGGTGAACCTGCTTCCGCGCGCGCACGGCTCGGGCCTGTTCCAGCGCGGCGAGACCCAGGTGCTCTCCATCGCGACCCTCGGGATGCTCCGGATGACCCAGATGATCGACACGCTCGATCCCGAGGAAGAGAAGCGCTACATGCACCACTACAACTTCCCGCCGTTCTCGACCGGGGAGACCGGCTTCATGCGCGGGCCGCGCCGTCGCGAGATCGGCCACGGCGCGCTCGCCGAGCGCGCGCTCCTGCCGGTCGTTCCACCGGAGGAGGAGTTCCCCTACGCGATCCGCGTCGTCTCCGAGGTCCTCTCCTCGAACGGCTCCACCTCGATGGCCTCGGTGTGCGGCTCGACGCTCGCGCTGATGGACGCCGGGGTGCCGATCCACGACCTGGTGGGCGGGATCGCGATGGGTCTCATCCGCGAGGAAGGCAAGCACGTCACTCTCACCGACATCCTCGGGGCGGAGGACGCCTACGGCGACATGGACTTCAAGGTCGCTGGGACGACGGAGTTCGTCACCGCCCTGCAGCTCGACACCAAGCTCACCGGGATCCCGGCCGACGTCCTCGGCCGGGCCCTCGAGCAGGCGAAGGTCGCGCGGCTGCAGATCCTCGAGGCCGTAAAGGGCGCGCTGCCGGCGCCCCGCACCGAGCTGTCGCCGTTCGCTCCGCAGATCATCACGGTCCAGATCCCGGTTGACAAGATCGGAGAGGTCATCGGACCGAAGGGCAAGAAGATCAACGAGATCCAGGCCGAAACCGGGGCCGAGATCGACATCCACGACGACGGCCGGATCTTCATCGCCTCCAAGGGCGGCGAGGGGGCCGACCGCGCGCGCGAGATCATCGAGGCGATCGCCCACCCGGTGCTCCCGGAGGCCGGGATGCGCTTCAAGGGCAAAGTCGTCGGCGTGCGCGAGGGGTTGGGGGCGTTCATCGCGATCCCGGGATCGGCGAAGGACGGCCTGCTGCACATCTCGAAGGTCGGGCTCGGCAAGCGGGTCGAGCGGGTCGAGGACGTGCTGAAGGTCGGCGACGAGATCGAGGTCGAGGTGCAGAAGGTGGACCCGGCTCTCGGGAAGATCTCGCTCTCGCCGATCAACCCGGAGACCGGCGAGCGCTACGACGGCCCGGAGCGCCGGCCGCGAGAGGGAGGCCGCGACGGCGGCCGGGACGGCAGGCGAGACGGCGGGGGGCGCGGAGGCCGCGACCGGCGTCCCCGGGACTGAACGGCCGCCCGAGACGGTGGGGGCCATGGCGTTCGATCGGACCGAACTCGCCTCCGGGATCCGGGTCCTCACCGAGCGCATCGCCGGCGTCCGGTCGGTGGGCGTGGGGGCCTGGGTCGGCGCGGGGTCTCGCGACGAGCCCCCCGAGCTGAACGGGGCGACGCACTTCCTCGAGCACATGCTCTTCAAGGGCACGGCGACGAGGTCCGCCCGGGACATCGCCGAGAGCTTCGACGCGGTCGGCGGGGACCTGAACGCGTTCACGACCCGCGAGTACACCTGCTTCCACGCGCGCACGCTGGACGTCGACCTGCCCATGGCGGTCGAGGTCGTGGCCGATATGCTGCGCAGCTCGACTCTGAGCGCCGAGGACCTGGAGGCCGAGCGCCAGGTCTTGCTCCAGGAAATCTCGATGCACGAGGACACCCCGGACGACTTCGTGCACGACCAGTTCCTGGCGGCGATCCTGGGGGACCATCCGCTCGGCCGGCCGGTGCAGGGGACCGCGGCGACCGTGGAGGCGATGGCTCGCGACGCGGTGGAGGCCTTCTACCGGCTCCACTACCGCCCCGGGAACCTGGTGGTGGTCGCGGCCGGATCCCTCGAACACGCGGCGGTGGTCGAGGCGGTCGAGAAGGCGTTCGCCGGCGAGCCGCCCGGGCTCGCGCGGCCGGCTCGGAGCGGCGCGGAGGCGCCGCCGGTGCGAGGGGCGGCCGACGTGCGGGGTCGCGACATCGAGCAGACCCACATCGTCTACGGGACGCGCGGCCTATCGCGCACCGATCCGCGCCGCTGGGCCCTGAGCGTGTTGCACTCCGCGTTCGGGGCCGGGATGTCGTCGCGCCTGTTCCAGGAGGTGCGCGAGAAGCGCGGGCTCGTGTACGCGATCTGGTCCGGGCCGGTCTCCTTCGCCGAGACCGGGCTCTTCACCGTGTACGCGGCGACATCTCCTGACAAGGCGGCCGAGGTGCTCGCGCTCGTGCGGGACGAGGTCCGCGACGTGCTCGACCGCGGGATCACCGAGGAGGAGCTGGCCCGGGGGAAGGGGCATCTGCGCGGGAGTCTAGTGCTCGGGCTGGAGGACCCCGGCGGGAGGATGTGGCACCTCGGCAAGAGCGAGCTTTGCCACGGCGAGATCCTGTCGCCGGACGAGGTGATCGAGCGGATCGAGGCGGTCACCCTCGAGGAGGTGCGGGACTCCGCGCGCGAGGTGCTCGGGGGGGAGCCGTGGGCGCTCGCGGTCCTCGGTCCGGAGCCTGCGGAATCACTGGAGGAGTTCGCGGGGCCGGTGGGACGGGGAGGGGGCGAGGCGTGATCAGGGTCGGCGTGCTCGGGGCGTACGGCAAGATGGGCCGGGAAGTGTGCCGCGCGGTTGCGGAGGACCGGGAACTCACCCTCGTCGCGGCCATCGATCCAGTGAGGCCGGGGGAGGGCATAGGGGCGCTCATCGGCCACCCGGAGGTCGTCCTGAAGGTGTCGGAGGAGATGGCGACGCTGTCGGAGGCCGAGGTCGACGTCGCCGTCGACTTCACCCACCCCGACGCGGTGATGGACAACGCCCGGTGGTGCGTCCGCCACGCGATCGATCTGGTCATCGGCACGACCGGGCTCACTCCGGCGAACCTCGACGAGATCCGCGCGCTGATCGACGAGGAGGGCAACGAGTCGAGCGTCTTCGTGGCCCCGAACTTCGCGATCGGCGCGGTGCTGATGGTGCGCTTCGCCGCTGCCGCCTCGAGGTACTTGCCGTCGGCCGAGATCGTGGAGTTGCACCATCCCGGCAAGGCCGACGCCCCGAGCGGCACGGCCCTTGGGACCGCCGAGGAGATCGCGCGGGCCCGGAGCGAGCCCGCCGCCCCCTCGGCATCGCGGGAGTCCGTCCCCGGCGCGCGCGGGGCCGACGTCGCCGGAGTCCGGATCCACTCGGTGCGCCTGCCGGGTCTCGTCGCCCATCAGGAGGTCCTTCTCGGCGGCCCCGGACAGTCACTCACGATCCGCCACGACACCTACGACCGCTCGGCCTTCATGCCGGGGGTGCTGCTCGCGGTCAAGGAGATCGCGCGCCGCCCGGGACTCACCTGCGGCCTCGAAGAGCTGCTCGACCTCTGATCGGGACGGCGCGGCGTCCGGGTCCGGCCCGCCCCGGCCGACCTGGTAGCATCGCCCGAGTGACCCACCCCTACGTCGTCGAGGAGTTCTCCTCCGAGGAGCGCGCGATCCTCGACCGCTACTTCACCAACACGGACCGGCCGGTGTTCGCGCTCCGCAACCTCCCAGAAGCGGTGAAGGGCGCGCTCTTCGCGCGGTACTCGCGGACGCGCAAGTCGCTCCGCCGCCTCTTCCTGGACGAGTTCTACCGGGGAGAGGACGGCGCGGCAGTCGCCACCGTCGGCGGCGCGAAGGCCGACGAGCTGTACGACCGCGTCTTCATCGAGTTCGGCGACGACTCGGTGGCGCAGCTCGGCGCGGCGCACCTCGCCGTCGAGCAGGCCTCGAACGTTCTCACGAAGGCGATCGAGTGGAGCCGCCTCGCCGCGTACCTCGAGCAGTCCACTCGCTACGTCGCCTACGACGACCGCCCGGGGGGACGGTGGCGCTACTACCTGGAACCGGACATCGTGGCCTCGGCGCACGGCGACGCCTACCGCGCGACGCTGGACGCGATCTTCGAGGCGTATTCCGGCGCGCTGAAGGACGCCGTGGCGTTCTTCGAGCGGAGATTCCCGAGGAGCGCCGAGGACACCGAGCAGGTCTGGCGCGCGACGATCCGCGCGAAGGCCTGCGACGCGCTGCGAGGGATGCTCCCCGCCGCGACGGTCTCGAACGTCGGGATCTTCGCGAGCGGCCAGGCTTTCGAGATGATGATCCTTCGGATGCGCGCCTCCCCGCTCGCCGAGGTCCGCGCCGTGGCCGAGGCGATGCTCGCCGAGCTGAACGAGGTGATCCCGGCGTTCCTTCGCCGGGTGGATCGCCCCGAGCGCGGTGGGGACTGGACGCGCTACCTGCGCCAGACGGCGGAGGCGACGCGCGCGATCGCCGGGGGGGTCCTGCGCGCCGATCCCGAGCCGCGGCCGGCCGTGACGCTCGTGGACTGGGATCCCGAAGGGGAGGAGAAGCTCGTCGCGGCGATGCTGTACGCGGTGTGCGGGCTCCCCGACGACCAGCTCGCGCACGAGGTTCGGAAGATGCCGGTCGAGGACCGCCTGCGAGTGATGCGCGCATACACCGGCGACCGCCGGAACCGCCGCCACAAGCCGGGGCGCGCGCTCGAGCGCACCGGCTACCGGTTCGACGTGCTCTCGGACTACGGAGCCTTCCGCGATCTCCAGCGCCACCGCATGCTCACGATCGAGTGGCAGCCGCTCACGCCGGCGCTCGGCTACGAGACGGCACCGGAGGTGGAGGAGGCCGGGGTCGCGCCGGCCTTCCGGGAGGCGATGGACCGATCGGCGGCGCTGTGGGGGCGGATCCGCCCGGATCTCCCGGAACAGGCGCAATACGCGGTGTGTATGGCCTACCGGATCCGGTACGCGATGCAGATGAACGCGCGCGAGGCGATGCATCTGATCGAGTTGAGATCTTCGGCACAAGGCCACCCGGCATACCGCGCGATCGCGCGCGAGATGTGGCGCCAGATCGGAGAGGTCGCCGGCCACCGGGCGGTGGCCGCGTTCATGACGCACGTGGACGAAAGCGAAGTGGATCTAGAACGGCTCGACGCGGAGAGGCGCGCGGAGCGGAAACGGGAGGAAGCGGCGGCGCGGGGGACGGGTCCCCGCTAGGCCGCTACTCGCCGATCGGCTCGACGATCGGCCCGGGGCAGACCCACATGACTTCGGAGTCCGACCCGATGCGCGTCTCGACCGCGGCGATCGCTCGCTGCACTTGCTCCGTTGGCTCTTCCGCGAGCACCCAGGTCACCATCGGTTCTCCCTTCGTCGTTCGCAGATATTCGAGCGGGCGGGTCTCGGTTCCTGCATTACAAAACGGAACTTCGCGAGCGCGGGCTCGGATTCTCCGTGCAAACCGGTACCAATGGCCCGGGTCTCTCGACAAGCGGTGGCGCTCATCGGTTCCTTCAACGAGGAGCGCGGGCGCGCGAAACGCCGGCGAAGCGCATGCGCCGATGATCCAGAAGGCATTGTTGAAACGGATCGGGAGCGGTTTCGACCGGTGGTTTGGGGAGCCGTTGCGCGGGATCTCCGTTTCAGTCGGCGGCGGCGGAACTGATTGTTCAGCCCCCGGCCCTCGGTTAGACTCGCGAAAGGGCGCGCTCGAGAGGGGGAGACGATGTTCGGTCGAGTGATCACGGCGATGGCCTCCCCTCTGCGGCGCGACGGCTCGCTCGACCTCGACGGCGCCGCCGTCCTCGCGAGGCATCTGGCCGCGCACGGGTCGGAGTCGATCGTGGTTTCCGGCACGACCGGCGAATCCCCTACTCTCGCATTCGAGGAGAAGAGGGATCTCTTCGGCGCGGTGGTCGAGGCGGTGCGGGGCCGCGCGAAGGTGATCGCCGGCACCGGGACCTACAGCACCGCGGAGTCGATTCACCTGTCGCGGATGGCCGCGGATCAGGGCGCCGACGGGCTCCTGCTGGTGACCCCGTACTACTCCCGGCCTCCGCAGTCGGGACTTCTCGCGCACTTCACCGCGATCGCCGGCGAGACGGCTCTGCCGATCATCCTCTACGACATCCCCTCGCGAACGGGACGCAAGATCGAGCACGCGACGCTGCTCGCGCTCGCCGGCGTGCCGACGATCATCGGAGTGAAGGACGCGGCGGGCGATCTCGCCGGGACCGGGAGGCTCGCCGCCGAGAAGCCGGCCGGCTTCTCGATCTGGTCGGGAGACGACGCGCTCACGCTCCCGATGCTGTCGGTCGGCGCGCGCGGCGTCATCTCCGTCGCCGCGCACCTCGTCGGGGACCGGATCTCCGAGATGATCGCCGCGCACGACAAGGGCGACCCGGAGGGCGCCGCGGCGATCCACCGGGATCTGATGCCGCTGTTTCGGGCGCTGTTCGTGACGGCGAACCCGATCCCTCTCAAGGCGGCGCTCGGGATGGTCGGGCTGCCGGCCGGGCCGGTGCGCCTTCCCCTCGTGGAGGCGACCGAGGCCGAGCGCGACCTGATTCGCACAACTCTTGCGAGGCTTGGGCTAATCTAGGGTCAGACCGCCGGAGCGCCGGCGGCACGTGCCCGCGGACCCGGGAGCAGGATGGCTGAGGGGAAGCGGGGGCGCGGAACGTCTGGGGGAAAGACCGGAGGCCGGAAGGGCGGCGCGGCCGCCGGGCTGCGGGGGCTCATCGGGCCTCAGCTCGGCGACGTCCAAGGCGTCGCGCTGTGCCTGCTCGCCGTCCTCACCGCGCTCGGGGTGTGGTTCCATGCGGCCGGGGTGGCCGGCGCCTTCCTCGAGCTGACGCTGCGAGGCCTGTTCGGCGCGGGAGGCTACGTCGCGCCGATCCTCCTCGGCGTACTCGCCTACTCGGTCTTCGTGACGCGCCCGGGCCCCGACCGGTCGCGTGTGGCCATCGGCCTCGGAGTCGTCGCCGTATCGGCGCTCGGCCTGTGGCACCTGGCGAAAGGAACTCCCGGGCTCACGGCCAGCACCGACGCGCTCCGCGGCGCCGGGGGCCTCGTCTCGGCGGCGGTCGCGGGATCCCTGCGGCGCCTGCTCTCAGTCTGGGGCGCCGCGGCCACGCTTCTCACCACGCTTGCGACCGGGGCGCTGATCGTGACGAAGACTCCCGTTCGCCGCGCGGCGGAGGCGGTGGCCGAGGCGGTGCGGCGCGCGCGGCGCGGGGCCCCCGGCGCCGTGCTATCGGCCCGCGGCCGGGCACCCGCTGAGGAGGCGGCCCCTTCCGCCGAGGAGGCGGTTCGCCGGACGGGCCCCATCGTGCTGCGCACTCCGCCCATCGTGCTCGAGCCGCCGGCACCCGACCCGGCGGTGGTGGAGCCGGATTCGAGGGCGATGGAGTCGGACGTGCGCGGCGCAACGGAGTGGAAGGCGCCCGGTGGGGGGCAGGGCGCGAGGCCCGCCTCTGAGGTGAGGCGCCTCGCGCGCGGAGGGTACCGCCTCCCGCCGCTCGATCTCCTTCGGCCCGGCAGGAAGCTCGGCGGCCAGAAGGGCACGCCAGACACGATTCGCGTGCTCGAGGCGACGCTGGAGGAGTTCGGGGTGGACGCCTCCGTTGCGCGCGTGACTCGGGGCCCGACCGTGACGCGGTTCGAGGTTGAGCTCGGCGCCGGCGTGAAGGTCAACCGCATCACGTCCCTTGCCAACGACATCGCCTACGCGCTCGCGACGCCCGAGGTCCGCATGATCGCCCCCATTCCCGGGCGATCGGCGATCGGGATCGAGGTGCCGAACAAGGAGCGTGAGCTGGTGTCGCTTCGAGACGTGCTCTCGGCCCCTCCGGCGAGCGCGGATCCTCATCCGCTCGTGGTCGGGCTCGGCAAGGACATCGCCGGTGACCCGGTCCTCGTGAACCTCACGTCCATGCCCCACCTGCTCATCGCGGGGGCGACCGGGGCGGGGAAGTCGACGTGCATCAACTCGATGCTCACGAGCATGCTCTGCCGCGCGCGCCCCGATCAGGTCCGGCTGGTGCTCGTGGACCCGAAGCGCGTCGAGCTGTCGCACTACAACGGCGTCCCGCACCTCCTCGCGCCGGTGATCACGCACCCGAAGCGCGCCGCGGAGGCGCTCGGGTGGGTCGTGCGGGAGATGGAGAGCCGCTACGAGGACCTGGCGCGCTCGGGCGCGCGGCAGATCGACTCCTACAACGAGGGAGTCCAGGCCGGCCGGGTGACGCGCGACGGGCTGCCGGTGACGGAGACGATGCCCTACATCCTGGTCGTCATCGACGAGCTGGCCGACCTCATGATGGTCGCCCCGCGCGACGTGGAGGACGCGATCTGCCGCATCGCGCAGATGGCGCGGGCGGTCGGGATTCACCTGCTCGTCGCGACCCAGCGGCCGTCGGTGGACGTCGTGACCGGCCTCATCAAGGCCAACATCCCGTCCCGCATCGCGTTCGCCACCGCGTCGCAGGCCGACTCGCGGGTGGTCCTCGACCAGGGCGGGGCCGACAAGCTGATCGGGTTCGGGGACATGCTCTTCCTCCCCGCCTCTATGGGCAAGCCGGCTCGCGTTCAAGGGGCCTACGTCTCAGAGGCCGAGATCGGAGCGGTGGTCGAGCACTGCCGGGGGCAGGCCGACCCCGATTACGCGGACGGGGTGGTGGCCCAAGGGGCTCCCGCGGAGACCGAACTCGGCGACGACGACGATCTGCTCGAGCAGGCGATGGAACTCGTCGTGCGGAGCGGCCTTGGCTCGACGAGCATGCTCCAGCGCAAGCTGAAGGTGGGGTTCTCCCGGGCCGGCCGGCTGATGGACCTGCTGGAGGAGCGAGGAGTGGTCGGCCCCTCCCTCGGGTCGAAGGCGAGAGAGGTCCTGATCACTCCCGAGGAGCTGGCCGAGATGCGCCACCCGGCTCAGACGTCGGTCCTCGACTGACCCCGCGCGGCGGCGCGCCCGACGGGCGCCCGAAATGTCGTTTTGGAATGAGCCGCGCGCGCGGCCTATACTCTCGGACGGTCCGGATTGCCCATTTGCCGGAGCCGGCCTTTCGCAGGGAAGGGAGATTAACGAGTGCCAAGCTCTGTCTCGCCGATCGGGAGGCGGCTCCGCCAGGCCCGCCAGGACCGGCGCCTCTCGATCGAGGAGTCGGCGTGGCGGACCCGGATCCGCCCCGACCTCCTTCGAGCGCTCGAGCGGGAGCAGTTCCAGGCGCTGGAGCATGCCGGCTTCGTCAGGCGCCACCTCTCCTCCTACGCCCGGTTCCTCGGCCTCGACCCGGCGGAGATCGTCGAGGACTACGCCCGCTGTCACGAGCCGCCCGACGCCTCTCCGATCGAGCACCTCGACCGGCGGCGGAGGCAGGCGAAGCGGCCGCCGCGCGCGAAATGGCTGATTGCGGCCGCGGCTTCGGGCGCGCTGCTCGTTGCGGCGAGCGTGGTCGGGGTGCTCGGGGGCGGCGAGCGGGACGTGTCCCTCTCGGCGCTTTCGTCTGCGGGCCCGAGGCTCGGCCCGGCGGCGGCGTCGCGGCTCGCCCCGCTTCGCGTGACCGTCCGAGTGCTTGCCACGAGCGCAACCCACCTGAGCGTCATGGTCGACTCGAGGACCGCCTTCGAAGGGGATCTGGCCGAAGGCCAGGGGCGCTCCTTCGCCGGCCGATCGGCGATCGAGGTCGTCGCCGGGAACGGCGCGGCCGTCCGGCTGACGGTGAACGGCACGAGCATGGGCGCGCCGGGCAAGGCGGGGTCGGTGTACCGGGCCCGGTTCGGCCCGACGGATCCCCGCTAGCGACCCGTCTTCCCCGGTAGAGTGAGCGGCGTGTCCGCGACCACGCGAATCCCGTGGCCGAATCTGCTCACGGCGGCCCGCGTCGTACTCGTGGCTCCGGTCGTGGCGCTCACCCTCAAGCGCACCGACGCCTCGAGCTGGCTCGCCTTCGCCGCGTTCGCCGTCGCGGCCGCGAGCGACGGGCTGGACGGGTATCTCGCGCGCCGCCTGGATCTCGTGTCGGCGGGGGGCCAGCTCTGGGACCCGATCGCCGACAAGGTGCTCGTGACCGCGTCGATGGCCGCCCTGGTAGTCGTGGAGCGGTTCCCTCTCTGGGCCGCCGGGATCATCGTCGTCCGCGAGGTGGCGGTGACGGCTCTCAGGTGGGCGGCGGTTCGTCGCGGACGGGGATTCTCCCCGAGCATCGCCGGCAAGGTGAAGACGGGGGCGCAGCTCCTCGCCGTTCTGCTGTTCCTCCTGCCTCTTCGCGGAGGCTGGGAGCGCGGGGCGACCGGGATCCTGTGGCTCGCGGTGGTTCTCACCGTGGTGTCGGGCCTCGACTACCTGGCGCGTGCGCGACGGCTGCTCACGCCGGCCGGGCGGTAGGCGCGTGCGCGCGGAGGTGATCGCGGTCGGGACCGAGCTGCTGCTCGGTCAGATCGAGAACTCGAACGCGGCGGTCATCGGGGAGGCGCTCGCGCGCGCCGGCGTGGACTGCGTCCGGCACACCGCGGTGGGAGATAACGAGGAGCGGATCGCCGCCGCGATCTCCGAGGCGATCGAGCGTGTCGAGGTGGTCGTGATCACCGGCGGGCTCGGACCGACGCAGGACGACGTGACGAGGGAGGCGATCGCGCGAGCGGCCGCGCGCCCACTGCGCCGCGACGAGCTCGTCGCGGCGGGAATCCGGGCTCGCTTCGAGCGGTTCGGCCGCGCGATGCCGGAGATGAACCTCCGCCAGGCGGACGTCCCCGAGGGTGGAGCGGTCATCGACAACCCGATCGGGACCGCGCCCGGATTGCTCGTGGAGCACCGGGGCCGACTGATCTGGGCCCTTCCCGGAGTGCCGTCGGAGATGAGACGGATGCTCGAGGAGAGCGTGATCCCCGATCTCACGCGGCGGGCGAGAGGGGCGACGATCGTCTCGCGGGTGGTGCGGGTCGCCGGCATGAGCGAGAGCGCCGTCGCCGAGGCGCTCGGACCTCTCTGGGTCCGGGCGCCGAAGGCAACGACCATCGCGTTCCTCGCCGGGGGCGGGGAGGTTCGAGTGCGCATCACGACGAAGGCGCTCGGAGAGACACCGGCGTCCGGCGCGCTGGACGACGCGGAGGCCGGCGTTCGCGCCGCGCTCGGCGCGGCGGTCGTCGGGGTCGGCGACGAGACGCTCGAGCGCGCGGTCGGACGCCTGCTCGGGGAGCGCGGCTGGTCGCTCGGATGCGCGGAGTCCCTCACCGGCGGACTCATCGGAGGAAGGATGACGACCGTTCCGGGCGCCTCCGGCTACTTCCGCGGGTCCATCGTCGCCTACTCGGCGGCGATGAAGGGCGAGGCGCTCGGGGTGGATCCGGCGCTCCTTCAGCGCCCGGTGAGCGCGGAGGTCGCCGAGGCGATGGCGCGCGGGGCGCGCTCCAGGATCGGATGCGACGTGGGCCTTGCGGCCACGGGCGTCGCGGGTCCCGCGGAGCAGTCGGCGCCGGTCGGGACGGTGTTCCTCGCCGTCGACGGGCCGCGCGGAGGGCGCGTCCGCGAGGTGCGGCTTCCCGGCGAGAGAGAGACGGTGCGGGCCCTCGCGGTGGCGGCCGCGCTCAACCTTCTTCGCCTCTACCTGATGGAGGAGATCTGAGGCTCTTCGTCGCGCTCGCCCTGCCGGGGCCCGCGAAGGAGGAGGTCGCTCGGGTGGCGCGGGTGCTCCGGCCGCTCGCGCGCGGCGCCCGGTGGGTCCCGGCGGCCAACCTGCACCTGACGCTGAAGTTCATCGGGGAGGTCCCCGATCAGCGCCTCGGCGAGGTGTCGGCCGCCGTCTCCGGCGCGGTGGCGGGAGAGGACGTGTTCGGAACCTGCCTGGAGGGCGTGGGGGTCTTCCCGTCGGAGCGGCGGGCGCGCGTTCTGTGGGTGGGGCTGGCCGATGCCGCGGGGCTCCTCGCCCGGCTGGCCGGCCGCATCGAGGCCGCGCTCGAGGCCCTCGGAGTTCCGCGCGAGAGGCGGCGCTTCGTCCCTCATCTCACCGTAGCGAGGATGTCGCCGTCCGCCGTGATGCTGCCGGCCGGCCTGGAGCTTGCCCCGTGCGCGTTCGACGTGGACCGAGTGAGGCTGTTTCGGAGCCGGCTCGGGCGCCCTGCGCCGAGGTACGAAACCTTGGCCGAGTTGGCTCTTGGGCGCCGTTCCTCCCCCTCTTCCCAGACGTGACTGGCCGGGCCGCGGGGGTTAGCGTCGGGATGTCGACGGCGGATGACCGGGGTCGTTGACACCGAACAGGTGTTCGTCTAGCGTGACCCACGGCCAGCCGCCCCGGAGCATGTCCGACCCGGGTCCTATACTCCGGCGAAGAGGGGTGGACGGGGAAGCGGGCGTTGGAGCCGGGCACTCGAGAAGGTACTGAGGGAGGGGGCGGATCGTGGATCGGGACAAGGCGCTGGATGTGGCGCTCGCGCAGATCGAGAAGCAGTTCGGCAAGGGCGCGATCATGCGCATGGGGGAGCGGGAGCATCTGAACATCGACTTCATCCCGACCGGATCGATCGCCCTCGATGTCGCGCTCGGGATCGGGGGGGTCCCGAGAGGGAGGATCGTCGAGATCTTCGGCGCGGAGTCCGGGGGAAAGACAACCCTCGCCCTCCACATCATCGCCCAGGCTCAGGCGGCGGGCGGGATCGCGGCCTTCATCGACGCCGAGCACGCGCTGGACCCGGGTTACGCGCAGGCGCTCGGAGTGAACCTCGATGAGCTGCTGATCTCCCAGCCCGACACCGGGGAGCAGGCGCTCGAGATCGCCGACACGCTCATCCGGTCGGGCGCGGTAGACGTGCTCGTGATCGACTCCGTGGCGGCCTTGGTGCCGCGGGCCGAGATCGAGGGGGAGATGGGGGACTCCCACATGGGCCTCCAGGCGAGGCTCATGTCGCAAGCCCTCCGGAAGCTCGCCGGAAGCATCAACCGGTCGAGGACGACCGCGATCTTCATCAACCAGCTCCGCGAGAAAATCGGTGTGTTGTTCGGCTCGCCGGAGACCACCCCCGGAGGGCGGGCGCTCAAGTTCTACGCGTCGGTCCGCCTGGACGTTCGGAGGATCGAGAGCCTGAAGGACGGCTCTGAGATCGTCGGCAACCGCACCCGGATCAAGGTCGTGAAGAACAAGGTGGCCGCGCCGTTCAGGCTGGCGGAGGTGGACATCCTCTACGGCAAGGGGATCTCCCGGGAGGGATCCCTCCTCGACGTGGGAGTGGACCAGGGGATCGTGAAGAAGTCCGGGGCATGGTTCACCTACGAGGGGGAGCAGATCGGTCAGGGGCGGGAGAACGCTCGCCAGTTCCTTCTGGAGAACACCGACGTCGCCATGGCGATCGAGAAGCGGATCCGAGACGCCCTCGGACTCGTCTCGCAGGAGCCGGCAGAGGGAGAGTGACGGCGGCGGGCGCCGGGCCGGGGCAGCCGAGGGCGGCGCGACCGGCCGGGGACTGCGAGGACGCCGCGCGCGCGGCCGCCCTCCGCCTGCTCGCGGCGCGGGAGCGATCAGCGTTGGAGATCCGCCGGCGCCTCCGGGACAAGGGGTTTGACCCCGAAACGATCAACCGCGTCGTGGGCGATCTTCAGGCATCGGGCCTCCAGGATGACGCGCGATTCGCCGAGGCGCTGGTTCGCGAAGGGGTGGAACGCAAAGGGTTGTCCTCGGGGGCCCTTCTCGAGGCCCTGGCGCGCGCGGGGGTGGAGCAAGATCTGGCGGTGCGGGCGTCGCGAGCTGAGGCCGAGGGAGACGAGGCGCGGGCCTGGGAGGCGGGGAGCCGCCGCGCGCGGAGCCTCGCCGGGTTGGCCTCGGATGTCCGAGTGCGGCGGTTAGGGCTATTTCTGAGGAGGCGCGGCTATTCCAATGAGGTCGCGGAGCGGGTGGCCGGGTCACTCGCCGGCTCGCCTGCGGAGCGTGAAGACTTGGTCGACCCCGGCGTGTGAGCGGGCCTCCCAAGTTCCTTGACCTGCCGCGGCTTGGGCGCGTAGCATTTTCTTGCTTGGAATGAAGCCCGTGATCCCTTGACCGAAGAGAGCATTCAGGCAGCATGACCCGACGGAATCCGATGACGAGGGAACGGATGAGCAGGGCAACTCCCTAGCTCGATCGCAGTTCCTCGTCCGTTTATCCGCTGCCAACGGCAGGGATCCCCCGCTTCTCCCAGGCATGGCGTTCCTTAGCCGGCGAACGCTGCCGGATGGAAGGGAGTCGGGGGCAGATGCTTTTCGCTCTAGTGGCTGTTATCGGGGCTGTGATCGGAGCTGTGGCCGGTGTCGTCGCAGGCGTGGCGAGGGATCGCGCGCGCGCCCGGCGGAACGGGGAGTCCGCGGTCGCGCGCGCACGTGATGTGGTCGCCGAAGCCGAGCGCGAGGCGGCGACGAAGAAGCGAGAGGCTCTGGTGGAGGCGAAGGGGGAGATCCTCGCCCTGCGCCAGGAGGCGGAGGAAGAGCTGAAGGGCCGGCGCCAGGAAGTCGACCGGCGAGTGGGGCGGCTCGACCAGCGGGACCAAGCGCTGGACCTCAGGGAGCAGCAGGTCGACCAGCGGAACCGGGACGTCGAGCGGACGGCGAAAGCGGTCGGGGCCCGTGAGGAGGAGCTGGGCAGGGTCGCAGGTGGCATCCAGCGGGACGCCGAGGAGGCGAGGCGCCAGCTCCAGCGAGTGGCGGGGATGACGGCAGCCGAAGCGAAGACGAGCCTTGTCAAGCACATCGAGGAGGAGGCCAAGCGGGACGCGATGTCTCTCGTCCGGGAGATCGAGACCCGCGCGCGCGAGGAGGCCGAGCAGCGCGCCCGGCGGATCATCACGCTGGCGATCCAGCGCCTGGCGAGCGAGCAGACGGCGGAGTCCACCGTGTCGGTCGTGGCGCTTCCGTCGGACGACATGAAGGGCCGGATCATCGGCCGAGAGGGCAGGAACATCCGTGCCTTCGAGTCTGTGACCGGGGTCAACATCATCATCGACGACACCCCCGAGGCGGTGCTGCTCTCCTGCTTCGACCCCGTTCGGCGGGAGATGGGGAGGATCACGCTCGAGAAGCTCGTTGCCGACGGCAGGATCCATCCGGCGCGAATCGAGGAGATGTACGAGCGGGCGAAGGGGGAGGTCGAGGCCGAGATCCGAAAGGCCGGCGAAGAGGCCGTCCTGAACGTCGGGATCACCGACATGCACCCCGAGCTGATCAGGGTGCTCGGGCGGCTGCGCTACCGGACGTCCTACGGTCAGAACGTGCTGAAGCACCTGGTGGAGTGCGCCCACCTCGCAGGACTCATGGCCGGGGAGCTCGGGCTGGCGCCCGATGCCGTCAAGACTTGCCGGCGAGGTGCCCTCATCCACGATATCGGCAAGGCGGTCACCCACGAGGTCGAGGGCTCGCACGCGATCATCGGAGCCGAGCTCGCGCGGAGGCTCAAGGAGCCTCCGGAGGTCTGCCACATCATCGAGTCCCACCACGGGGAGGTCGAGCAGCGCACGGTGGAGGCGGTGCTTGCCCAGACCGCCGACCAGATCTCCGGGGGCCGTCCGGGGGCCCGGCGGGAGACCCTGGAGAGCTACGTGAAGCGCCTCGAGAAGCTCGAGGAGATCGCCACCTCCTACCCTGGAGTCGAGAAGGTGTTCGCCATGCAGGCCGGCCGGGAGATCCGGGTGATGGTGAAGCCGGAGCAGCTCGACGACGTGGGCTGCCAGGTTCTCGCGCGCGACATCGCCAAGCGGATCGAGGAGGAGCTTCAGTACCCGGGCCAGATCAAGGTGACGGTGGTGAGAGAGACCCGGGCCATGGAATACGCCAAGTAGCGGGGCCGCGAGGGAGACACCGGGCTGCCATTTGGGCGGGTGCTTACCGGCCGCAATAACCTGCCGGAATGGCTTGGAATTGGGCGCACGAGTGTCTATGCTGTGCGGTGTCCGTCGTCCCCCGGGAGGCGGTGCCGTGGATCTGTCCACAGTCATGCTCCTCAAGGTGTCCGCGCGATCGAGCCCGAACGCCGTGGCCGGGGCGATCGCCGGAGTCCTTCGCGACGTCGGCGCCGTGCGGGTCCAGGTGATCGGGGCCGGCGCGCTGAACCAGGCCGTGAAAGCGGTCGCGATGGCCCGAGCGTTCGTGGCCGATGACGGCATCAATCCGGTGTGCGTCCCGGAGTTCCGGTGCGTCGATGTGGGTGGGGAGACGAGGACGGCGATCCGCATCAGCGTGCTCGACTGTCACCGGTTCCTCCCCGACGCTCCCTCCCCCGACGGCAACCGCAAGGCGGGTCGCGTTCAAGCGGCCGTCGGGAGCGCGGGAGAGGCAGGCGACGAGTTCCCGCCCCCCTGAGGGGGAGCGCGGGATCGGGCGGCTGCTCCGGGCGCAGGCTCGGTAGACTGGGTCTTTGCCGCCCCCGGGTCGCTACTTCATCCGCACCTTCGGGTGCCAGATGAACGAGCACGACTCGGAGCGGATCGCGGGACTCCTTGAGTCGCGGGGGTACCGGTCGGCCCCGACGCCCGAGGAGGCGGACCTTGTGGTCCTGCAGACCTGCGCGATCCGCGAGAGTGCCGACAACCGTCTGTACGGGGCCCTCGGGGCGCTGAAGCGCTCGAAGACCGAGCGGCCGCAGCTCCGGATCGCGGTTGGTGGGTGTCTCGCGCAGAAGGACGGGCAGGGCGTCCTCGAGCGCGCCCCGTGGGTGGATGCCGCGTTCGGCACGTTCGCGGTGGCGGAGCTGCCCGGGCTCCTCGACCGGCGCGAGCGCACCGGGGCGGCGGCCTCCGACTTCCGCGAGCGGGCGGAGGTCTACCCGAGCGCGCTCCCGGCGCGTCGGGCCCGTCCGTTCCAGGCCTGGGTCGCGGTGAGCGTTGGATGCGACAACGCGTGCACGTTCTGCATCGTCCCCCGTGTGCGCGGCGGGCAGGTCTCGCGCCCGATGGATGACATCCTGAGCGAGATTCGCGCGCTCGTCGCCGACGGGGTGGTGGAGGTGTGCCTCCTCGGCCAGAACGTGAACACCTACGGGCGCGACCGAGAGGGCCGGCCGATGTTCGCCGGCTTGCTGAGGAGCCTCGACGGGATCGAGGGACTGAGGCGCGCGCGTTTCACGAGCCCGCATCCGCACGACTTCACCGCCGACGTCATGGAGGCGATGGCCGGATCGGCGGTGGTGTGCGAGCACATCCACTTCCCGCTGCAATCGGGGTCCGATCCCGTCCTCCGCAGGATGCGCCGCTCCTACGGCGCGGGGCGCTACATGGGTCTTCTTGGCCGGATCCGGGAGGCGGTGCCTGGGATCGCGGTCTCGACCGACGTGATCGTGGGGTTCCCCGGAGAGACGGAGGAGGACTTCGGCCGGACTCTCGGGGTCGTGGAGGAGGCGAGGTTCGATTCCGCGTTCACCTTCCGCTACTCGGTCCGGGAGGGCACGCCGGCCGCGACGATGCCGGACCAGGTGCCGGCGGAGGTGGTCGCGGAGCGCTTCGCGCGCCTCGTGGACCTGCAGGAGCGGATCTCGCTGGAGCGGAACCGCGAGATGGTCGGCAGGAGCGTGGAGGTGCTCATCGAGGGGCCGTCCAAGAAGGACCCCCGCAGGGTCGCGGGGCGCACGCGCACGAACAAGCTCGTTCACCTGACGGCGGGTGGGTCGCCGGCCGGCCGGCTCGTGGAGGTCGTCGTCACGGGGGCGCACCCGCACCATTTGGACGGCCGGCCGGGCGGCCGGATCGGGTGAGTTCGGGGGTGCTGGGACCTGCGGCCCCGGCGCTCGCCCTGGTCGGGCCGACGGCGTCGGGCAAGACCGCGATCTCTCTGGCGGTGGCGCCGGGTGCCGGAGCGGAGATCGTCTGTGTCGACTCCATGACGGTCTACCGTGGGATGGACGTGGGGACGGCGAAGCCCTCGCCGGCCGACCGAGCGCGGGTGCCGCACCACCTGCTGGACCTGTGCGACCCGGGGGAGGCGTTCTCGGTGGCGGAGTTCCAGCGGGCCGCGCGCAGCGCGCTGGCCGCCATTCGCGCGCGCGGAAGGGTCCCGCTCCTCGTCGGAGGGTCCGGGCTGTACCTGCGCGCGGTGGTCGACGATCTGGAGTTCCCGCCGGCCGATCCCGAGGTGCGGGCGCGGCTCGCGCGCGAGGAGACCGGGGCGCTCGTCGGGCGACTCAGGTCGAAGGATCCGGGCGCGGCGGAGAAGATCGACCCGGCGAACCGGCGGAGGGTGCTTCGGGCGCTCGAGGTGATCGAGATCACCGGCCGGCCGTTCTCGTCGTTCCGGCGCGGATGGGCTTGCTACGACGCGCCCCTAACCTGTGCGGGGCGCGCCGTGCCGCGCGAGGTCCTTCTGCGCAGGATCGAGGCGAGGGTTCGGGGGATGATCGCGCGAGGGCTGCTCGAGGAGGTGGCCGGCCTGCTCGCGCGGGGGTACCGGGCCGCGCTCACCGCGCCGAAGGCGATCGGGTACCGAGAGGCGATCGCCCACCTCGACGGGGCGACCACGGCCGAGGAGATGGTCGAGGAGACCATTCGCGCCACGCGGCGGTTGGTGGGGCGGCAGATGACCTGGTTCCGCCGCGACCCGCGGATCCGGTGGTTCGACGCGAGCGATATCGGGCGCGCGGCCGAAGCGATCGGGGCATACTACGGGTCGAGCATGGAGGCGCGCGCGTGCGGTTCGTGAAGTCCCACGGGGCCGGCAACGACTTTGTGCTGATCGAGGACCTGGGCGACCGGCTGGCACCGAGCGCCGGGGTCGTGGCGGCGCTCTGCGACCGGCACACCGGGATCGGCGCCGACGGACTGATCCGGATCGCCCCGGCTCCGGACGCGCACTTCTTCATGGACTACTACAACGCCGACGGCGCGCAGGCCGAGATGTGCGGGAACGGGATCCGGTGTCTCGCGAAGTACGTCGGCGACCGCGGCCTGCACGAGGGGGATGCGATGAAGGTCGCCACGCGCGCCGGGATCCGTGATGTGACGGTGTTCCGGGACTCCGGGGGACTCGTGGACCGGGCACGGGTGAACATGGGTGCGCCGGTCCTGGATGCGGAGCGGATCCCGGTCCGGTCGGCGGGCGATCCGCTCCACGAGCCGATCGATGTGGAGGGCGTGCGCCTCGACGCTGCGTGCGTGTCGATGGGGAACCCGCACTGCGTGATCTTCGTCGACGACCTGGACGCGGTGGAGGTCGGGACGCTCGGTCCCGCGGTTGAGGGGCTGGAGAAGTTCCCCGCGCGCGTGAACGCCGAGTTCGCCGAGGTGCTCTCCCCCGGGCTGGTCCGGGCGCGCGTGTGGGAGCGAGGGTGCGGCGAGACCCTCGCTTGCGGCACCGGCGCGTGCGCGGTGGTGGTCGCCGGGGCGCTGCGCGGGCTCACGGCCCGGCGCGCGTCGGTGCGCCTGCCGGGAGGGACGCTCGAGATCGACTGGACTTCCGCGGGAGAGGTGCTGATGACCGGACCGGTGGAGGAGGTCTTCACCGGCGAGATCCCGATCGACCGAGCGCCCGAGGCGCCGCCGGGGAGGTGACGTCCGTGAAGCTTGCGCGCCGCATCGAGACCCTGCCGCCGTACCTGTTCGCGGAGATCGATCGCAGGATCGCGGAGGTGCGAGCGACCGGCGTGGACGTGATCAGCCTGGGCGTCGGGGATCCCGACACCCCGACCCCCGCTCACGTGGTCGCCGCCTTGCGGGATGCCGCAGAGGATCCCTCCACGCACCGGTATCCCTCCTACTTCGGCCTGGCGGAGCTGCGGCGCGCGATCGCCGGGTGGTACCGGCGCCGCTTCGGCGTGAGTCTCGATCCGGACACCGAGGTGCTGCCGTTGATCGGGTCGAAGGAGGGCATCGCCCACCTCCCCCTCGCGTTCGTCGACCCGGGGGACCGAGTGCTCGTTCCCGACCCGGCGTACCCCGTCTACGATATCGGGACCCGTCTCGCCGGAGGAGAGGCGGTGCCCTTCGCGCTCTCGGAGGAGCGGGGATTCCTGCCCGACTGGGAGTCCGTCGCGGTGCCGGCGCGGGCGAAGATCGCGTGGCTCAACTACCCGTCGAACCCGACCGCGGCGGTCGCCGGGCTCGCGGATCTGAGCCGGGCGGTCGATTTCGCGCGGGCGAACGATCTGCTGCTCGCGTACGACAACGCCTACTCCGAGATCACGTTCGACGGGTTCGTCGCGCCGAGCGTGCTCGAGATCGAGGGCGCGAAGGACGTGGCGGTCGAGTTCCACTCCCTGTCGAAGACCTTCAACATGACCGGCTGGCGGTGCGGCTTCGTCGTGGGCAGCCCGCGCGCGATCGAGGCGCTCGGGCGGGTGAAGACGAACCTCGACTCAGGGATCTTCAACGCGGTTCAGCGGGCCGGGATCGCGGCGCTCGACGGGCCGCAGGAGTTCCTCGACGGCCTGCGGGATGTCTACCGGCGCCGGCGGGACGCCGTGGTGAAGACGTTCAACGAGCTGGGGTGGTCGCTCCAGGCGCCCCGGGGGTCGGTGTACGTCTGGCTCCCCGTGCCACGGGGTCACGACTCGGCCTCGTTCGCCACCCTGCTGCTCGACAAGGCCGGCGTTGTGGTGCCCCCCGGCCGGGGGTACGGAGAGGCGGGCGAGGGCTACGTGCGGGTCTCTCTCACGGTGCCGGGCGCGCGCCTGGAAGAGGCTCTGGGGCGCATCAGGACGGCGCTCGGGGCGTGAGGCGCGCGCGCGGAGGGGGACGGGAGCCGAGGCGCCCCGACGCCCCGCGCGCCCCGGGGCGGCGCGTCACCGAGCTTCCTCCGGAGTTGCAAGCCCTACGGCTGGAGCGAGTAGTGCTGGTCGGCCTTGCCGTGGGATCGGGGGAGGTCACCGCCGAGGAGTCGGTTGCCGAGCTCGGGCGGCTCGCCGGGACCGCCGGGGCGGCGGTCGCGGCCACGCTCGTGCAGCGGCGGGAGAAGCCCGACCCCGCAACGTTCCTCGGCCGAGGGAAGGCCGAGGAGGTGCGCGGGGCGGTGAAGGCATGCGACGCCGACACCGTCGTCGTGGACGAGGAGCTTTCGCCGGCCCAGCTCCGCAACCTCGAGGAGATCTGCGGGTGCAAGGTGATCGACCGCACGGCCCTCATCCTCGACATCTTCGCGCAGCACGCGCACTCCGCGGAAGGGAAGCGCCAGGTGGAGCTGGCGCAGCTCGCCTACCTGCTGCCGAGGTTGCGCGGGTGGGGCGAGTCGCTGTCGCGCCTCGGGGGCGGGATCGGGACTCGCGGTCCCGGGGAGACGAAGATCGAGGTCGACCGGCGCCGGATCCGCAAGAGGATCGCGAAGCTCCGCATCGAGATCAAGGACCTCGAGAGAACGCGCGGCGCGAAGCGGCGGGCTCGAGTGCGGAGCCGCGTGCCCTCGGTCGCGCTCGTCGGCTATACGAACGCGGGGAAGTCGACCCTTCTCAACCGGCTCACGGGCGCCGGGGTAGAGGTCGAGGACCGGTTGTTCTCCACCCTCGACCCGACGACCCGGCGGTTGGAGCTGCCGGACGGCCGCGCGTGCGTCGTCACCGACACCGTGGGGTTCGTGCGCAAGCTTCCCCACACGCTGGTTGAGGCGTTCAAGTCCACGCTCGAAGAGGTGGTGCGAGCCGACCTGATCCTGCACGTGGTGGACGGCTCGGCGGAGGAACCCGACCTCCAGGCAGCGGCGGTGCGGGAGGTCCTCGGCGAGATCGGGGCGGCCGAGATCGGCGAGATCGTGGCCGTGAACAAGGCGGATCTCGCGGACGCGGCGGGCCGCGCGCGGCTGCGCCGGTTGTTCCCGGGCGGATCGGTGGTCTCGGGGCTCACCGGGGAGGGAGTGGACCGGCTGGTCGAGGAGATGGCCGGGCGCATTCCCCGGCCGGAGGTGGAGGCGGGGCTCCTGGTCCCGTACGCGCGGGGGGACGTGGTGGCCTCGCTGCACGCGGCGGGCGCCGTGCTGTCGGAGGAGTACGTCACCGGCGGGGTGCGGGTCCTTGCGCGTCTCCGGGAAGACCAGCTCGCGCGCCTCGCCGCGTTCCTCGTGGCAGGGCCGGCGGAGGAGTCATGAGCGTCGGGGCCTCGGCGGGAGGATTCGGCCCGAGTGCCGCCCCCTCCGCGCGCGCTACATCCGTCGCAGGACCGAGACGACTTTCCCGAGGACGCGGACGTCGGGACTCTCGATCGGCTCGTACGCGGGATTCGCGGGCTCGAGCAGCACCCGGGTCCCCCGGCGATGGAGCCGCTTCACGGTGGCCTCCTCGCCCTCGACGAGCGCGGCCACTATGTCGCCGTTCTCAGCGGCGGGCTGCTCGCGGATGACGACGAGATCCCCGTCGAAGATGCCGGCGCCGATCATCGAATCGCCCTTGACCCGGAGGGCGAAGAGGGTGCCCGACCCGACGAGGTCCTCGGCGATCGGCAAGACGTCCTCGAGATCCTCCTGCGCGAGGATCGGCTGCCCGGCGGCGATCCGGCCGAGCAGCGGCACGTTGCGGAAGGGGCGGCGCGGCTCCTCGGGCGACTCCGGTGTGAGCCGGATGGCGCGCGGACGAGTCGGGTCCTTGCGAAGGTGGCCGCGCGCCTGGAGGGTCGCGAGCTGCGAGTGCACGCTCGACGGCGACCGGAGGCCGACGGCTTCGCCGATCTCGCGGACCGAGGGGGGATAGCCGCGCTCGTCGCGTGTACGCTCGATGAACTCGAGGATCGCCCGCTGGCGAGCCGTCAGGTCCGTTCGCTCGGTCCTGGTCACGTGTCCTCCCTTCGCCCGGACTGTCGCAGGGGACGGTAGCATCGCGCGCGCTCGGAATCAAACACCTGTTCGGCCTTGACGGACGAACAGGTGTACGGTAGGATTCGAACGGGTGTTCGTTATGAGAAGACTGGTCATCGGGACATGCGTCGTGGGGGCCCTCCTCGCTCCGGCTGCGAGGTCCCTCTGGGTGTCGAGCGTCGTGCCCGCGCCACGAGCGGTGCACGTCGTGGAAGCGGGGGAGACCCTCTGGGGGATCGCCCGAGGCTGGCGCCCGGCTCAGGACCCCCGGGCGGTCGTGGATGCCATAATGCGGGTCAACCGGCTGCGCTCGGCGTCCATCTTCCCAGGTCAGCGGCTGAATCTCCCGGCTCCATAGAACTCGCCTCCTCCCATCCTTGATCCCGTCCATCTTGTGTGCTAGGTTCAGAGCAACACAAGATGTTGTGGTACTTGCGGGGAGTAGGGCTTCTCGACTGCGTGAGAAGAGGCGCGGATGCGCTGTCCGTTCTGTAAGAGCCTGGAAGACAAGGTCGTGGACTCCCGGCTCGCCGGCGACGGCGATGCCATCCGCCGGCGGAGGGAGTGCCTCGGCTGCGGGAGGCGCTTCACAACGTTCGAGCGACCGGAGGCGATGGGCCTGCGAGTGCGGAAGCGCTCCGGGGAGTTCGAGGCGTTCGACCCGGGAAAGGTGGCAGCCGGCATCCGGAAGGCGTGCAAGAACCGACCGGTGACCGAGGCCGACATCGAGAGAGTGGCCGGGGAGATCGAGGAGGTCTTGCGGGCGGAAGGTCTGGAGGTATCCAGCGAGGACATTGGAATCGCCGCGCTCGACCGGCTGCGGGAGCTGGATGAGGTCGCGTACGTGCGGTTTGCCTCCGTGTACCGGGAGTTCCAGGAGGCGAGCGACTTCGAGCGTGAGATCGGGCAGCTTCTGCGGAAGAAGACCCCCCCGAAGACGGGCGCGCGCGGTGGGGGGGATTGACGAGGGGAGCCGGAGCGCGGGGGGCTTCGGGGGAGACGGCGGATGCATGGGGAGGGAGCAGGGGCGATGAGCACGACCGAGCGGTCGATGAAGGGCAAGTCCGGGCTGTCGATCAAGCGGTTCTTCACGCGCGCGGACGCTAACCCTTACGACGAGGTGGAGTGGGAGATCCGCGACGCGGTGATCCCGAACTACAAGCAGGGGGGGAACGCGTTCGAGCAGCGTGGGGTGGAGTTCCCGAGCTCCTGGTCCCAGAACGCGACCAACATCGTCGCGCAGAAGTACTTCCGGGGACCGCTTGGCACGCCGCAGCGGGAGCGGTCGGTGCGGCAGCTCATCGACCGGGTCGCCGATGCGGTGAGCGGATGGGGATGGAAGGACGGGTACTTCGCGACCGAGGAGGATCGCGACGCATTCACCCATGAGCTGAAGCATGTGCTGGTCACGCAGAAGGCATCCTTCAACTCGCCGGTCTGGTTCAACGTCGGGGTCGAGCCTCGCCCACAGTGCAGCGCATGCTTCATCCTGGCGGTCGAGGACCGGATGCCGTCGATCCTCAACTGGTACGTCGAGGAAGGGACCATCTTCAAGGGCGGGAGCGGATCGGGGATCAACCTGTCCACGATCCGCTCGTCGAAGGAGAAGCTCGCCTCCGGCGGCGAGGCGAGCGGGCCGGTGTCGTTCATGCGCGGCGCCGACTCGAGCGCCGGCACGATCAAGTCGGGCGGGAAGTGCTTCCGGCGAGGGACCCTGGTGGCCACGCCGGGGGGGTGGCGAGCCATCGAGGCTCTCCGTGTGGGAGATCTCGTCCTTACTCATCTGGGTCCCATGCCGGTGAAGGACTTCATGCCGAACGGAAGGAAGCTGTGCTACCGAGTGCGTACGAAGGAGGGGTACGAGGTCGAGGTCACGCAGGGGCACAGGTTCGCCTTCTGGGATCCTGAGCTGGGGGTCTTCGACACCAAGGCCATCGAGCTGTTCGCGCCGGGTGACGCGCTGTACGTGCTGCTGGAGCCCAGCGACACTGGGACGGAGGTGCGCCTGCAGGTGCCCGAGGTGGACGACCCGCCGCACGCGACGACCATCGAGGAGATGACCTTCCCTTCCGAACTGAGTGAGGAGTTCGCGTACGTCCTCGGCCTGCTCTGGGGGGACGGCTACGTGCGACGCAGGTCCCCCTACCAAGTGCGGATCCCCTTCGCGAAGGACGAGGCGGGATACGAGGCGGCCGATCGCTTCCGGAAGTACTGCCTGCAGCTGTTCGGGGAGGAGCCGCTGACCCTCGGGAGCTATCGCGGCTTCGAGGTTCTCGGCTACACGCGGAAACGCCTGGTCGAGTTCCTCGTCGCCAACGACATCGCGAAGGGCAAATCCGACTGCCTTGGCTTCCCCCAAGCGCTGTTCCGGGCCGAGCCGGCAGTGCGGGCGGCGTTCGTCGCGGGGGTCATCGACGCGGATGGGTGTTACCAGCCACGGGGTGGATGGTGTGTGTCGTCCGTGGATCGGGCATTCCTCGTCGACCTCCAGCGGTTGCTCCTCAGCCTGGGGATCCCATCCAAGCTCAAGCTGAGCCGGTCCCGGCAGGGGACATGGCGCCCGCTGTACCGTCTGTCTGTTGCGGGCTTCACGTTCGTGGATCGCCTTGTGACGCGCATTCGTCCGCACTCGGCAAAGGCGGCGAGGAACTACGTGGCTTCCGATGGAGCCGACAAGGGGTGGGGCTACCGACCGACGCTTTACGGCGAGCTTGCTTCCCGGGCGCGACGCCGTGGTGGCAAGAGGCTCATAGAGCGCACGGTGGGCATGAACGAGACGACGGGGTACGGGGCACTGGCGCGCGTCGCGAGCCACCCCGACCCTGAGGTTTCGGAGTACGCCGCGACCCTGGGGCGCTGTGTTCAAGTCACGCTGGAATCGGTCGAGCCCACCGAGGTCGACGATACCTACGACATCGAGGTTGCAGAGGCCCACGTGCTCTGCGCAAATGGCCTGTACGCCTCGAACACGAGGCGCGCGGCAAAGATGGTGATCCTGAACGTCGACCACCCGGACGTCGAGGACTTCGTCTGGTGCAAGGCCATCGAGGAGCGGAAGGCGCGCGTGCTGCGCGACGGCGGGTTCGACATGGACCTCGACGGGCGGGACTCCCACTCGATCCAGTACCAGAACGCGAACAACTCGGTGCGGGTCACCGACGACTTCATGATGGCCTACGTCGAGGATCGCGACTGGGGGCTGCGCGCGGTGACGACGGGGGACGTGCTGAAGGTCGTGCGCGCGCGCGATCTGATGCGCCAGATCGCGCAGGCCGCCTGGGAGTGCGCCGACCCCGGCATGCAGTACGACACCACGATCAACGCGTGGCACACGGCGCCGAAGGCCGGCCGAATCAACGCGTCCAATCCCTGCTTCACCGGGGACATGCGCGTGCACACGGACAAGGGGCTCATCCGCTTCGACGACCTCGTGCGCCGCGTGATGGAGGGGGACACCTTCGAGGTCTACACGCACGACGCGACGAACCCCGAGACGCCGGGGAACGCGATCCGCCTGTCGAAGCCGACTCAGTTCATGGTGACGGGCGTGAACGAGATCCTGAAGCTGCGGTTCAGCGACGGCCGGGAGCTGCGGTGCACGCCGGGCCACCGGATCTGGACGGGGAATCGGGGCTGGGTGCGCGCCGACGAGCTGACCGCTCGGGACGAGATCCCGGCGCTGGAGCAGGCCACCCCGGCGGTGATGGCCGACCACCGGATTCCCGTGCCGAGCGAGTGGCAGTCGTTCGCAAGCAAGGGAGACCGGTCCGCGGAGCTGTGCCTGCCGGAGAAGTGGGACGAGGACCTCGCGCACTTCATCGGCTGGCTCGTGGGGGACGGTTGCATTTCCGGCAACCTCGTGGCCACGGTGTACGGGTCTCCGGAGGACCAGAGGGAGATCCTGCCGAGGCACCTCGGGCTCGTCACCTTGCTGAACGGCGGGCGCGAGCCGAAGCCGAGCGTGCAGGAGAACGGCACGGTGCAGCTCCGGCTCTCCCGCCGCCCGCTCGCGCGCTTCTTCGAGGTGCTGGGTGTGAAGACCGGGCGTGCCGCGGCGAAGGAGGTGCCGTGGAGCATCTTCGAGGCTCCGCCGGAGATCGCACGTGCCTTCTTGCGGGGGCTCTTCGATGCCGACGGGTGCGCGGCGAACCTCGCGAACGGAACGCGCTACGTGGGGTTGAGTAGCAAGTCCGGGGACCTCTTGCGGGGGGTCCAGATGCTGCTCGCGGCCGAAGGGATCCACGCGAGGATCTACGACGTGACCGGTGACAACGCAGGCCGTTCGTTCCGGTACGCGCGGAAGGACGGAATGGAAGTCGAGTATCGGAGTGCCGGCAGGTCGTACGACCTTCGGATTTCGGGGAGGGACAAGCTTCGGTTCGCAAGCGCAGTCGGGTTCGATCTGCCGCGGAAGCGACATGCCTTGACGGCGATGCTCGGGGAGCACGCGACGTATCGCGCTCAGCGATCCGCGAGGCTGTCCGCGCGGGACTCCGATGGGTTCGATCTGACCTACAATCTCACGGAACCCCTGAACCACTCGTACCTTGTCGAGGGAGTGGTTGTTCGCAATTGTTCTGAGTATATGCACCTGGACAACTCGGCCTGCAATCTCGCCTCCCTGAACCTCATGAAGTTCCTGCTGGACGACGGGAACTTCGACATCGCCGGGTTCCGTCAGGCGATCGACATCGTGTTCCTCGCCCAGGAGATCCTGGTCGGGAACTCGAGCTACCCGACGCCGAAGATCGAGCGGAACGCGATCGACTTCCGCGAGCTCGGGATCGGGTTCGCCAACCTCGGGGCGCTCCTGATGGCTCGAGGGGTCCCGTACGACTCCGACGGCGGGCGCGCGTGGGCCGGCGCGATCAGCTCGCTCATGACCGGGTGGGCCTACCGCGCGAGCGGCCGCTTCGCGGAGCGGCTGGGGCCGTTCCCCGGATACGCGGAGAACAGCGAGGCGATGCTCGGCGTCGTCCGCAAGCACCGCGCGGCGATCGATCAGATCGACCCCGATCTGGTGCCGGAGGGCCTCCTGCAAGCCGCGCGGACCGCGTGGGACGAGGCCTTGGCGCTCGGGGAGCGGCACGGATACCGGAACTCCCAGGCGAGCGTCATCGCTCCGACCGGAACGATCGGGTTGATGATGGATTGTGACACGACCGGGATCGAGCCGGACCTTGCCCTGGTGAAGACGAAGAAGCTCGTCGGCGGCGGGACCATGAAGATCGTGAACCAGACCGTGCCGCGGGCCCTGCGGCGGCTGGGGTACTCGCTCGACGAGCTGGACGGGATCCTCGCCCACATCCACGAGCACAATACCGTGGAGGGCGCGCCGTTCCTCAAGGAAGACCACTACCCGGTCTTCGACTGTGCCATGGGAGACCGCACGATTCACTACATGGGGCACGTGAGGATGATGGCGGCGGTGCAGCCGTTCATCTCGGGGGCGATCTCCAAGACCGTGAACATGCCCGAGTCCGCGACGGTCGAGGAGGTCGAGCAGCTCCTCGTCGAGGGGTGGCGGCTGGGGCTCAAGGCGCTGGCGCTCTATCGAGACAACTGCAAGGTGGCCCAACCGCTGTCGGCCGACGGCAAGCGGCAGCGGGCCAGGGCGGAGGCGGCGGTCATCGCGACCGGGCAGCCGCAGCGCCGCCGCCTCCCGAAGAGCCGGCCGGCGCAGACGACCTCGTTCCGGGTCGGGGACGCGGAGGGCTACATCAACGCGGGCCTGTACCCCGACGACGGCATCGGGGAGATCTTCTTGAAGGTCTCGAAGCAGGGGTCGACGATCGCCGGCGTGATGGACGCGCTGGCGATCAGCGTGTCGTTGGGGCTGCAGTACGGGGTGCCCCTGGAGGCCTACGTCGCGAAGTTCATGAACGTGCGTTTCGAGCCGTCGGGCATGACCGATGACCCGGACGTGCGGTTCGCCACGAGCATCGTGGACTACGTGTTCCGCCGGCTCGCTCTCGACCACCTGGACGAGGTGACTCGGCGGCGGCTCGGCATCATGAGCACGGGGGAGCGGCGGGACGCCGTCAACGGGCCCGCGGAGCAAGCGGAGGAGACCGCGGCGGGGACCGTTCGGGTCGCGCCGTCCCAGGAGGAGCTGGCGACGGTGAGGTACGCCGACGCGCCGTACTGCTTCAACTGCGGGATGAAGATGCAGCCGGCGGGGTCGTGCTTCGTGTGCGGCTCCTGCGGCTCTACCAGCGGGTGCTCGTAGGGAGGCCGGACCGGTAGCTTGCGCGTCCCCGGTTCGAGGAGGGGCTTCTCGGGCCGGGGACGCGCCCAACCGTTCGGAATTCGTCGGGGAGGTGGGGGATGACGCGGGGAAACGAGATATGGGTTCGGCGGCTCGACCCCGACCTTCCCGTTCCGGGGCCGGCCCGTCCCGGCGACGCGGGGCTCGACCTGTATGCCGCCGAGGACGCGGTCATCGAGCCGGGGGATCGGGTCTCGCTCCGGACCGGGATCGCGCTGGCCATCCCCGAGGGCAAGGCCGGGTTCGTCCTGCCTCGGTCCGGGCTCGCGGCGCGCCGTGGGATCGCGGTCGTCAACTCTCCCGGGTTGATCGACTCGGGCTACCGGGGGGAAGTCCGAGTCCTGCTCGTGAATCTCGATCCTCGCGATCCCTTCAAGATCCACCGGGGAGACCGGATCGCGCAGCTCGTGATCATGGCAGTCCCGCCGGCGGTCCTCGTCGAGACCGACGAGCTGCCCGACTCGTCGCGGGGGGTGGGCGGTTTCGGATCCACGGGGCGTTGAGGTGTCGCGGGGTGGGCCGGAGCCTCTCCGCGCGGGCCCCCGGCAAACCTTGAAGGGCTCTTGCGCGCTCGGGTAAGATCCCTGGAAGCACACGCGGACGTGGCTCAGTTGGTAGAGCACGACCTTGCCAAGGTCGGGGTCGCGGGTTCGAGTCCCGTCGTCCGCTCGCACCGGCGCCGATCCCAGGTGCCGGCCTTGGCGGTGTGGCCGAGTGGCTAGGCAAGGGACTGCAAATCCCTGCACCCCGGTTCAATTCCGGGCGCCGCCTCCATTTCCCGCGCCTGGTGCGTCTCGGTGGCGGGCCGCCGGTCGGGCAGGAACAAGCGCGTGCTCCCGGCCGGCGACGGGGTATCATGTGGCCGCTGCGCCGAGGGGTCCCCGGGTGCGGCCTTGGGCGCGTAGCTCAGTTGGTTAGAGCGCCAGCTCGACACGCTGGAGGTCACAGGTTCAAGTCCTGTCGCGCCCACCACGCCCGGTCGCGCGGCCGTTGCGGCGGGTTTCGGCGGAGCCGGTGGCGGGTATACTCACGATGGCTCCCGGGCGCGTAGCTCAGCGGGAGAGCGCCACGTTCACACCGTGGAGGTCGGAGGTTCGAAACCTCTCGCGCCCACTCGTGAGCGCGGAGCGCGCCGGCCGGGAACGGAAGGTGTTGGCGACCAGGCAACGGGTGCGCAGGCCACATCGTTCGGGCCCCTGTCTGTCTCCGCGCGCGGTGAGACCGCGCGCCGGCCGGCCGGCCCTCCTTCGGGCGGCAACCCTGAGCGCCGCCGTGGCCCTTGCCGTGGGGGCTCTCCCCGCCTCCGGAGCACTCGGGGCGGGGGCAACCGAGCGCCCCGGCTGGGAGGCATCGGTTGCCTCCTTGCTCGCCCGCCGGGCGGGGGCGGTGGAGCGAGGGGACGAGGCCGCCTTGGTCGCCACCATGACCGAGGCCCCGCGGCGGTTCGTTGAGGACAAGCGGCGCTGGTTGCGGGCGCTTCGGGGGTTGCCGCTCGGCTCCTACCGGCTGGAGCTTGCCGCGGAGGGGTTCGGCGACCTCGCGGCAGGGCTGCTCGAGAGGGTGGATGCGGACGAGGTGCACCTGGTGCAAGCGGTGGAGCGGATCGCGCTGCGCGGCTACGACTCCGTGCCGAGCGCCGACGACGTTTTCCTCACCGTGGCGCGGCGCGCGGGGAGGTGGAGCGTCGTCGCGGATGACGGCCTCGACGACCTGGATCTCCGGTCGTCCCGCAACCTGTGGGACTTCGGGCCGGTCGACGCCGTGGAGCGCGGCGGGGCCCTCGTGCTCTTCCACCAAGGTGGTCGAGCGGCGGCGCTCCGGATCGCCCGGGAAGCCGCCGTGGCGGTGAGGAGAGTCCGGGAGCGGTGGCCGTATCCATGGCCCGGCCGGGTCGTCGTCGCCGTTCCGAGCGCCGCACCGGAGCTGGAGAGGATCCTCCAGACGACCTTCGACGTGGGGCCCTTCGTCGCGTTCGCGGCGTCGAGCGTGGACCGGTCGAACGGATGGCGCTTCGGTGGGCACCGGATCTACATCCAGCCGGAGACCTTCTTCCGGTACGGTTCCGCGTTCCGCGCCGAGACCCTCGCCCACGAGGTGCTTCACGTGGCGACCAGGAGCGTGTCGGGGCCTGCCGTCCCGTCATGGCTCGACGAGGGAGCCGCGCAGATGTATGGGGAGAGCCGCGCGCCGTCCGGCGCGCGGCTGCGCGCGCAGGTGCGGGCCGGCCGCTTCCCGGGGAGGCTGCCGGAGGACTTCGAGTTCGTCGATTCGCCGACGATCGGGGCCTCGTACGACGCGAGCTACGATTTCGTCGCGTGGCTGGGCCGGCGTCTCGGACACGACGCCGGAGCGCGCCTGCTGCGTTCCGCGGGCGCCGAAGACTCGGTGGGGGCCGGAACCCGGCGGTATCATCTGCGCCGGGCCGCGCGGACCGCGTTCGGGGCGGACTTCACCTCGCTCGAGCGGTCCTGGGCGGCGGACGTGCGGCGTCGGGCCGGTTAGGAGGCGTGGTGCAGATCGATCTGAGCGATGGACGCGTGGTCGCCGCCGACTCGGGCGTAGGACGGGACACGATCCGGCACTCCGCGGCGCACGTGATGGCCCAGGCGGTGTGCGACCTCTTCCCGGGGACGAAGTATGCGATCGGCCCCTCGATCGACGACGGCTTCTACTACGACTTCGACATCGGGCGCCCGTTCACTCCGGAAGACCTCGATCGGATCGACGCGCGGATGCGGGAGATCGTGCGGGAGGACCAGCCCTTCGTTCGCGAGGAGATGTCTCCGGCCGACGCTCTCGCGCGGTTCGCCGGCCAGCCCTTCAAGCGCGAGATCATCGAGGGGGTGGATGAGGCCGAGGGCGCCGGCGCGGTCGTCTCGGTGTACGGCAACGGGGGGTGGGTCGACCTCTGCCGGGGGCCGCATCTGGCTTCGACCGGACGCATCCCGGCCTTCCGTCTGCAACGGATCGCCGGCGCGTACTGGAGAGGGGACGAGCGCCGGCCGATGCTCCAACGCATCTACGGGACCGCGTGGGAGTCCGAGGAGGCGCTCGAGGAGCACCTGCGGCGCCTTGAGGAGGCGGCGAAGAGGGACCACCGCCGGCTCGGGCGCGAGCTGGATCTGTTCGGCTTCCCGGAGGAGCTGGGCGGGGGCTTGCTCGTCTGGCACCCCAAGGGCGGCGCTTTTCGGAAGCAGCTCGAGGATTACTCGCGCGAGGTCCACCTCGCCCACGGCTACGAGCCGGTGTACTCGCCACACGTGGCGCGCAGCGTGCTCTGGGAGAAGAGCGGCCATCTTCGGGTGTACCGCGAGAACATGTACCCGGCCATGGAGCTGGAGGGGGCCGAGTACTTCGTGAAGCCGATGAACTGCCCGTTCCACGTGCTCATTTTCCGGTCGCGGACGCGCTCGTACCGAGAGCTGCCGATCCGGATGTTCGAGCTCGGGACCGTCTACCGGTACGAGCGCTCGGGCGTCCTGCACGGGCTCACGCGCGTGCGGGGGCTGACTCAGGACGACTCGCACATCTTCTGCCGCCCCGACCAGCTCGTGGGCGAGATTGTGGGGGTCATGGACCTGACGGTCGAGGTCCTCTCGGCGCTCGGGCTGGGCGAGCCGGTCATCCACCTGTCGACGAAGCCGGCGGACACGATCGGGACCGAGGAGATGTGGGCGGAGGGGACCGCCGCGCTCCGGGACGCCCTCGATGCGTGGGGGAAACCCTACGAGGTCGCGGAAGGCGAGGGGGCATTCTACGGGCCGAAGGTGGACGTCCACTTCGCCGACGCGATCGGGCGGCTCTGGCAGGTGACCACCATCCAGGTCGACTTCGCGCTTCCCGAGCGGTTCGACCTCGAGTACACGGGAGACGATAACGCGCGACACCGGCCGGTGATGATCCACCGCGCGCTCTACGGCTCGGTCGAGCGGATGGCGGCCGTGCTGATCGAGCACTACGCCGGCGCGTTCCCGACGTGGCTCGCGCCGGTGCAGGTGGCGATCGTGCCGATCGCCGACCGGCACGCCGCGCACGCCGAGGGGCTCGCGGCGAGGCTGCGCGCCCAAGGCGCGCGGGTCGAGGTGAACGGCTCGCGCGAGACGGTGAACGCCAAGGTGCGGGAGCACGAGCTGCAGAGGGTTCCCTACATCCTCGTCGTGGGCGACCGCGAGATCGAGGCGGGGACCGTGGCCGTGCGCGCGCACGGCACGCCGAAACCGAAGTTCGGGGTGGGGTTCGAGGAGTTCGCCGGCGAGGTCGCGGCGGAGATTGCCGGCCGCGAGCGAGAGCACCGGTTCTGACGGCGCCGATGGAGCGGCTCTGGACCCCCTGGCGCATGGAGTACATCAAGCGAGTGGAGCGCCTGGAAGGCTGCATCTTTTGCGATCTTCCCGCGCGCGCCGAGGCCGAGGATCGGGCGAGCTTGATCCTTGCGCGCCGGAAGCTCGCCTTCGTGATCATGAACAAGTTCCCGTACAACTCCGGGCACGTGATGGTCGCCCCGTTCCGGCACACCGCGGACTACGCGGACCTGACCGCCGAGGAGCACGGGCAGGTCGACTCGCTCGTCGCGCGGTGCATCGAAGGGCTGCGCGCGACCATGGCGCCGCACGGCTTCAACATCGGGGTGAACATGGGGGCCGCGGCCGGCGCCGGGATCGCCGACCACGTCCACGTTCACGTCGTTCCCAGATGGAGCGGGGACACCAACTTCATGACGACGGTGGGAGAGGTGAAGGTCCTGCCCCAGGCGCTCGACGAGACGTGGGCCGGCCTCGCGCCGTACCTGAAGTAGCGCCGCCTCTACTTCTTCGCGTGCTCCTCTTCCTTGGCCTTGCGCGCCTCGGCGACGACCTTCTCGGTCACGTGGGACGGGGCCTCCTCGTAGTGGCTGAAGGAGACGCGGAAAGTCCCGCGCCCGCCGGTCTTGGAGCGGAGGTCGATCGCGTAGCGGAGCAGCTCGGCCTGTGGGACCTTGGCCCTGATCTGGTTCCAGCCTCGGCCGACGCCCTCGGTGCCCTCGATCCGCGCGCGCTTGGACGACAGGTCGCCCATGATGTCGCCGGTGGACTCGTCGGGCACGAGCACCTCGAGGTCCATGATGGGCTCGAGGAGCACGACTCCGGCCTCCCTCGCCGCCTCGCGGAACGCGAGCGCGCCCGCGAGCTGGAAAGCGATGTCCGACGAGTCCACGCTGTGGAACTTGCCGTCGAAGAGGCGCGCCTTGAAGTCGACGACCTGGTATCCGGCGAGCACTCCCTCCTCCAGCGCCTTGCGGATTCCCTTCTCGACGGAGGGGATGAACTGGTTGGGGACGGCGCCTCCGACGATGCCGTCCTGGTACTCGAATCCGGATCCCCGCGGGAGCGGCGAGATCTCCACGGTGGCCACGGCGTACTGGCCGCGTCCCCCCGACTGCTTCACGTGGCGCCCGGTGGCGCTCCCGCTCTTGCGGACGGTCTCCCGGTAGGGGATGCGCGGGGTGAAGGTCTCGACCTCGACGTGGTGACGGTGCAGGCGTTCGACGACGACCTCGAGGTGAACGTCGCCCATGCCCTTGATCAGCGTCTGGTGGGTCTCGGAGTTGCGCTCCCAGCGGAACGAGGGATCCTCCGCGGCGATCTTCTGCAGGGCCGTCGAGAGCTTGTCCTCGTCGCCCTTCGTCTTCGGCGCGATCGCGAGCGCGAAGATCGGCTCCGGCGGGGCGACGGAGGGGAAGAGCACAGCATCGGTCTTGGTGGTGAGGGTGTCGCCGGTGACCGTGTGCGCGAGCTTGGCGACGGCGCCGATGTCGCCGGCCGGCACCTCCGAGACGCTCTCCTGGTGCTTGCCGCGCATGGTGAAGATCTGGCCGACGCGCTCCTCCTCGCCCCTGGTGGAGTTGAGGAGCGAGGCGTCGGGGCGAAGCGTGCCGCTGAAGACCCGGAAGAACGTGATGCGGCCGACGTAGGGGTCGGAGAGGGTCTTGAAGACGGCGGCGCCCAGCGGACCGGCCGGATCGGCGGCGAGATCGATCTGCGTGCCCCCCCGAGTTGCCGGCACCGGCGGGCGGTCGGCCGGAGAGGGCGCTGCATCGACGATCAGGTCGGCGAGCAGGTCGGCGCCGATCCCCTTGGTGGCGGCGGTGCAAAGGACGGGAACGGTCGTGCCCGAGGAGACGGCCTTGCCGAGCGCGGCGATGATCTCCTTTGGGTCGATCTCGCCGCCTTCGAGGTACCGTTCCATCAGTGCCTCGTCGGACTCGACCACGGACTCGACGAGGCGCTCGCGGAGGGATGCGGCTTGCGCCGCCAGCGCGTCCGGGATTGGGGCCTCGCTCCGGGTCGGGGAATACCGCACGGCCTTGCCGGCCAGGAGGTCGATCGCTCCCTCGAAGGCGTGCTCCTCGCCGATCGGCAGGTGGAGCGGTGAAACCCGCGGGCCGAAGGCGTCCACGAGCTGCTGAAGGGTGCGCTCGAAGCTGGCGCGCTCGCGGTCGAGCTTGTTGATGACG
Source organism: Acidobacteriota bacterium (assembly GCA_016208485.1). Taxonomy (GTDB): domain Bacteria; phylum Actinomycetota; class AC-67; order AC-67; family AC-67; genus JACQXY01. Next base: position 50,818 of record JACQXY010000060.1, on the reverse strand, counting down.
ATCACCCGCGGGAGCCCGAGCCGCTCCGCCTCCTCCCACATCGCGCGCGCTTGGACCTCGACGCCCTCAACCGCGCTGACGACGATGACGGCGGCATCGGCGGCGCGGAGGGCCGCCTCGGCGTCGGCCACGAAGTCACCGTAGCCCGGCGCGTCGAGCAGGTTGATCTTGTGCTCCTTCCACTCGAGCGGGGCGAGCGCGAGGGAGATCGAGATCTGGCGCCGGGTCTCCTCGGGGTCGAAGTCGCTCGTGGTCGTGCCTTCGGTGACGCTTCCGATGCGGTTGATGGCCCCGGAGAGGAAGAGCAAGGCCTCGGCGAGCGAGGTCTTGCCCGACCCGCCGTGGCCGACGAGTGCGATGTTGCGGATCCGGCCGATGGAAAAGGTCTTCACAGGCTCCCCTCCGAACTCGGGTGGATGCGAACGGCCACAGTCTAATAACCTGCGGGCGGTGATGTCATCGGCGGGACCGACCTCGCGGCGGCGCCTCGTGTCGCCGGCGCTGCGCGGCGCATCTCAGGGGTTGCTCGGAGCCGGCGCGGGGGTGATCGCGTCGGGAAGCCTGTGGGGAGGAGCGTGGCTGCTGATCGCCGCCGCTCTCCTGCGGCGGCTGTCTCTTGGGTGGCCGCAATCGAGGCCGGTGGCATGGGTCCGGCTCGCCGGAGCGATCGGAGATCTCGTCGTCGAGGCGTCGGTGCCGGTCTCGCTCGCCTGGGTCCTTCGCGAGGAGCCGCGCGCCGCGCTGGCGGCGGTCGTGGCGCTCTCGGCGGGCGCCGTCGCTTCCTACGCGAAGGTGCGCGCGGGCAGCCTCGGGCTTGAGTGCGGGGACGGCGTCGCCGATCTGCCCGAGCGGTGGCTGCTCCTCGGGATCGCGCTCCTCGCCGGCCGGCCCGAGGCGGGCGCCTGGGCGCTGGCCGCGCTCGCGCTGGCGTCCACCAGCCGCAGGGCGGGTCTGATGTGGCGCGGCGGGCCGGCGCGATGAGCGGGGGGCGCGACAGCCTTCGGCTGCGCTTCACCGGGGCGGGATGGCTCGCGGCCTGGCGCATGGCGCGGATGCTTCCCGAGGACGTGGCGCGCCGCACCTTCGAGCGGTTCGGCGAACGGTCCTGGAAACGAAACGCCCGGCGGAGGGCCGTCGTTCGGGAGAACCTGAGACCGGTCGTGCCCGCGCACGATCTGGAGGAGGTTGTGCGCGAGGCGTTCCGCTCGTACGGCCGCTACTGGTCGGAGACCTTCCGGCTGGAGGACCTCCGTCCGGAGGACCTGGACCGGCGGTTCCGCTGCGAGGGGTATGAGGTCGTCGAGTCCGCGTTCGCTGGGGGGCGGGGAGTGGTGCTCGCGGTCCCGCATCTCGGCAACTGGGACGCGGGCGGGCGGTGGGTGGCCGCGCGCTGGCCTTTCACCGTGGTGGCGGAGGTGGTGCGGCCCCGAGCGCTCTTCTACCGCTTCGTGGCGCATCGGCGGAGCATGGGGATGAGGATCATCCCGCTTGTCCGCGGGGAGGATGTCACCGGCCGCTGCCTGGAGCATCTTGCGCGCGGGGAGGTGGTCGGGCTGGTCGCCGACCGCGATCTGAGCGGGCGCGGAGTGGAGGTCAGAATGTTCGGGAAGCGGACGACCATGCCGGCGGGGCCCGCCGTCCTCGCGCTGCGAGCGGGCGCGCCGCTCCTCCCCGCCTGCATCTACATGGAGCCGGGGGGGCGGTGGCTGGCGCAGGTCGCCGACCGGATCGACGCGGGCGTCGATCCCGCCGACCCCGGCGGGGTAGCCGCCCTCACGCAGCGACTCGCCACGACCTTCGAGGGCATGATCGGGCGCCGTCCGGAGCAGTGGCACGCGTTTCAGCCATACTGGCTCTCGTGAAGGTCGTCATCGTGACCCCGTACTCCTGGACCACCCCGGGGGGAGTCAACTCGCACGTCGAGGGGCTGGCAGGGGCTCTTCGGAGGCGCGGGAGCCAGGTTCGGATCCTCGCTCCGGCAGATGGTCCTGTCCCCCGTGGAGTGGTGCCGGTCGGCCGCCCCATCGGGGTGCCGTTCAACGGCTCGGTCGCCCGCCTCGCCTTCGGGCCGCGCGTGGCGGCCCGAGTGCGGCGGCACCTCCTCGCTCTGGATCCCGACCTGGTCCACGTCCATGAGCCGTTCGCGCCGAGCGTCGGGCTGCTCGCGGTGCTCGGCGCGCGGGTGCCGGTCGTCGCGACGTTCCACGCCGACGCGCCGGCGAGCAGGCTGTACCGCGCGGCGCGTCCCGCGTTGCGCGCGATCCGCGCGCGGCTCGCGGGGTGCATCGCGGTGTCGCCGGCCGCGGCCGCGACGGTCGCGCGCGTGCTCGGCGAGTCGCCGGTGATCATTCCGAACGGCGTCTCGGTCGCGCGCTTCGCCGGGGTGGGGCCTCCGGATCCGGAGTCGGCGACGGTGGTGTTCCTCGGGCGTCTGGAGCGCCGGAAAGGGGCCCACGTCCTGGTTGCGGCCGTGCCGGGACTCGCTGCGGCTCACCCGGGCGTGCGCGTCTTGATCGGAGGGGACGGGCCGGAGCGCCGCGCGCTCGAGGCGGTCGCGACGAGCTGCGTGGAGCTCCTCGGGGCGGTCCCGAGCGGCGAGCTGGCGCGCCTCGCCGAGCGCGCCTCGGTGCTCTGCTTCCCGTCGCTCGGGGGGGAGAGCTTCGGGGTCGTGCTGCTCGAGGCGATGGCCGCGGGGCGGCCGGTCGTCGCGAGCCGCATCCCCGGGTACGCGGGGGTGCTGCGCGACGGCGTCGAGGGCATCCTGGTGCCGCCCGGGGACCCCGAGGCGCTCGCCACGGCGCTGGGAGCCGTTCTGGGCGACCCAGAGCGCGCGCGCGCGATGGGCGAACGGGGGCGGGCGCGGGCGGCTTCGTTCGACTGGGAGGCGCTCGCCGGACGTGTCGAGGACGTGTATCGCGCGGCCATGGCCCGAGCCTCGGGCGCGCGGGGGCGTCGTTGACGCTCCGCGGCCCGGCGCCTACGATTGCGGCCGTGAGCGTGAGCGCGTGGGTCGCGATCGGGGTCGTCGGCGTCCTCGTGCTGTACGTGGTCGCGACCTACAACCGGCTGGTGGCGCTGCGGAACCGCATCGACAACGCCTGGTCGCAGATCGATGTGCAGCTCCGGCGGCGCTACGACCTGATCCCGAACCTCGTGGAGACGGTGAAGGGGTACGCCGCGCACGAGCGCGGGGTGTTCGAGCGGGTCACGCAGGCCCGCAGCGCGGGCATCCAGGCCGGGACCGTGGCCGACCAGGCGAAGGCCGAGAACCAGATCACCCAGGCCCTGCGGCAGCTGTTGGCCGTCGCGGAGGCCTACCCCGACCTGAAGGCGAACCAGAACTTCCTCGCCCTCCAGGAAGAGCTGACGGCCACCGAGGGACGGATCTCGTTCGCCCGGCAGTTCTACAACGACCAGGTGCTCAGGTCCAACAACCTGGTCCAGCAGGTCCCGTCGCGGTTCGTGGCGCAGGTCGGTGGATTCGGCGCGCGCGAGTACTTCCAGGTGGAGGGAGAGGCCGCGGGGCCGGTTCGGGTACAGTTCTAGGATCACCTGGGACCGGCCGGGCGCCCGCGAGCGGGTGCCCGCTTTCATGACGCAAGGTCCGGCGCCGGCCTCGTGGCGGCGGTCGGGAAGGAGAGACGTGTACGAGCAGCTCGCGTCGAACCGGCGCCGATCCTGGTTTCTGATCGCGTCGTTCGTGATGGTGGTGGCGATCGCGGGCTACGGCATGGGCCTGGCGATCGGCGCCGGACCGATCGCGCTCGCCCTGGCGGTTGCGGTCGCGGTCGCGATGTCCTGGGTGAGCTACTACTCCGGAGACCGCATCGTGCTCGCCGCGAGCCGCGCGCGCGAGGTTTCCGCGCAGGGGGAGCCGCGCCTGCACAATCTCGTGGAGGGGCTCTGCATCGCGGCCGGGCTGCCGAAGCCGCGCGTGTACCTGATCCCGGACCCGGCCCCGAACGCCTTCGCCACCGGGCGGGATCCCGCGCACGCCTCGATCGCGGTGACCCGGGGGCTGCTCGACAAGATGAACCGGGTCGAGCTGGAGGGAGTTGTCGCGCACGAGCTGTCCCACGTTCAGAACCGGGACACGCTGGTGATGGCTCTCGCCGCCACTCTCCTCGGGGTCGTCGTCCTGATCTCCGACTGGACCCTCCGGTCGTTTTGGTGGGGGACCGGAGGACGGAGACGCGGGAGTTCCCAGGGCGGAGGGGCGGCCGGAGTCTTCGTCCTGGTCGGGCTGCTGTTCGCGCTGCTGATGCCGGTGTTCGCCCGCGTCATGCAGCTCGCGGTCAGCCGCCGGCGCGAGTACTACGCGGACGTCTCGGGGGTGCGGATGACCCGGTACCCGCCGGGGCTGATCGCCGCGCTCGAGAAGCTCCGGGACGACAAGACCGTGGTGCGCACCGCCAGCCGCGCGACGGCCCACCTCTGGATCGAGTCGCCGCTCGACCGGTCGGAGGGGCGGCTGTCCAGGCTGAACCGGCTGTTCGATACCCACCCTCCGCTGGCAGACCGCATCAAGGTGCTGCGGGAACTCTGAGGCTCAGGCGGCGCCGCGGGCCCACGGCGCGAGTGCTATCGATCCTCCTTCTGGGCGGGAAGGGAACCCGGTGGCCCCGCGCGCCGGCCGGGTGTAAGATCGAATGACAAAAGCGCAGGTCAGAGGCCATTTTCGCGCGCGCGAGGGACTCTTTGCGCCGACGAGTTGATCGAGGAGGGGGACCGTGACGGAGGAGCGGGGCACGCTCAGGGTGAAGCGCGGGCTCGCCGAGATGCTCAAGGGCGGCGTGATCATGGACGTCACGACCGCCGAGCAGGCGAAGATCGCCGAGGATGCCGGCGCCTGCGCCGTCATGGCGCTCGAGCGGGTCCCGGCCGACATCCGGCGCGAGGGGGGCGTCGCGCGGATGGCCGACCTCACCAAGATCGACGAGATCATGCGCTCGGTCACCATCCCGGTGATGGCGAAGTGCCGCATCGGCCACTTCGTGGAGGCCCAGATCTTGCAGTCGCTCGGAGTGGATTACGTGGACGAGAGCGAGGTGCTCACGCCGGCCGACGAGGAGCACCACGTGAACAAGTGGGACTTCACCGTTCCGTTCGTCTGCGGGGGGACCAACCTCGGAGAAGCCCTGCGCCGCATCGGCGAGGGCGCGGCGATGATCCGCTCGAAGGGCGAGGCCGGCACGGGCAACATCGTGGAGGCCGTCCGGCACCTGCGCGCGATCCTCGGAGAGATCCGGCGTCTCCACGGGCTCGCTCCCGAGGAGCTGGCCGGGGCGGCCAAGGACCTGCGCGCGCCGCAGGAGATCGTCCGCGACGTCGCCGGATCCGGGCGCTTGCCCGTGGTGCTTTTCTGCGCCGGAGGAGTGGCGACCCCGGCCGACGCCGCGCTGGTGATGCAGCTCGGAGCAGAAGGGGTGTTCGTCGGCTCGGGGATCTTCAAGAGCGAGGATCCCGCCGTGCGCGCCAAAGCCATCGTGGAGGCGACCACCTTCCACTCCGACCCCGACGTGCTCGCGAAGGTGACCCGGGGGCTCGGCGAGGCGATGCGGGGGCTCGACGTGCGGACCATGCCCGACGAGGAGCGGCTGGCCCAGAGGGGCTGGTAGGCCGTGGCTCGAGTCCTCGCGCGGCGGGAGACCGGCCGGTGAAGATCGGCGTGCTCGCTCTTCAGGGGGATTTCGAGGACCACCGGGTCGCGCTCGGGCGCCTCGGGACCGATCCGGTCCTGGTGCGGACCCCCGACGATCTCGGCGGGGTGGACGGCCTCGTCATCCCCGGCGGCGAGTCCACGACCATCGGGAAGCTCGCCGTCCGCCGCGGGCTGATCGAGCCGATCCGGGCGCGCGCGGCCTCGGGGATGCCGGTCCTCGGGACCTGCGCGGGGATGATCCTGTGCGCCCGGCGCGTCGTGGACTCCGATCAGCCGGTGCTCGGGTTGGTCGACATCACCGTGCGCCGGAACGCGTTCGGGCGGCAGGTGGACTCCTTCGAGTGCGATCTTGATGTTGGGGGCGTCGGACGGGTTCGCGCGGTGTTCATCCGCGCGCCGTGGGTGGAATCGGTCGGCGAAGGCGTGGAGGTGCTCGCCGAGCGGGATGGGCGTCCGGTCGCGGCCCGTCAAGGTCGCGTGCTCGTCACCGCGTTCCATCCGGAGCTGACGGAGGACACGGGAGTCCACGCCGCGTTTCTCGGCGTCTAGGCGGAGGTCCCGGTGGGCGGCCACAGTCACTGGAAAGGCATCAAGGAGAAGAAGGGCAAGGTCGACGCGAGGCGCGGCAAGCTCTTCGCGAAGCTCCTGCGCGCGATCGAGATCGCCGCGCGCGCGGGAGATCCCAACCCGGACAACAACCCGACGCTCGCCGACGCGATCCAGCGCGCCCGCGACGCGAGCGTGCCCCGCGACAACATCGACCGGGCGGTGAAGCGGGGAGGAGGCGCGGAGGGCGGCGGGGCGAACTTCGAGCGGGTCCTCTATGAGGGCTACGCGCCGGGGGGAGTCGCCCTGCTCGCCGAGACCCTGACCGACAACCGGAACAGGACCTCGCAGGACCTCCGGTCGATCTTCACCAAGCACGGGGGGAGCATGGGGGAGCCGGGAAGCGTGCGGTGGCTCTTCGACAAGCGCGGGGTGATCCTGGTGGACAAGGCATCCGGCGCCCTCGAGGACGATCTCATCGGGCTCGCCCTGGACTGGGGAGCCGACGACGTGCGGGACGAGGGGACCCAGTGGGAGGTGGTGTGCCAGCCGGCCGCGCTGCGCGAGGTGCGCTCCGCCCTGGAGTCGGCCGGCGTCCCGCTCGCCTCGGCCGAGATAACCATGGTGCCGCAGAACACCGTCCCGGTCGACGGAGGGGAGGCGCGGTCGGTCCTTCGGATGGTCGAGGCGCTCGAGGACCACGACGACGTCCAGGCCGTGTACGCGAACTTCGACATCCCCGAGGCGGTCCTCGCCGAGGTCGGCTGAGCTGCGCGCGGGGGGGTGCTCCCCGGTCCTTGAAGGCGGTGGGGCGCTCCGCTAGCCTTGGCTCGTACACACGTTCGGAGGTTTGCGGTGCGGGTGATGGGGATCGACCCGGGTCTCGCAAGGACCGGTTGGGGGATCGTCGAGGACGAGGGAGGACGGGCGCGGGCGCTCGCTTCCGGGACGGTTCGCGCGCGAGAGGACCACGACGTCGCCGGCCAGCTCCTGGCCCTGAAGGGCGCGCTCTCCGGGGTGATCGCCGAGCACCGGCCGGAGGCGGTGGCCCTGGAGCGGTTGTTCTTCAACGCGAACGTGCGCACGGCGCTCCGGGCCGGACAGGCGAGCGGGGCGGCCCTGCTCGCAGCGGCCGAAGGCCGAGTTCCGGTCTTCGAGTACACGCCGAGCGAGGTGAAGCGAGCCGTGGTCGGCGCCGGCGCGGCCACGAAGAAGCAGGTCGGGTACATGGTGTCGGCGATCCTGGGTCTGGCCGAGCGACCCGACTCTCCAGACGCCGCGGACGCGCTCGCCTTGGCCATCTGCCATTTGCACGGCGCGCGCCCCCGGGCCGCGATCGCGGCGGCCCTGCGCGGAGGAGGGCGCCGGTGATCGCCCGGATCGAAGGAACGCTCGTGGGGGTGCTTCGCGACGGCGTGCTCGTGGACGTGAACGGCGTCGGGTATCGAGTGCTGATGCCGGTCTCGGCGCTCGCGCGGCTCCCGGCTGCCGGCAAGCGCGCGTCGCTGCACACCTCCCTCCAGGTGAGGGAGGACTCGATGACCCTGTACGGGTTCTCGAGCGCCGAGGAGCGCGACCTGTTCGAGGTGCTGCTCGGGGTGAACGGGATCGGTCCCAAGGCGGCGCTCGCGGTGCTCGGCGTCTATCCGGCGGCCGAGCTGCGGCGGGTGGTGGCCACCGAGGACACCGAAGCGCTCACCCTCGTTCCCGGGATCGGCAAGAAGACCGCCGCGCGGATGATCCTCGAGCTGACCGGCCGGCTCGGAGCGCTGGAGGACGATGGGCTCGCGGTGCGGGGGCGGGGCGGTAGCCGGACGACGCTCGCGGAGGTTCACGGGGCCCTGGAGGCGCTCGGGTACTCCCCGGCCGAGGTGCGCTCGGCGCTCGACGGCCTGGCCGGACCGGACGGGGAAACGGCGGAAGGTCTGCTGAAGGTCGCGTTGCGCCGGCTGGCGAAGGCGTAGGGGGGGCGATGGGGCGGAAGCAAGAGGACCCGGGGAGAGAGCCCGGACCCGTGGGTGACGACGTGCTCGCGCGCGAGGCCGTCCCCGAGGAGCGCGAGTTCGAGGCGACCCTCCGCCCGCGCACGCTCGGCGAGTTCGTCGGCCAGGAGGCCGTGAAGCGGCAGGTCGGGCTGATCATCCGGGCGGCCGGGAACCGGGGGAGCGCCCCCGATCACCTGCTCTTCAGCGGGCCTCCGGGGCTCGGCAAGACCTCGCTCGCGCACATCGTCGCGAACGAGATCGGGGTCGCTCTCCGCCCGACGAGCGGACCGGCGCTCGAGCGGGCCGGGGACCTCGCCGCGATCATCACCAACCTCGAGGAGGGTGACGTCCTCTTCATAGACGAGATCCACCGGCTCGCGCGACCGGTGGAGGAGATCCTCTATCAGGCGATGGAGGACTACAAGCTCGACGTCGTGATCGGGAAGGGGCCGAGCGCGCGCTCGATCCGGATCGATCTGCCTCGCTTCACGCTCGTCGGGGCGACGACGCGCACCGGCCTGCTCACGAGCCCTCTTCGGGACCGGTTCGGGTTCAGCGCGCGCTTGGACTACTACGGCGCCGGCGAGCTGACGGCGATCCTGAGGCGGAGCGCCGGGGTTCTCGAGATCGCCCTCGACGAGGCGGGCGCGGAGGAGATCGCCGGGCGGTCTCGGGGCACTCCGCGAGTCGCGAACCGCCTCCTGCGGCGCGTTCGGGACTACGCGGAGGTCCACGGGGACGGACGCGTGGACGAGGCCGTCGCGCGTCGCGCGCTCGAGCTGTTCGAGGTCGACGAGCTGGGACTCGATAAGCTCGACCTCGCCGTGCTGCGCGCGGTGGTCGAGAAGTTCGCCGGGGGCCCGGTGGGCCTCGGGACGCTCGCGGCTTCGCTCAGCGAGGAAACGGACACGATCGAGGACGTCTCCGAGCCGTACCTCATGCAGGCCGGGTTCCTGAAGCGCACCCCCCGAGGCCGGGTGGCGACCGATCTCGCCTACCGGCACCTCGGGATGGCGCGCGGTGGCCCGGCGACCCTGCTCTGACGCTCCCCGGAGCGGCTTTGACGCTTCCGCACGCGCGCTCCTATCATGCCCGGAGTCCATCACTTCTGACCGAGAGGAACTATGACACCAGTCCTGATCGCGGCGGAGGCGGCGCGCCAGACGAGCCCCCTCGCGTCGCTGTTGCCGATCCTTGTGCTCGTGGCGCTCTTCTGGTTCGTCCTCATCCGGCCCCAGCGGCGGATGCGCCAGCAGCAGATGAATCTGGTCCGGAGCATCGAGCTTGGAGACGAGGTCGAGACCGTGGGGGGCATCTTCGGCATGGTCCGGCGGCTCGAACCCGATGTGATCTGGCTCGAGGTCGCCGCCGGCACGACGATCAAGGTGACCCGCGGCGCGGTCCGGCGCAAGATCGTCGAGGCCTCATCCGGCGGGGACTCCGGCTCGTAGGGTCGGGTGCTGGTAGGCTGAAGCGCCTTCCGAAGATGCGCGACCGCTTGAGTGAGTTCCTCCCGCCGAGCCGAGAGCCGGCGCGATGACGGCCGCCCGCAGGTACCGCTGGACGATCGTCGCGATGGTCTTGCTCCTCGGTGGGATCTGGGGCGGGATCGTCGCGGCCGGATGGTCGCCGCGGCTGGGTCTCGATCTTCAGGGCGGCATCTCGGTTGTGCTGACGCCGAAGGGGGGCACCAGCACCGCCACGCTCGACAAGGCCGTCGACATCATTCGGAACCGGGTCGACGCGCTCGGCGTGGCGGAGCCGGAGATCGTGCGCCAGGGAGACAACGTCCTCGTGCAGCTCCCCGGCATCAAGGAGCCGAAGCACGCGCTTCAGCTCATCGGCACGACCGCCCAGCTCCGCTTCCGGCCCGTGCTCGAGCGCATCCCCCCGTCTGCGGCGAACTACGCGAAGGTCGGTCCTGCCGACTGCGCCGACCCGACGACCTACCCGTCCGAGGATCCGAAGAAGGAGGTCGTCCTCTGCATCCGGGAGAGGACCGGCGCGGGTTCCTCGGGGCTGAGCGCCGAGTCCGTGAAGCTCCGTCTAGGACCGGCGGCGCTCGAGGGCCAGGACGTGTCGACGGCGCAAGCCGTGCTGGACGCGCAGGGGGCCCAAGGGTGGTACGTGTCCTTGACGCTCACAGGGGCCGGTGCGAAGAAGTTCGAGCAAGTGACGGGACGCCTCGCCTGCAATCCGCGGGGAGACCCGAAGAGGGAACTCGCGATCGTGCTCGACCGGGTGGTCGAGTCGAACCCGCAGATGGGCGACGAGGTCCAGTGCAACCAGGGGATCTCCGGAGGGAGCGCCCAGATCACCGGGGGCTTCACAGAGAGCGACGCGAAGGACCTCGGGCTGGTGCTCCGCTACGGCGCGCTGCCGGTGGAGCTGGTCCCTTCGGCGACCACGACGGTGAGTCCGACACTCGGGCGGGACTCGTTGCGGGCGGGCCTCACGGCCGGGGTCATCGGGCTCGCGATCGTCTTCGTGTACGTGGTGCTGTTCTACCGGATGCTCGGACTGGTCGTGTGGCTCGGCCTCGCGCTCCACGGAGGGATCACCGTGGGGATCGTGACGATCCTCGGGCAGACTGCCGGGTTTGCCCTCACGCTCGCCGGGATCGCCGGGCTCATCGTGTCGGTCGGGATCGCCGCCGACTCCTTCATCGTCTACTTCGAGCGCATCAAGGATGAGGTTCACCAGGGGCGGAGCGTCCGGGGCTCGGTCGACCGGGCGTGGTCGAGCGCGCGGCGCACCATCGTCGCCGCCGACCTGGTGACCGCCCTCGCGGCGGCTGTGTTGTACCTGCTCGCCGTCGGGGGAGTGCGCGGATTCGCCTTGATGCTGGGGCTGGCGACCGGCCTCGACCTGCTCGTGTCCTACCTGTTCATGCATCCGTTCGTGTGGCTCCTCGCTCAGACGCGGGCGTTCAACGAGAGCCGGCGCCTCGGCATCCGGCGGGTCGTCGGCGAATCTCCCGCGGTGGCCGGAGGCGGGCGCTGATGGCCTTCTCGGGGATCCGCCGGATCGCGCGGGGCGACGCGCGCATTGATTTCGTCGGACGCACGAAGCTTTGGTTCGCCATCTCCGGGGCGGTGCTGCTCGCCAGTGCCGGCGGCCTTCTTTTCCGAGGGTTCAACCTCGGGCTCGAGTTCAAGGGCGGAACCTCCTTCTCGGTTCCGCTCGAGAGTTCCGCGAGCGTCGGCGACATCCGCGCCGCGCTGAGCCCGCTGAAGCTTCAAGGGGCCACCATCCAGATCGCGAGCGAGGGGGGGCACCGGCAGGCGATCGTGCGCACGCCTCACATCAGCGATCGGGACACGCTCGCCCGAGCCCAGGAGTTTCTCGCGAGGGTGGCCGGCGCGACCTCGGCCGACCGGGTGAACCTCACCGACGTGGGGCCGACCTGGGGCAAGCAGATCTCGGCCAAGGCCCTGCGGGGGCTCATCGTCTTCCTCGTTCTCGTGGTCGTGTACATCAGCTTCCGGTTCGAGCCGAAGATGGCCGTCGCGGCGCTGGTCGCCCTCGCGCACGACCTCCTCGCGACGGCCGGCATCTACGCGCTCGTCGGATTCGAGGTGACTCCGGCCACGGTCGTGGCTCTGCTCACCCTTCTCGGGTACTCGCTGTACGACACGGTCGTTGTGTTCGACAAGATCCGCGAGAACGCCGAGGGGCTCACGGGGAGGACCGCCACCACCTACGGGGACATGGTCAACCGCTCGGTCAACCAGGTGCTCATGCGCTCGATCAACACGTCGCTCACGTCGCTCCTGCCTGTCGGGGCGCTGCTGTTCGTCGGGGCGTTCCTGCTCGGGGCGGAGACGCTGAAGGACCTCGCGCTCGCCCTGTTCATCGGCATCCTCACCGGCACCTACTCGAGCATCTTCATCGCCTCGCCGATCCTCTCCTTGTGGAAGGAGCGCGAACCGCGCTACCGGCAGCTCCGCGCGCGCGCCGCGCGTCCGGTCGCCCCGGTGGGTGCTTGGGGAGAGGGCGCGGGGCTTGCGGGAGAGGGCGCGGGGCTTGCGGGGTTGGCGGCCGCAACTAGCGCCACCGCTCGCCATCCCATCCGGGTTCACCGCCCGCCGGCCCGCCCGGCGCGCCAGCGGGGCGGCAAGCGGGGCGGCAAGCGCGGCGGCAAGCGCCGCCGCTAGGAGGGCCGTGCCCGGCCGGAGGCACCAGCACGTGGAGCGGCTGCGCCGCGCGGTTCGCGACATCGCGGACTTCCCGCAGCCGGGGATCATGTTCAAGGACATCACGCCGCTTCTCGGGGATCCCGCGGCGTTCTCGACGGTGATCGACGAGATCGTCGCGCACTTCGGGCGGGGGAACATAGACAAGGTCGTCGGGATCGAGGCGCGCGGGTTCATCGTCGCCTCGCCGGTCGCCTACCACTTCGGGGCGGGGTTCGTGCCGGTCCGCAAGCGGGGGAAGCTCCCCTGGGAGGTCGAGCGAGAGAGCTACTCGCTCGAGTACGGCTCCGAGACGCTCGAGGTTCATCGCGACGCGATCGCGCCGGGGGAGCGGGTGGCGATCGTGGACGACGTGCTTGCGACCGGAGGCACGGCCGCGGCCACGGCTCATCTCGTGGAGCGGCTCGGCGGCCTGGTGCAAGGGATGGCCTTCATCATCGAGCTGGCGCCCCTCGGAGGCCGCCAGCGGCTGGCCGGCCACGCCGTGCTCTCGCTGCTCCGGTACGACTGAGAGATCCGGCGGGAGCCTCCGCGACGCGGGGCCGGGCTGCCGTGGAGGAGCCTGGGGGCCCGCCGGCCGTCGGGCGGCGTCTACAATGACTGGATGGAGGAGCGGCGAGACGAGGAAGGGTCCCGCCGGCGCGGGGTTCTCGCGCGGCTCCGGACCGTCGATCCGCCGGTCGTCCAAGGGCTCGACAATCTCGCTCGGATCCTTCGCGCCACGAACGCCAAGGCCGACCTGAAGCTGATCCAGCGCGCCTACGAGTTCGCGGCGGCGTCCCACCGGGACCAGTTCCGCGCGTCCGGCGAGCGGTTCATCGAGCATCCACTCGGGGTGGCGGAGATTCTCGCGGAGCTCGGGCTCGACACGACGACGATCGTGGCGGCGCTCCTTCACGATGTGGTCGAGGACACACCCCTCACGCTGGAAGAGATCGAGCGAGAGTTCGGGGCGCAGACGGCGCTGATCATCGATGGGGTGACGAAGCTCGACCGCATCACCTTCCATTCGAGAGAACAGCACCAGGCCGAGAACCTCCGGAAGATGATCGTCGCGATGGCAAGGGACATCCGCGTCCTGATGATCAAACTGGCAGACCGGCTGCACAACATGCGCACCGTGGGCCACCTGCCGCGCGACAAGCAGGAGATGAAGGCCCGCGAGACCTTGGACATCTACTCTCCGCTGGCCCACCGGCTCGGGATCCACCAGATCAAGTGGCAACTCGAGGACCTGGCCTTCGCGACGCTGTACCCGAAGCGCTTCGAGGAGATCATCCGGATGGTCGAGGAGCGCCAGCCAGAGCGGGCCGGCTTCATCCAGAAGGTCATCGGTCAGCTCGAGGGTGCGCTGCGCGATGCGAAGATCAGGGCGGAGGTCAGCGGGCGGCCGAAGCACTACTGGTCGATCTACCAGAAGATGGTGAAGCGCGACCGGGAGTTCGACGACATCTACGACCTCATCGGGGTCCGGGTCACCGTGGACACGGTTCGGGACTGCTACGGGGCGCTCGGGGTCGTGCACGCGCTCTGGAAGCCGATCCCAGGCCGGTTCAAGGACTACATCGCCATCCCCAAGTTCAACATGTATCGCTCGCTGCACACCGGGGTCGCCGGGCCGGATGGCAAGGCCCTCGAGATCCAGATCCGGACGCAGACCATGCACCGGACGGCCGAGTACGGCATCGCGGCTCACTGGAAGTACAAGGAGGGCCGGAAGGGGGAGCGCGCCGACGCCGACCTCGGGTGGCTCAGGCAGATCCTCGACTGGCAGCGGGAGCTGGCCGACCCCCGCGAGTTCATGGAGAGCCTGAAGATCGACCTCTACCAGGACGAGGTCTTCGTCTTCACGCCCAAGGGCGACGTCCACGCGCTGGCGCGCGGCGCGACCCCGATCGACTTCGCGTACGCGATTCACACCGAGGTCGGCCACCGGTGCGTCGGCGCTCGGGTGAACGGACGGCTGGTCCCGCTCGATTGCGGACTTCAGAGCGGCGACACGGTCGAAGTCCTCACCTCGAAGGCGAAGGGGGCCGGGCCGTCACGGGATTGGCTGGCGATCGTGAGGACGCCGCGCGCGCGGAACAAGGTGCGACAGTGGTTCAGCCGGGAGCGCCGCGAGGACGCGATCGAGAAGGGGCGGGAGGATCTGATCCGGGAGCTGCGCAGGGCGGGTCTTCCGAGCCAGCGTCTGATGGGCTCGGCCGCGTTGTCCGAGGTCGCCTCCGAGCTCAAGTTCCCGTCGGTCGATGCGATGGAGGCGGCGGTAGGGGACGGGCACCTGTCTTGCCACACCGTGGTGCTGCACCTCCGCCACGGGGGGGCCGAGGAGGAAGAGGAGGAGCCCGCTCCCCCGGAGAAGCCGGTCCGCCTGCGGCCTCCTTCGGAGCAGGGAGTCCGCGTGCGAGGAGCCGACGACCTGCTCGTGCGGCTCGCCCGCTGCTGCACGCCGGTGCCGAGGGACTCGATCGTGGGGTTCGTGACCCGCGGCCGGGGGGTGTCGGTGCACCGGGTCGACTGCCCGAACGGCCGGGCGCTGGCGAAGGAGTCCGAGCGGAGCATCGAGGTCGAGTGGGACAGCGAGCGGCAAGCCTCGTTCCTCGTCACGATCCTCGTCGAGGCGATCGACCGGACGAAGCTGCTGCGGGACACGGCGACCGCGATCTCCGAGCTGGGGGTGAACATCCTCTCGGCGTCGAGCACCACCAACCCCCGGACACGGACCGCGATGCTGCGCTTCACCGTGGAGCTGGCCGAGGCCGGGCACCTCGACCACATCCTCTCCGCCGTGCGGCGCGTGGAGTCCGTCTACGACGCCTACCGGCTGATCCCAGGTCACTCCAGGCGATGATGGAGCTGGAACTCGAGGGCGACGGCCCCGTGGGCATGCTGCTCGACACCGCGCGCGGGTTCTGACGGCGCCGCGGGGCGCCGCTGGTAGGATTCCCCCGATGATCGTCGAGGGCCACGCGGTGGGGGTATTCGCCTCGAACACCTACATCGCCGGCGCGCGCGAGGGCGGGGGAGCGGTCGTGATCGACCCCGGCCAGGACGCCGAGGGGCTCGTGGCGGATCGCCTGGCGGCAAGTGGGCTCACGCTGGAGGCGGTTCTCCTCACGCACGGCCACGTCGACCACGTCTGGTCGGCGGGCAAGGTCTGCGAGGAAGCCGGAGTCCCCGCCTACATCCATCCCGGCGACCGGCCGTTTCTCGACGATCCCGGCGCGGCGCTCGGGGCGATGGGACTCGGGGGGTTCGAGATCGAGGTCCCCGCCGATCTGCGGGACCTGGCGGGTGGGGACCGCCTCTCCTTCGGTGGGCTCCAGGTCGAGGTTCGTCACACTCCGGGGCACACGCCCGGGCACTGCGTGTTCCTCACCGACGGGATCGTCTTCTCCGGCGACCTCATCTTCCAGGGATCGATCGGCCGTACGGACTTCCCCGGGGGGTCGCTCGAGCAGCTCCTCGAGTCGATCCGGCGCGCGGTCCTGTCCCTCGACGACGAGACGGCGATCCTGTCGGGCCACGGGCCGGAGACGACCGTCGGGGCCGAGAGGCGCTCGAATCCGTTCGTCCTCGCCGATGGGCGGCCCGACCGGCTGCGGCTGCTCGGGCTATGACGGCACCTCCTCGCGGCACGCGCGACCTGTTGCCGCCGGAGTCGGCGCGGTTCGCCGCTCTCGAGCGGCTCGCCGCCGACGCCTTCGAGGGGGCCGGCTACCTCAGGGTGGTCACCCCGGTCTTCGAGGCGACCGAGCTGTTCGTCCGGGGGGTCGGCGAGTCGACCGACGTCGTGCGCAAGGAGATGTACACGTTCCCCGATCGGAGCGGGAACTCGCTCACGCTGAGACCGGAGGGGACGGCGCCTGTGGTGAGGGCGCTCGTCACCCATTCGCTCGACAAGCGTGGAGTGCCGGTGAAGCTCTACTACTCGGCGCCGATGTTCCGCTACGAGCGGGCTCAGAAGGGGCGCTACCGCCAGCACCATCAGCTCGGGATCGAGGCGATCGGCTGCGACGACCCAGCGCTCGACGCCGAGGTCGTTGAGGTCGGCTGGGAGGTTCTGCGTCGCGCGGGAGTGGGTCCGGTGACCCTCCTCCTGAACAGCATGGGACACCTGGGAGAGGAGTGCCGGGGGAGCTACCTGCCGGCTCTTCGCGAGTTCCTCGCCGGGCAGCGCGATCGTCTCGACCCCGATTGCCGGCGGCGGGCGGATGAGAACCCGCTGCGGGTGTTCGACTGCAAGGTGCCGCAGGATCAGGCGATCCTCGCGGGCGCGCCGGCTCTCGATGCGTTTCTGTGCAGTGAGTGCCGGGAGCACTTCGCCGCGGTACGGGGTTTCCTCGGGGACGCGGGGATCCCCTTCGAGGTCGCGCCGAGACTCGTGCGGGGCTTCGACTACTACACGAGGACGACCTTCGAGTACCGGTCGGGCGCCCTCGACTGGGCCCAGAACGCGCTCGGCGGGGGAGGCCGGTACGACGGTCTCGTGGAGCGGCTCGGCGGGCCGGCGCTCGGGGGGATCGGGTTCGGGCTCGGGGTGGAGCGGATCCTTCTCGCGGCAGAGGCTGCCGGAGGAGCCCCCCAGGCGCCGAGGCTCGATTGCTTCGCGATTCCGCTGGGGGAGCTGGTGGCGGCCGTGCGCCTGGTGCGAAGCGTCCGCGCGGCGGGCTTCTCCGCGGATCTCGCCTATGGGGAGCGGTCCCTCAAGGCCGCGCTGCGTCACGCGTCCCGGCTCGGCGCGCGGTACGCGGCGATCGTCGGCGCCGCCGAGCGAGAGGCCGGAGCGGCGACGCTGCGGAACATGGACTCGGGCGAGCAGGACCAGGTGGCGATCGAGGAGGTGGCCCGGTGGCTTTCGGAGCGGTGACGCCGGTCGCGATGCGCACCCGTGGGTGCGGGGATCTCCGCGCGCAAGACGCCGCGCGCGAGGTCGCCCTCGCCGGGTGGGTCCACCACCTGCGCGACCACAAGGGCGTGACCTTCGCCGACCTGAGGGACGCCTCCGGCGAGGTGCAGGTCGTGTTCCACCCCGACGAGGTGCCGGCCGTGGCCGCGGCGGCGCGCGAGCTGCAGCGGGAGTACTGCGTGCGGGTGCGGGGCGAGGTCGCGAGGCGCCCCGCGGGATCGTAGAACGCGCGGCTGCCGACCGGCGAGGTCGAGGTCCGCGCGCGCGAACTCGAGGTCCTCTCCGTGGCGGAGACCCCTCCGTTCCTGATCGAGGACGAGATCGAGGCCGACGAGGAGCTGCGGCTGCGCCACCGGTACCTCGACCTGCGGCGTCCGGTGATGCAGAGGGCGCTGCGCCTGCGCCACAAGATGATCCGGGAGATCCGCGGCTTCCTCGACGCGCGCGGATTCGTCGAGATGGAGACGCCCATCCTCTTCAAGTCCACGCCGGAGGGCGCGCGGGACTTCCTCGTTCCGTCGCGGCTGCAGCCGGGGAGCTTCTACGCCCTGCCCCAGTCACCGCAGATCTTGAAGCAGCTTCTGATGGTGGCCGGCTTCGAGCGCTACTACCAGATCGCACGCTGCTTCCGCGACGAGGACCTGCGCGCCGATCGCCAGCTCGAGTTCACCCAGCTCGACCTCGAGATGTCGTTCGTCGAGCGGGAGGACGTCCTCGCGCTCACCGAGGAGCTGCTCGCGCACCTGTGGCGCGAATGCCTGGGAGTCGAGGTCGCGGCGCCGTTCCCGCGCCTCCCCTACGCGGAGTGCATCCGGAGGTTCGGAACCGACCACGTCGACCTGCGCTACGGCATGGAGCTCACCGACCTGGAGGAGGTGTTCGCCGGGACCGGCCTCGGGATCTTCCGGAAGGTGCTGGGGGACGGGGGGGCGATTCGCGGGATCGCCGTTCCCCGGGGCGGTGATCTTCATCACTCGCACCTGAAGCGCCTGGAGCAGCAGGCGATGGAGCGAGGGGCGAATGGGCTCGCGTGGGTGTTGCTGAGAGAGCGCGGGGAGGTGGAGTCCCCGCTCGAGAAGCATCTCTCGCCCTCCGAGCGCGCTCGCCTGGCGCGGGCGCTCGGCGCGGGACCCGGCGACGCGGTCCTGATGGTGGCCGACCGGCCGGCAGTGGCGAACGAAGTGCTCGGCGCGCTGCGCATGCAGCTCGCGCGGGAGCGCGGCCTGGCCCGGGAGGGGGACTGGCGCTTCTGCTGGGTCGTCGACTACCCGTTCTTCGGGTGGAACTCCGCCGAGGACCGCTGGGAGCCGATGCACCATCCGTTCACCATGCCCGCCGGGGATCCCGGCGCGCTCGAGTCCGACCCGGGATCGGTGACGGCGCTCGCCTACGACATCGTGCTGAACGGGGTCGAGCTCGGCAGTGGGAGCATCCGGATCCACCGGGCCGATCTTCAACGGCGCGTCTTCGACGCGCTCGGGATCAGCGGCGAGCGAGCGCAGGAGAGGTTCGGGTTCCTGCTCGAGGCGTTCCGCTACGGCCCACCCCCGCACGGCGGCATCGCCCCCGGCCTGGACCGGATGGCCGCGCTCATGGTCGGCGCGGACTCGATCCGGGACGTGATCGCCTTCCCGAAGATCCAGTCGGGCGTCGATCCGCTGTCCGGCGCGCCGGGCCGGGTCGACGCGGCCCAGCTCGAGGAGCTTGGGTTGAGGCTGAGCCGGCCGTGACACGGCGCGCCCGGCCCGGATCGGGCGGGGAGGAGCCCCTTCCGCTGGACCCCGCCGCCCCGACGGTCGCCGGTGCGGGCCCAGGAGGGGACCCTGGGCAAGGCCCCGGGGCAGCCCCGGTGGCCGGCGCTCCCCTCGCGGCGCGGATGCGCCCGAGGTCCCTCGACGAGTTCGTCGGGCAGCGCGACATCCTGGCTCAGGGGGGAGTCCTGCGCTCGCTGGTCGAGGGGGACCGGCTCCGGTCGATCGTCCTCTGGGGGCCTGCCGGAACCGGGAAGACGACACTCGCCCGTCTTCTCGCCGGCAGGACTCGCGCGGAGTTCCTGCAGCTCTCGGCGGTGACCGCCGGGGTGGCCGACGTGAGGCGGGCCGTCGAGGAGGGACGGGCGCGGCTCCGGGCGACCGGCCGGCGCACGGTGCTCTTCATCGACGAGGTGCACCGGTTCAGCCGCACGCAGCAGGACGCCCTCCTGCCCGGCGTCGAGGACGGGTCGGTGGTCTTCGCCGGGGCGACGACCGAGAACCCGTACTCGAGCGTGACCTCACCGCTGCTCTCTCGCAGCCTGCTCTTCCGGCTGGAGCGTCTCTCCGACGAGGAAGTCGGCTCGATCCTCGATCGCGCGATCGCCGACGCGCGGGGGCTCGCCGGGCGCGCGCGCGTGGGGGCCGGAGCGCGCGCGGAGCTGGCCTCGCGCGCCGAGGGCGACGCGCGCGTCGCGCTGAACGCCCTCGAGGCTGCCGCCGACCGCGCGGCGGCGCGCGGCTCCGCGGAAGTGACGGAAGCCGACGCCGCCGACGCGCTCCGGAGTCGGTTCGCCCGGTACGACCGTGCGGGAGACCGCCACTACGACGCCGCGAGCGCCTTCATCAAGTCCATGCGGGGCTCGGATCCGGACGCCGCCGTGGCCTGGCTCGCGCGCATGATCCACGGGGGCGAGGACCCCCGCTTCATCGCCCGCCGGATGCTGATCTTCGCGTCGGAGGACATCGGCATGGCCGATCCGAGCGCGCTTTCCGTGGCGGCGGCCACGTCGCGGGCGGTCGAGGAGGTGGGGCTGCCGGAAGCGCGGATCAGCCTGGCTCACGCGGCGATCTACCTCGCGCTCGCGCCGAAATCGAACGCCGTGATCCGAGCCATCGATCGGGCGGCCGAGGACGTCGAGCGGCGTGGTGGCGGAGAGGTGCCGGTTCACCTGCGCAGCGGAGCGGGACCCGGCGCCGGCGCGCTCGGCCACGGGGCAGGGTATAAATACCCTCACGACTACCCCGGAGGCGTCGTCGAGCAGGAGCACGGGCCGGAGGGCGTCGAGCGCCGCAGGTATTGGTGGCCGGAAGAGGACCTGGCCGAGCGGCGCGCGCGGGGCTCGGCGGCACGTCCGGCCGGGGCCGGGGACCACGACGAGAACGGGACGTAAGGAGGGGATGCGGTGACGCTGGCGCTCGTGGTGCGGAGCTGGACCGACTGGGCGGTCTTCGCCGTCGCGGCGGCGGGGGCGGTCGTTCTCCTCGTCCTCGCGTTCGTGATCGCGAACTTGTTCCGCGTCGTCTCGAGCCTGAAGTCGCTCGGGGACGGGATCCGGGATGAGACCGTGCCATTGATCTCGGAGGTGACCGGCACGGTCCGCGGCGTCAACAAGGAGATCGAGCGGATCGACTCCATCGCCGGGTCGGTCGAGACGACCGCGGCGAACGTGGCGACCATCTCCGAGACGGTCAAAGTGGCGGTGACGAACCCGCTCGTGAAGGCGGTCGCGTTCGCCTTCGGCGTGCGGCGGGCTGGGCGGAAGATGCGGAAGGACTCCTAGGTGCGCCGGCTGTTCTGGGCGACGCTCGGGATCGGGCTCGGCGCGGCTCTCGGGATCGCCGCGGCGCGCTCGGCCGGCCGCGCGAAGGAGCGCTACGCCCCGCGGGCCGTCGGTCGCCGGGCCGGCGCCCGGGCCGGGGAGCTGGGGGCGCGCCTCCGGGCGGCGGCGGCGGAAGGGCGGCGGGCGATGGCGGAGCGTGAGGCCGAGCTGCGCGCCCAGCTCGGGTTGCCCCCGGTCTGAGCCGGGGTCGGGCTGCGCACTACAATGGCGCGATGAGAGCCGCCGACATCCGGCGTACCTACCTCGAGTTCTTCCGCGAGCGAGGGCATCGCGTCGTGCGGTCCTCGTCGCTCGTGCCGACCGACCCGACCGACCCGCTGCTCACGACGGCCGGCATGGTCCAGTTCAAGCCGTTCCTGCTCGGCAAGCGCGCGCCGGAGTTCCGTCGCGCGGCGAGCTGCCAGAAGTGCGCCCGCACGACCGACATCGAGCGGGTGGGGCGGACGGCGAGGCATCAGACCGTGTTCGAGATGCTCGGCAACTTCTCGTTCGGCGACTACTTCAAGCGCGAGGCGTGCGCGTGGGCGTGGGAGCTGGTCACCGGACCGTTCGGGCTCGACCCGCAGCGGCTCTGGGTAACCGTTCTGGAGACCGACGATGAGGCCGCGGGCGTCTGGCGGGACGCCGTCGGCGTGCCGGCCGACCGGATCGTTCGCCGGGGGCCCGAGGACAACTTCTGGTGGATGGGAGTCGCCGGCCCCTGCGGGCCGTGCTCGGAGATCTTCTACGATCGCGGGCCCGCCTTCGGCGACGTGCAAGGCTTCGTGGACGGGGACCGGATCATGGAGATCTGGAACCTGGTCTTCACCGAGAGCGTGTGCGACCTGCGGGGGACGATCGTCGGGGCGCTCGAGGCCCGCAATATCGACACCGGCATGGGGCTGGAACGGATGGCGCAGATCCTGCAGGACGTGCCGACGGCCTACGACACCGATGTCCTTCGCCCCGTTCTTTCGCGGGCCGAGGCGGTCGCCGGCCGCAGATACGGGACGGATCCGGATGCCGACGTGTCCCTGCGGATCATGGCCGAGCACGGCCGCACGGCGGCGTTCCTCATCGGGGACGGTGTGTTCCCGTCGAACGAGGATCGCGGGTACGTGCTCCGGCGGATCATCCGGCGCGCCGTGCGGCACGCGCGGATCCTGGGGGTCGACCGTCCCGTCATGGCGGACCTCGCCGGCGCGGCCGCCGACACGATGGGCGAGGCGTATCCCGAACTCGTCCAGAACAGGGCGCTGATCGACCAGGTCGCGTTCCAGGAGGAGGAGCACTTCCGGCGGACGCTGCGCCAGGGGCTCGTGCTGCTGGAGGAAGAGGTCGGCGGCGCGCGGCGCGGAGGCCGCTCCGGTCTGCCCGGGGACGTCGCGTTCCGGCTGCACGACACCTATGGGTTCCCGCTCGACCTCACGGTCGAGATCGCGGGAGAGGCGGGGCTCGAGGTGGACCGCGGTGAGTTCGCCCGCCTCATGGAGGAGCAGCAGCGCCGGTCACGCGAAGGACGGAGGGAGGGCGACGGCGGCACGGCGGAGGACGCCTTCCGGGAGATCCTGGCGGAGCGGGGAGGAACGAAGTTCCTCGGCTACGAGCGCCTCGAGGCTGAGGCGCCGGTGGTCGGGATCGTCCGGGACGGGGAGCGGGTGGCGTCGGCGGGGCCGGGCGACGAGATCGACCTGGTTCTCGAGGCGACGCCCTTCTATGCGGAGGGGGGCGGTCAGCTCGGGGACGCCGGGCTCATCCGGTGCGCCGGGGCCGATCTGGAGGTGATCAACACCCGGAGGGTGCTCGAGGACCTGATCGTCCACCGGGCACGGGTCGCAAGCGGAGAGGCGACCGCCGGCGCGCCGGCGCGTGCCATGGTGGATCCCGCGCGGCGCGCGGCGACCGAGCGAAGCCACACCGCCACTCACCTCCTTCACTGGGCACTGCGCGATCAGGTGGGCGCTCACGCTCGACAGGCCGGCTCGCTCGTGGCCGCCGGGCGGCTCCGCTTCGACTTCAACCACTTCGAGCCCGTCCCGGCCGAGGCGCTCGCGCGGATCGAGGGGATGGTCAACGCCCACCTCGCCGCCGACGATCCCGTGCGCGCGTACGAGACGTCGATGGATGAGGCCCGAAGGCGCGGGGCGACGGCTCTCTTCGGCGAGAAGTACGGGGACATCGTGCGGGTGGTCGAGATCGGCGACTACTCCATCGAGCTGTGCGGGGGCACGCACGTCGGCCGGACGGCTCAGGTGGGGTTGGTGAAGCTGCTTGGAGAAGGGTCGATCGGATCCGGGCTTCGCCGGGTCGAGGCGCTCACCGGTCCCGAGGCCCTCGAGGGTTTCCGCCGCGAGCGTTTCCTGCTCGAGGCTGTGGCCGCCCTGCTGAAGGTTGGCACGGAGGAGGTGCCGGAGCGGGTCCGGCGATTGGTCGATCGGCTGAAGGGGTACGAGGAAGAGCTGCGAGCGATCCGCGCGCGCGGCCGGCGAGAGCGCGCGAAGGAGATGGCCGCCTCGGCCCGGCCGGTGGGGCGGGCGTCGCTCGTGGCGGCGGAGGTTCCGGGCCTCTCGGTGGGGGACCTGCAGCAGCTCGCCGGGTCCATGCGGGAGGCGATCGGAGGGGCGGCGGCCGTGGTGCTCGGCTCCGCCGTGGACGGCCGAGCCGGGATCGTCGCCGCGCTCGGGAAGGACCTTGTGAAGGCCGGGGGTTCGGCCAAGCGCCTCATAGCCGAGGCGGCCCGGGCGATCGGCGGGGGGGCGGGAGGTCGGGACGACATGGCGACCGGCGGAGGCAACCGAGCCGACGGAATCCCCGCGGCCCTGGCCGCGGCGGAGGTCGCGGCGGCGGAGATGTTCACGTGACGCCGGCCGCCGGTGCCCGGAGGCGCCAGGGACGCGCGCTCGGAATCGACCTCGGGTCGAGGCGCATCGGGATCGCGGTGTCGGATGCGCGCGGGACGACGGCCACGCCATACGCGGTTCTGGCCAGGTCGAGCGACGATCGCGATGCCCGCGCCGTCGCGGAGCTCTACCGCGCGGAGGAGGCTCGCGAGGTCGTCGTAGGCCTGCCGCTCAGGCTGGACGGGACGAAGGGGGATGCGGCCCTCGTGGTGGAGGGGTTCGCGGCGCGCCTGAAGTCCGAGGGGCTTCGCGTCCGGTTGTGGGACGAGCGCTTCAGCACGGTGGAGGCCGGGCGCTGCCTGCGGGCCGGGGGAACGAAGCCGCGCGCGCGGCGGGCGGTTGTGGACAAGGTCGCCGCGGCCATCATCCTGCAGGGCTACCTGGATTCCCGGTCGTGATCCCGGAGGAGACGGTCGGGCCGAGGGGAGGCAGGCGTCCCCGGGCCCGGCTGCTGCTCGTGGGCCTGCTCGTCCTGCCGGTTTTCGGGGCGAGCGCGGCGGGGGCGTACGGGATCTGGGCGACGCGGGGGAGCGCGTCGGGGGACCCGGTCCATGTCGTGATCCCGCAGGGCGCCTCGGCGGGGGAGATCGCCGGGCTCTTGGCCGAGCGGGGTGTCATCCGCGCGCCCTGGCTCTTCCGAGTCGTGGCACGCTTCCGGGGCGTGTCGAGGGACTTGCGCGCGGGCAAGTACGACCTTCGCACCGGACTGTCCTACGCGGCGGTGATCGCGGCGCTTCGCAAGGGGCCGGCGATCCGGTTCACCCGGGTGACCATCCCGGAGGGGAAGACGGTGGCGGAGGTGGCGGCGATCATCGGCGCGCGGACACGCGTATCGGCGCGGGAGTTCCTGGCGGCGCTCGCGAGCGCGCGGCCGGCTCGCCTGCCGGCCGGGACGAGCAACCCTGAGGGGTTCCTGTTCCCGAAGACCTACGACGTGCTCGAAGACGCGACCGCCACCGATGTGGTCGCGCTCCTTCTCCGGCAGTTCGACCGGGAGACGGCGTCTCTGGACTGGTCCCGGGCGAAGGGGCTCGGGGTGACCCCGTACCAGGCGGTCGTGATCGCGAGCATGATCGAGCGCGAGGCGAAGGTCGCCAAGGACCGGCCGCTCATCTCGGCGGTCGTCTACAACCGCCTCCGCGCTCGTATGCGGCTCCAGATCGACGCGACCGTGCAGTACGCGATCTTCCTGCGGACGGGCGCCTACAAGCCCCGCCTGCTGTACCGCGATCTCGAGATCGCCTCGCCGTACAACACCTACTTGCACGACGGCCTGCCGCCGTCGCCGATCGCCTCCCCCGGGATCGACTCGTTGCGGGCCGCGCTCGACCCCGCGCGCGTGCCGTATCTCTACTACGTGCTCATGAACGAGCGCGGGGAGCACGGGTTCGCGACGACGGCGCGGGAGTTCGCGCGGCTGAAGAGCCGCGCCATGCGATGAGTGCCGCCGCAAGAGCCGGTTCGGCGGTCGTCGCCGGCATCATCGGCCGGCCGGTCGAGCATTCTCTCTCCCCGGTGATTCACAATGCCGCGTACCGCGCGGTCGGGCTCGACTGGGTCTACGTGCCGTTCGAGGTCACGGCCGAGCGGGTCGGCGACGCGATGGCCGGGATGCGGGGTCTCGGAATCCGCGGGCTCAACGTGACCATGCCGCACAAGCGCGCGGTGATGCGGCACCTGGACGAGACGTCCGAGGAAGCGGCGCGCGTCGGCGCGGTGAACACGATCACCCGCATCGGCGACCGGCTTGTGGGGGCAAACACCGATGGCCCCGGGTTTCTCCGATTCCTGCACCGGGACGCCGGATTCGATCCGGGCGGGCGGCGCGCGCTGGTGCTTGGGGCGGGAGGGGCGGCGCGAGCCGTCGCCGTCGCGCTCGCCGCGGCCGGTTCCGAGATCGCGATCTCCGCGCGCCGCCCCGGGATGGCGCAAGACCTCGCGCGGGAGGCCGGGTGGGAAGCACCCTCCTGGACGCCGGCGGAGATTGGCGCGGCGCTTTCCCGGTCGGACCTGCTGGTCAACGCCACCCCCGGCAGCGGGTCGGACCTTCCGGTGCCGGAGTCGGCGATTCCCGCAGGCATCGTGGTGGTGGACCTGATCTACGCGCCGCCCGCGACCCCGCTGCTCGAGTCGGCCCGCGCCGCCGGCGCGCGGGCCTTCAATGGGGTCGGGATGCTCCTGCAGCAGGCCGCTCTCTCGTTCGAGATCTGGACCGGGGTTCCGGCCCCGCTGGAGGCGATGTCGGCCGCGCTCGTTCGCGCCCTCGGCCGGCGCGGAGGGGATCCGGCGACCGCCGGCGGTCCAGGCGGGGTCCCTTCGGACCAGGGGAGATCCCCCGGATAAAGGAGAGAGCCCGCCCTGCCGAAGAACGAGACAGGAGATTTCTCGGCAGGGAGAGGGCAATGCTCAACGGCAGCCTCGAGCCGTTCGCGCTCACCGATGTCCTGCACCTCATGTCGGCGAGCAAGGTGTCCGGTCGCCTCGACGTCCGGCGAAGCGGCCGGGCGGCGAGCTTCATGCTCCAGGGCGGGGTGGTGCTCGGCGTGGCTCCGGAAGGTGGCGGGGTCCTCGATGAGGACGGCTCCATCGATCTGGCGCTCGAAATCCTGGATGGAAGCGGGGGCACCTTCGCCGTGGAGCCGGGCCCGCCCGGCTCCGGCCCGGTGCACCTCGGGGTGGACGAGCTTCTCGAGCGCGTCTCCGCGCGCCGGGGCGAGTGGAAAGAGGTTTCGGAGGCGATCGGGTCGCTCGATCGAGCGCTGCGCCTGGCCTCGGCGATCGGCTCGGATGTCGTCACGGTCTCGGCGGAAGAGTGGAGGCTCCTCGCGGCCGTGGCCGCCGGGCGATCGGCGAGAGAAGTGGCGCGCACGCGGGGGACGAAGGCCTACGAGACCGCTTGCGGGCTTGCCGCGCTCGCGCGCAAGGGCCTCGTGGAGTCGGACCCGGACGCGCCGCCGGCCGCGGCGCCGCAAGCCGCTCCGGCGCTCGGCAGGGTCGGAGCGCCGGCTCCGGGGAAGGTCGCGCCCGCTCACCCCGACAGGGGCAGCCGAGGCGACCCCCTCCCCGGGGACGAGGCCGACGGCGACCCGGCGCGCCTGCTACGCGACCTCACCGAGGACGCCGGCGCGCCGCCGCGCCGTCCGCTGCGAATCCCGACCCGGGAGGAGCAGCGCATGAGGCTCCGCCGCTAGGCGTGCGGAGGCCCCCACGCCGGGGCCGGCCTCGGATAATGTGAAGCCGGAGCCGATCGAGGCGTCCGGGTCCAGAGCGTGGAAGCCGACCGAGCCGCGAGCCGCCCCGTGAGCCGGGACGACGCGAAGCGCCCCCGGCAGTTCGCCGACGTCCTGGTGGAGCGGGGGCTCGTCACCAGGGAGCAGGTCGAGGAGGCGCGCGCCCAGCAGGGCCGGCTCGGGAAGAGCTTCACGCGGGTTCTCGTGGATCTCAAGATGGTGAGCGAGCCGGTGCTCGTGGCCCTGCTGGCCCAGGAGATCGGCCTCGAGTTCGTCGACCTCGGCGAGTACCCGATCGACCCGTCGGCGGCCGCCCTCGTGCCGGAGAGCCTCGCGCGCCGGCACTGCGCCCTCCCGATCGCCTACGACGGCGTCGCGCTGCTCGTGGCGATGAGCGATCCACAGAATGTCTTCGCGCGCGACGACATCCGGACTCTCACCGGGCTCGAGGTGAAGCCGGTCATCGCGACGCGGTCCGACATCCTGTCGGCGATCGGCCGCTTCAACCGGATGGACACCTCGGTGGAGAACATCGCGGCGGCCGCGGCGGCCGAGGAGTCGGAGGCCGAGGACCTCGCGCGGGTCCAGGAGCTCGTCGAGGACGCTCCGATCGTCAAGCTCGTGAACCTGCTCATTACCCAGGCGGTGAACGACCGCGCGTCCGACATCCACGTGGAGCCGCAGGAGCGCGACGTCCGCGTCCGCTACCGCGTGGACGGGGTCCTCCACGAGGTCATGCGCTCACCGAAGTCCATTCAGTCCGGAGTCATCTCCCGGCTCAAGATCATGAGCGACATCAACATCGCGGAACGGCGGATTCCCCAAGACGGGCGCGTGGGGCTGGTCGTCGGGGGGCGGGCGATCGACCTGCGAGTGGCGACGCTCCCGACCGTTTACGGCGAGAAGGTGGTCATCCGGATCCTGGACAAGTCCTCGGTGCTGCTGAAGCTCCAGGACCTCGGGTTCAGCGCGGGCAACTTTCAGCGCTTCGAGACGGCGTACCGCAAGCCGTACGGGATGATCCTCGTCACCGGGCCGACCGGGTCGGGGAAGTCCACGACGCTCTACGCGACGCTCAACATCCTCAACCTCCCCGACCGGAACATCATCACCGTCGAGGACCCGGTCGAGTACCGGTTGGGTGGAGTGAACCAGATCCAGATCAACACGAGGGCGGGGCTGACGTTCGCGTCGGCGCTGCGCTCGATCCTTCGAAGCGACCCGGACATCGTGCTGATCGGGGAGATCCGCGACCGCGAGACCGCGCAGATTGCGGTGGAGGCCGCCCTCACCGGTCACCTCGTCCTCTCCACGCTCCACACGAACGACGCGCCGTCGGCCGTGACCCGCCTCACCGAGATGGGCATAGAGACCTTCCTCGTCGGCTCGGCGCTCGACTGTGTTCTTGCTCAGCGGCTGATCCGCCGTCTGTGCGATCGTTGCAGGGAGCCGCACCAGCCGACTCCCGATGCGGCCCGCGAGGCCGGGATCCCGCTGGGCCCCGGGGGCGAGGTCCCGACGATCTACCGAGCGGTCGGGTGCCAGCACTGCGGCAAGACCGGCTACCACGGGCGCATGTCGGTTCACGAGGTGATGCTCATGAGCGAGGAGATCGAGCGCCTGACCGTCGAGCGCCGCCCTTCCGAGGAGATCGGCAGGACGGCGCGCCAGCAGGGGATGCGCGGCCTCCGGGAGGACGGCATCGAGAAGGTGCTGGCCGGGGACACCTCGATCGAGGAGATCATGCGGGTCATCGTCTGACCGTCGCCTCGACGGCGGACGGGGCGGTCGCGTCCCTGGAGGCCTACGGCCGAGCGCCGTAGGGGAGCGGAAGGTCGCGCCGAGCCGTCAGACGTGTCTGCCGTGTCAGACGGTCGGTGGCCGGCCTGGTGGGGCCGCCCTCTACCAGGCGGCGCCCCGGAAGTGGGCGTGAATGACCTCGTCCCGGGTGAGCAGCTCTCCGCGTGCCGCGGCCGCGTGACCGACGATCAGGCGATCGAAGGGGTCGCGCGTCCAGGTCTGGGCGAGCGCCGAGTGGATGACGCGGCCGAACTCCAGGTCGAGGACCCGCAGGCCGAGCTGGATGTGCAGGCTCTCGAGGATCTCGGCGGAACTCGCGCGCAGCCTGCCGACTTCCCGCAGGTGCTCAAGCTCGAGGAGCGCCATAGGGGAGATGACCGGCTCACGCTCTTCGAGCAGCGCGCGGGCGCGGTCGCTGAAGAGATCGAGGCGCGGAAGGTAGAGCCAGACCGCCACGTGGGTATCCACGAACAACGGGGGAGAAGGGGTCCGCGCGCCGCGGTCGGCTAGGGGCGCCACTCGCTCGACCAGTCGAGGTGGACGAGATCCTCGGGATCCCCCTCCAGGGCGCGGGCGTGGGTCGCGAGGCCCTCAAGGCGACTCGGCTGATGTGTGCGGGCGGGGACGATATGGAGCACGTGGCCGCGACGCTCGATCTCGACGGGCCGGCCCGTCCGGAGGACGTGATCGAGAATGCGGTAGACGTTCTCCCGCAGCTTCGATGCCGTGAGCCGCTTCTCCACGCCCCGAGGATAACATACGTACGAGCCATAAGCAAACGTACGTACGCCACCAGGAACCGGGACTCTCTTCAAGCCCGCCGGTTCTCCGGCCGACACAGAAGACGAGGCCGGCGCGGAGGGCGCGCCGCCTGAGCCGCGCACAACCTGGGGGGGAAGATGACCGGGAAGCCGCTCGGAGAGGTGCTCGTCGAGGAGCGCCTCATCTCGCGCGACCAGCTGCTCTCGGCCCTGGAGCGGCAGCGCGAGAGCGGCCGCCCGCTCGGGCGGATCCTGCTCGAGATGGGCCTGGTGGACGAGCGCACGCTGGTGGAAGCGGTCGCCCGTCAGCTCGGGGTCCCGTTCGTGGACCTCGCGGCGGTGCCGCCTCCCGCGACCGTCGCGCGAATCGTGCCGGAGGAGCTCGCAAGACGCCTCGGCGTGATTGCCATCGAGCTGTCCGACGGGGTCATGACGGTCGCGATGGCGGAGCCGACGAATCAAGCGGCGCTCCACGAGGTCGCCCTCGCGACCCACTACGAGGTGCGGCCCGCGCTCTCGCTCAGGCGCCAGATCATGGCGAGCATCGCGGCGGCGTACGCGCCGGACGCCGAGGGCGATGCCGAGGACGGGATGCGCGCAGACCCTCTGCGGGAGGTGGTGGGTCCGGCGCGCCCGCGCTTGGAGGAGGAGGTGAAGGAGCTGTCCATGCACGACCTGCTCGAGCGGGCCGTGCGGGACGGCGCCTCCGACCTCCATCTGACGGTGGGAGCGCAACCGGTGCTCCGGGTTCAGGGCAAGCTCGTGCGCCTGCTCGACTACCCGCTCTTGCAGCCTGCGGAGCTCCGGCGGACCATCTACAGCATCCTCACCCAGCGCCAGCGGGAGAAGCTCGAATCGGAGCTGGAGCTGGACCTCTCGTACTCGCTGCCCTCGAAGGCCCGCTTCCGGGTGAACGTGTACTTCCAGCGCGACTCGATCGGCGCGGCGTTCCGGCGGATCCCCTTCGAGATCCGCTCGGTCGAGGAGCTTGGGGTGCCCCCGCAGGTCGGGGAGTTCGCCCACCTGCCGCGCGGGCTGGTGCTCGTGACGGGGCCGACGGGGTCGGGGAAGTCGACGACGCTCGCGGCCATCGTGGACATCGTGAACCGCGAGCGGAGCGATCACATCATCACGGTGGAGGACCCGATCGAGTTCCTGCACTTCCACAAGAACTCCGTGGTGAACCAGCGCGAGGTCGGCTCGGACACGAAGTCGTTCTCCTCCGCCCTGAAATACGCGCTCCGCCAGGATCCCGACGTGATTCTGGTTGGGGAGATGCGGGACCTCGAGACCATCTCCACGGCCATCACCGCGGCCGAAACCGGCCACTTGGTGCTCGCGACCCTGCACACACAGTCCGCGCCCCAGACCATCGACCGGGTGATCGACGTGTTCCCGCCGCACCAGCAACAGCAGGTGCGCGTCCAGCTCGCCTCGACCATCCAGGGCATTGTGTGCCAGCAGCTCCTGCCGACGCTGGACGCCGGGGGCCGGGTTGTCGCCTGCGAGGTCATGGTGGCGACGCCGGCGATCCGGAACCTGATCCGCGAGGGGAAGACCCACATGATCTACTCGGCGATGCAGGCCGGAGGGAAGTACGGGATGCAGACCATGGACCAGGCGCTCGCCGACTTGGTCCTGCGGGGCCGGTTGGCCTACGACATGGCGCTCGAGCGCTGCCAGAACCCCGAGGACTTCAACCGGCTCGCGGGCAGGGGGTAGGGGGTAGGGGAGCATGGCCACCACATTCGCGTACAAGGTCCGGGACCGCTCGGGGAAGCTCGTCTCAGGCTCCCTGGAGGCGGAATCGCCGTCGCTCGTGGCGGGGAAGCTCCGCGAGATGGGCTTCGCCCCGATCCTGATCCAGGAACAGCGCGCCGGGATCGGCAAGAAGGAGTTCTCGATGCCGTGGAAGCGCGCGGTGAAGGCCAAGGAGGTCGCGGTCATGTCGCGGCAGTTCGCGACGATGATCAACTCCGGGCTGAGCCTCCTGCGCGCGCTGAACATCCTGGCGGAGCAGACGGAGAACCGCAAGCTTGCGAAGGTGATCGACGAGGTGCGCCAGGACATCGAGCGAGGCCAGTCGCTCTCGCAAGGCCTGGCGAAGCACCCGAAGGTGTTCAGCCGGCTGTACGTGGCGATGGTGAAGGCCGGCGAGACCGGCGGTGTGCTCGACGGCGCGCTGCTGCGCCTGGCGGAGACGCTCGAGAAGGAGGTCGCGCTCCGCCAGAAGGTGAAGAGCGCGATGACCTACCCGGTCGCCGTCTTCGGCCTCGTCGTGATCATCCTCGTCGGCATGCTGCTCTTCATCGTGCCGACGTTCAAGAACCTCTACGCCGATCTCGGCGGCACGCTGCCGCTTCCGACCCGGCTGTTGCTCGGGATCTCCGACGCGTTCAAGAAGGTCTGGTTCCTGATCTTCGGGATCGCCGGGGGGGCCGCCTTCGGTCTGAAGCGTTTCGCGGCGACCGATCGCGGCCGCGCCATGCTGGACGCCTTCAAGCTGAAGGCGCCGGTCTTCGGGCCGCTTGCGCACAAGACCGCGCTCTCCCGCTTCGCGCGCACGCTGTCGGTCCTCGCGCGCTCCGGCGTGCCGATCCTGCAGAGCCTCGACATCGTGGCCGAGACCGTGAACAACGACGTGATCGCCCGCGCCGTCAAGGAGGTCCAGGCCTCCGTCAAGGAGGGCGAGAGCATCGCCAAGCCGCTCGAGCGCCACGCGGTCTTCCCTCCCATGGTCGTCCAGATGATGGCGGTCGGGGAGGAGACCGGCGCCCTGGACACGATGCTCGCCAAGATCTCCGATTTCTACGACCAGGAGGTCGAGGCGACCGTCGAGGCCCTCACCTCGCTCATCGAGCCGATCCTGATCGTCGTCATGGGCGGCGCGGTCGGCGGCATGGTCGTCGCGCTCTACATGCCGATGTTCAACATCGTGAAGCTGATCAAGTAGCGGATCGCCGGAGACCGGGCGCCGGCGGGGTGGTGTGCCCGCGCCCCGCGGTGATCAGGTCGGCAGGCCGTGTGGTAAAGTGATCACCGAGGTAGTCACGACAGGGGGGGAGACCGTTCGATGGCTGAGATCGGAATCAAGGAGCTGAAGGCCCGAGCATCGCAGGTAGTCGATGCGGTCGGGCAGGGCGTCGCCTACGTGGTCACCAAGCGAGGCATCCCCGCGGCTGTGCTTCTCCCCGTCGAGGAAGCCGAGGACATCGTGCTGGCGAGCGCGAGCGAGTTCGTCCGCATGCGCCGGGAGGGGCGGGCGGCATATCGTGCCGGAAAGACCACGAGCCTTCGGGAGCTGGGCTGAGCCCGTTCGCGGTCGAGTTCTCTCCCTCCGCCGCGCGGACCTTCCGCAAGCTGCCCCCCCTTGGGCGGTCTCGGCTTCGCGAAGCGCTCGAACGGCTTGCCTCCGACGTGGCACAGCCGGGGCGGATCAGCGGGAAGAGGGTCAAGACCGTTCGGGGATCGTCGGATTCGTTCCACCGACTGCGCGTCGGGGACCATCGAGTCATGTATGACGTGCTGGCCGAGGACAGAGTCCTTCTCGTTCTGGGAATCGTGCACCGGCGCGACCTCGATCGATGGCTTCGTAGCCGATGAACGCAAGCACGCGGATCGCCGGGGACCGAGCGTCTGGTCGAGATGGGCGTCCACCGCGGCGCGATGCGCCGGGACGTCCTAGCCGCGCGCCAGACGGATGCCGAGGGCTTGCGCTGCCGCCCGGAGCGCCGGGTGCCCGAGCGTTAGAGGCTCGGGACCGGCCGGGAGTCCGAGCACGCCCACGGAGCGCTCGGCGAACAGCGTGAGGTTGCCCCATGACGCCTCCAACACCGACCACCATTCGAACCCCGCGACACCCTCCGCGAAGAGGGCGCGCGCCATGGTCTGCGTGACGCCTCGGTCCAGGGTCGCGACGCCCGACGGTCGGAGGCTCCGCTCGAGCAGGACCTGAGGATCGTCGAGATCGACGATCAAGCCGAGCCCCGCGTCATCGATCGAGGCGAGCGCGAGATGAGTCCCATCGGCGCGGCGGAGGTCGGCATCGGCGAGAGGCTGCCCGCGGAACGCCTGGATGCGCTCGGCAACGGCCGACACCGGGGCTCGCGCGACGTACAGCGCCCCGTACAGATCGGGATTGTCATGGCGTCCCGACCCCTGGCGGGTTCGGGGGACGTGGAGCGCCCCGCCCTCGTCGGTCGGCGCGGCGCCGCGGCGGAATGGGAAGACGCGGTAGAGCACCGGTCAGGCGTACGCGCCGGTGTCTTCGGCCTCGATCGCCCGAAGCACCTCGGCGATGCGGCCGGCGGCGATCAGGTCGGCAGGCCGTCGGTGGCCGAGGTGGGCGTTCAGGCCTTGAAGCCACTTCAGCGCGGTCTCGCGCTCGTACAGATCACCGAGTCGGGCCAGGACGAACTCGAGCCCGTCGACCCTGCGACGTCCGGCCCGGTCCGGCTCCTCCGTGCGGAGCCACCGACTCACGCGGGAGGGACTCACGCCCAGGGTGCGGGCCGTCTCGGCCTGGCTTCCCAGGTCACGGGCAACCGCGCGCAGCTTCTCGCGAACGGGAACACCCATCGGTCTCTCCTTCCGCTGACAGCCTAGCGCACCGGAATATGTTGCGCAACCCGATTCATTGCGACAGGGCGCCACGCTCTCGCTCCGGCGTGGCACCGCCCGAGCGGGGGCGGGTCAGCCTACGGTTGTGTCTGATCGAGGAGAGCGAGGAAGCCGGTCGGCGAGTGGACTGGGAGTTCTCCGGCAAGCCGGAGCAGATGGTTGTCGCCGGAGACAAGTACCGCGCTCTCGGCCTCGGCGAGAGCAAGGAGGTAGTTGTCTCCCGGATCGACGGAGCGAATCCGCGGGGGCCGGTCGGGGTCGGCCGCGACCGTCCCGGCGGAAGCCAGCCACCAGATGATGCGCCGGGCTTCCTCAGCGGCGATCCGGCGCCGCAGCTTCGGATAGCCGAGCGCTCGCACGAGTTCGTCAAGAACGAGCGGAGAGACAACGAGATCGAAGTCTCCCCGCTGGCACGCAAGGAGAAACCGAGCGGGGGATCCCGAGGGGGAGAGGAACCCCGAGATGGTGACGTTCGGGTCCAGAACGGCGCGCAAGGCGCTCAGCGTCGCTTGCGCCGTCTGGTGGCGTGTTGTGCCTCGACGGCAAGAGCGACCGCCTCCTGCTCGGAGAGCTGATTGCGGTTCCAGAGCCCCTCGAGCAGGTCGAGGCCGAGATCGCGGCGCAGAGCCTCCTCGATGATCTCGCTGTCTCCCTTGCCGCCGCGCGCGGCCTTGACCTTCACCGCGCGCAGAACGGCCTCGTCGATCGTGAGCGTCGTTCGGACTTTCGCCATATCAGCATCATAGCATCACGATGTGGAAACGCGAGTCCCTGGGACCGTGGGCTTGCGAGGTGACCGAGCACGATCCGCCCGACCCGGCTGAGGTCCTTGTGCCACCCTGTCTTGATGTGTAGACTCCGACACATGGCGACCAACCTTGCGATAGACGAGCGGCTGTTGAACGAGGCGCTTCGCGTCGGCGGACACCGGACGAAGAAGGACACCGTCACCGAAGCGTTGCAGGAGTACATCCAGCGGCGGAGGCAGGCAAGGATCCTGGAGCTGTTTGGCAAGATCGACTTCGATCCCGGATATGACTACAAGCGGCAGCGCCGCAGGGCATGAACGTTATCGTTGATACCTCCGTGTGGTCTCTGGCACTACGGCGTCATCGGCCGTCGGAGCATCCCGCGGGACGAGAGTTGGCGGAATTGATCCGGGAAGGTCGAGCGACGATCCTCGGTCCGATCCGCCAGGAACTCCTCTCCGGGATCCGGCGCGAACAGCAGTTCCAGACGCTACGGGATCATCTGCGCGCCTTTCCCGACATCAGGCTGGGGATGGAGGATTACGAGGAGGCCGCCTCATTCTTCAATCGATGTCGAGCGAAGGGGGTTCAGGGTTCGAACACCGACTTCCTGATCTGCGGTGCGGCGGTTCGACGTCAGTTCGGGATCCTGACCACCGACGGAGACTTCGAAAGTCTCGCCAAGCTGCTTCCGATCCAACTCCACTCGCCCCGTTCTTCTTTGTCCGGCTAGCAAGATGCACCGCGTGAGGGGCGCCATCCACACAAGGAGATTCTCTTGTCGTTTCTGCATCGCATACACGCCCTTCTCTACAAGAGATGGCGCTCACCCATGCCAAGGAGGCTGGCTTCGAGGGGCCAGGCGAGTGGACGACCGGAGATCTGATTACGCTGACCGAGGTCCGTCATGTGCACACGCTGGCGATGTCGAAGGTGTGGGAGGTCGCTCCGCACCCCAACGCCGGCCCATACGAGGGTCCCGGCTCGTTCCGCCGGCACAACATCCATCCCTTTCCTGGTGGTATGCAGCCGCCGGACTGGCCGGAGGTCCAGGCGCTCACCACCGATTGGATCGCGCGGGCCTGCGCACTGCGCGACGCTGATGGACCACTCCCCGAGGCCCTCGCCGCTGTCCATGCGGAGTTCGAACGCACCCATCCGTTCCTGGACGGCAACGGCCGGACGGGCCGTCTCCTCACGAACCTCCTCCTCGTCCGGCTCGGTTACCCGCCTGCCATCATCCGCAAGGGGCAGCGGACCCGGTACCTCAAGGCGCTTGGCCGAGCCGACGCCGACGACCCTGGTCCGCTCGGCGAGGTCTTGGCCCGGGCCATTATCGACACCTTGATGCGGTTCATCGTGCCGGCGGTCGCCGGGCCGACGAGGCTCGTGCCGCTTGCCGCGCTCGCCGGTCGTGAGATCTCGGTTCGCGCGCTTCGCGCCGCGGCCGAACGTGGGCGCTTGCGCGCGCATCGAGACGAGCGAGGTCAGTGGCGGAGCACGCGCAATTGGGCCGACGAGTACCGGGCGGGCCGCTACAGGCGCGAGCGTTGAGTTCAGGCTCAACAGGACAGGATCATCCACCGCCTTGGCGAGCTGGCCGACAATCCCAGGCTGGAGCGGTGCAGGAAGCTCACGGGGCACTGGGCGGGCTACTGCCGGCTCAGGATCGGGGAGCACCGGGCGATCACGACCGTGAATGACCCCGCCGTGCGACTGTGCCGCATCATCACGACGCCGCGCATACATCTAGCTAGCTGGATCGATGTGGAGATGCTATCATGCGGGTGATGCACGATGAGGAGGGTGGACCATGGAGAACAAGATGCTCACCGTGAGGGTTTCGGCCGAGCAGGCGCAAGAACTCGAGGCCGTCGCACGGGTCAACGGCATGCCGGTGGCCGAGGAGGTGCGCGCGGCGATCGCAGCCCACATCGAAGCCCGCCGCAAGGATGAGGCCTTCCGGGAGCGGCTGCGCGCGTCCATCGAGCGGAACAAGACTATCCTCGAGAAGCTCGCGCAATCCTGATCCGGTGGCCCCGCGCTACCTCGACATCGCGGACTTCCTCCTCATCGGGGAGGAGGTCCTGGGCATCGAGGCCGAGGTGCTCGAGAAGATGGCCAACCTCCCCCTCGCCGACTCGGCGCTGAACGCGCCGGCCGGCTGGATGCGCGCGCGGTTGGAGAAGGTGGTTGGACCCTGAAGCAGAGAGAGCTGACCCTCGGCACACCCTTGACACGTTGATGCGGTTCGTCGTGCCGACGGTCGCCGCACCGGTGAGGCTGGTGCCGGTTGCCGCGCGCCGACCGTGAGATCTCGGTTCGCGCGGTTCCCACCGGGTGGCCTCGGATGCCCTCCACCAGCGCGCTGCGAGATTGGGTGTGGACAATGTCCACGCTTGCAGGTAGGATGCTTTGATGGCGAAGGGGCGCCATCAACACAAGGAGATAACGAAGGCGCTCAGGCAGGCGAAGGATGCTGGCTTCGACGTAGTTGAGATCCGCTCGGGGCACGTGTGGGGAAAGGTGGTCGCCCCCAACGGTCAGGAGCTGACCGTGTGGAGCACGCCGCGGACTCCAGAGACGATGGCCAGACGGATCAGAGAGTTCATACGAAAGCACGCGAAGGGGGGAAGTGATGGCCACGTACGTGTTCCGACTCGTGGTCGACGACAAGGTTGATACCGAGGGGGCGAACCGCCTGTTCGAAGCAGGGGCCGACGACGGCGTGCCGGAGTCCGGTCCTCGGGGACACTCAATCGGATTCGATCGTGAAGCGCCTTCCTTCCGCGAGGCGGTGCTATCGGCCATCAAGAACGTGGAGGAAGCGGGGTTCGAGGTCCGTAGAGTCGAACCCGATGATCTGGTCTCCGCGGCAGACATCGCCGAGCGTACTGGCCGCAGCCGGCAGTCGATCTCCGCACTCACCAACGGGACGAGGGGTCCGGGGAACTGGCCCCGGCCGGTTGCCGGCAACGTACGCAGCCCGCTCTGGCGATGGAGTGATGTCGCCGCATGGTTCGAAGCGTTCGACGCGAGTCAGGCTGTCGACAGGAAGGCGGCTGCGTTCACTGCCGCGGTGAATGAAGTACTCGCCGCGCGTAGGGCGCTAGATCAACTCGATCGACGGGCTCGGACTTCACTCGTGCGTCAACTGGTCGGGTGACCTGAGGGTTCTCGCCCAGGCGAACCACCCGCCGAATACATTCTCGCGAACGGGTCGACCGCATCCAGCCCACTTCGCTCGCCGTGTTACGGTCGCTGACGTGACCGCCGAGGTGTGGACGATGGCAGGGCTGCTCGCCGGGGCGGGGCTCAGAGCGGCGTCAACCGGTGGCGCGTCGTCCGCGCGGGCGACGTTCCCGGCGGATCTCAGCGGCGATCTTCTCGAGTGGCTCGTACTCCTCAATCCCCGCGCGATCGGCCAGCAGCGCGATCTCGTTCTCGAGCTGCTCGATTCGAGTGGTCAGTTCCTCGTAGGCGGTGGGAGACAGGAGCACAGCGGCCGGCCGGCTGTGCCTGAGCAGCATGACGGGCCGCGTGGGGATCACGTTGGTGATGAGTTCGTAGAGGCGCGCTCGCGCTTCGGTGGCGGGAACGTATTCGGGGGTCATGTTGATCCTCCTCCTCCACGACCGAGAGCCGCGCATCCAAACGTACGCCTTCCAATAACCAATAGCGTAAGTAAGAACGTACGGTCAAACGGAACGTTGCCCGAACGCTCATGAGATACCGCGTTCAGATCGGCACGTGATCGAGCGCGAGGAGAGGGTTGCCTGCGCGCCGGTGTTCGGGTCGGCCGCCTCGGGGGCGCTCCGGCCGGAGCGACCTCGACCTGGCGACCAGGCTTGCGTACTGGGTCCTCCACGACGGCCGCCCGTGGCGACAGAGCGGTGGCTGCGGCGAGAAACTCGGTCGTTGCGCCGTCTCCGCAGGTCCTTTGGCCACCGCGAGGTGGCCAAAGTTGTGCCGGAGGGATGCGAGCTCCGGATCTGTTACATGGCTGAATCGGGGAGTGGCGAGACCCTCCTCGCGACTTCCCCGGCCAATGCGCCTTCCGTGCTCGCCTTGGCGGGCGTGATCATCAATCAGCGGAAGCTCGCCGCAGTCACTCGGGACTTCGTGGCTCTGAAGAGGCGCTTCCACCCGAAGCTGGTCTCGAGCGAACATCCCCTCGACTGGGTGCTGGGCGAGGTCAAGGGACAGGACTTGCGGGCCAATCTCCGACGAGGTTCTCGCAACCAAGTAAGGGGAGCGCTTGGGTTCATCGATCAGATCCTCCGTCTTCTCGAGAATCATGGGGCCAAACTGGTCGGCCGGGTATGGGTCAAGAACGTCGGCACGCCATGTGACGAGAGCGCCATGTACACCTTCTCGATCCAGGACCCGTAGAGTTCTTGTATGCCCGATCTCAAGTACCTCAACCGGTGGCGGGAGTGGCTAGATGCGAAGGGGCCTCTTTGGATCGAAGTCGTGGATCGACTTCTGATGAGTCGTCAGGTGTTTCGGGGGTTCACCAAGACCGTCGAGGCTGCCCCGCCGCGCGCGCGCGCCAACGCGACATTCTACAAGTGGGCGACCTTCAACTACCTGG
This sequence comes from Acidobacteriota bacterium, assembly GCA_016208485.1. Classification (GTDB taxonomy): domain Bacteria; phylum Actinomycetota; class AC-67; order AC-67; family AC-67; genus JACQXY01. The sequence goes on along the minus strand of JACQXY010000060.1, from coordinate 11,292 downwards.
CCTGGATCGCAGTTACGATCCGGCGCGTGCAGGAGCCCGGTAGAGACGTCGTGAGCTTGAAGCGACTGCTGGACGAGATCGCCACCCACCCCGCCGGCCTCCCCTCGGGGCAGGCGCATCTCGCAAAGGAGGCGGAGGCGGACGGCAAGAAGCTCGAGCGGGACCTTGAGCGAGTAACCGAACTCGCAACCGCAGCGATCGCCCATAACACCCTCGATCCACCCGATTGGCTGGCTGCCGTGAACATCCGCGACCTCGATAAGGCAATTGACGATGTCGTCGACGTGTTCGTCAAGTACCGCACCGGCATCGTCGGCAGCTCGATGGCTACAACCGTCGCGATGACTGCGTGGGAAGTTGTGTTCGACGTTGCGTGGCGGCAGGGACGAAGCGCCGAGGATTGATCCCTCCGCCGTGAGGCGCGCCAGGGGCAGCCGACACCGCTACAGGCGGGTGGCACCAGCACGACAGGGAGGCAACCGAGTGCCGCCCCGGCCCGCATACCCCGCCCGAAGGTCACGCCTCCTCGCGCTCAGGGCCCGGCCGGTAGTCCTCCGATAGCCCGCGAGAGCGGTTCTCAGCGCGGCGAACGCGCAGCGTGGTGCGAACCGGAAGAATCTCTCGCCCCTGCCCTAAAGTTCCGCGACCGCCTCCCCGATACCAAGGCAGCGAAGGAGGAGCCTTCGAGAAGGAGGAGGTGGGAGTATGTTCGTGGCTCTGCACAAGCGGCTTCGGAACCGGGACGAGGGGTTCACCCTCATCGAGTTGATGGTGGTCGTGCTGATCATTGCCATTCTGATCGCGATCGCCGTCCCGACGTTCCTCGGCGCGCGGAAGAAGGCGCAGGACCGTGCGGCCCAGGCGAACATCCGCAACGCGTTCACGGCGGAGAAGACGTTCTACACGGACACGGAGGCGTACTCGGTCGACGTTGCGACGGGTGGTGACCTCGTCTCGATCGAACCATCGCTGACGTGGGCTGCGGGAACAGGACCGCCGACGGTGACGACCGGCAACACCGTATTGGTGGCTGGACTCGGAACGGTGGATGCGAACGGCGACTACCCCACCATCGTCGTGATGGCGAAGCACGTGCTTCCCCGAGAAGGATCGGCCCCCGATGCGTGAGGAGCCGGCACGGTGTGAAGGCGTGGTGGCTCAAGCGCCTGGGCAAGCCGGCCGAGGGGTGGGAAGAGGTGCGTTACGCACGCCGCTGCCGATGTGTGGGGAGAGGCACCTGATGTCAACGCGGGTTCTTGAACGTCCTGGGTCGCTCTCGGCGAGAGCCGGCGTGCCCGGATCCCTCCCGGCCCGTGTCATACTCCGCCGGGCGGCGTTGGGGTGTGCTCTCACCGACGCTCTCAGCCTTGTGGGCGCGCTCCTTGTCGCCTACCACCTCCGCTTCGGCATCCGCCACATCACGGGCGGGTACCTCCTTCTCGCGGGCCTCGGGCCGCCGGTGTGGCTGGCAGTCTTCGCTGCTCTGCGCTTGTACGAGGCGCACCGCATGGCCCCGGAGGAGGAGTTCCGGCGCGTGCTATCCGCGGTGAGCATCGGCGTCGGCCTGGTGGTCATGACCTCGTACTGGACGAAGGCCGAGCTGTCGCGCGCGGTCGTGGCGCTGACCTGGACGCTCGCCGTCGCCTTCGAGATGGCCATCCGCTGCGCGTGGCGCCGGCGCCGGGACTCGCTGGCCGACCGCGGCCTGTTTGGTCTCCGGACACTCGTCGTGGGGACCAACGGCGAGGCCGCGCGGCTGGGCGATCTCCTGCGGGAGCCCGGTCTCGGGTTTGTCCCCGTCGGGTACGTGGCCACGGCTCTTCCGGCCGGACCCGGCGGTCCCTCCGCGGTCGGAGGTCTTGCGGGCCTCCGCGGAGAGATTCGGCGCCTCGGCGCGGAGTGCATGTTCGTCACTGGAAGCGCGGTGGACCCCGCCGAGGTGTGCGAGGTGGCCCGCGTGGCGCGCCAGGAGGGCGTGGAGTTGCTGATCGCCTCACGCCTCCCGGAGGTGCTCGCGACGCGGCTCACCGTGCGCCGGGTGGGGTCGGTGGCGGCCGTGTCAGTGATGCCGCCGAGGCTCAGCCGCGCGCAGGCGGTGCTGAAGCGGGCCTTCGACCTTGTGCTGGCATGCGGCCTCCTGGGTATGACGGCGCCCCTCTGGGGGGCGATCGCCGTTGCCGTGAGGCTCACCTCCGTGGGGCCGGTGCTCTACCGCCAGCCGCGAGTGACAAGGGGTGGCCGCGTCTTCACGATGCTGAAGTTCCGCACCATGGTGGTGGACGCCGACCGGGTTGCGGCCAACGGTGTCGTCGACGACTCCGTGCCCTTCTTCAAGCTCGGGCGGGACCCCCGAGTCACGCGCGTCGGGCGCGTCCTCAGGCGTCTGAGCCTGGACGAGATCCCACAGCTCGTGAACGTCGTGCGTGGAGAGATGAGCCTGGTGGGGCCACGACCGCTTCCCGTGGAGCAGGTGCGCGCGCACCCGGACGTACTCGGCCCTCGCCTGGAGGTTCCCGCGGGCATGACGGGCTGGTGGCAGATCCGCGGGCGGAGCGACCTGCCCCCGGAGAAGGCCGTCCGCCTCGACCTCTTCTACGTCGAGAACTGGTCGCTCGCGTACGACCTGTACATCCTGGTCCGCACCATCGGAGCTGTGTTGAGAGGCCGAGGTGCGACCTAACGGGGCATCAGTGGCCGAGCGCGCGGAGGAGGCGGCGCTTCGAGGACGCTGCCTGCTGGTCGCCGACAGCCTCGCGGGGGGGCTCGGCGCTGCCGTGCGCGCGCAGGCAGCATGGATGTCGGAGGCAGGATGGCGGGTACTTGTGGCCGCGCCGGATGCGCGGGCCTGCAGCGATCCAAAGGGCTCGGAGTCAGCGCCGGTGGCGGTTCCGGGCACGGCACGAAACCTTCGGGGCATGTCGGCGGCCACAGTGACTCTTCACCGCATTGCCCGCAGGTTCCAGCCCGACGTCGTGCATTGTCACGGTCTCCGGAGCTTCGCTGCGGCCCGCCTCGCCGGGATCCGCGCGTTCCTCACAGTGCACGGATACGGCTCTATGGCCGACGATCCTCCAGGGTACCGAGTGGCCCGAGCGGTGGGGGCGGATCTCGCGGCGCGGAGCGCGCTCGGCGCATTCAGCGCCACGCCGGAGTTGGGTGGGTACTGGACGTTCCTGCCTCACGCAAGCCCACGCCTGTCCGGACTGACCGCGATGCCTTTCCCGCGCGAGGACATCCCGACGTTCCTGTGGCTCGGGCGGCTGGACGTGCCGAAGCGCCCGGACCTCTTCATCCGAGCGGTCGCCTCCGTGGCGCGACGCCGGCCTTCACGGGGCGTGATCGCCGGGAGCGGACCGCTCGAGCCGGGCCTGCACGACCTCGCCGAGCTGCTGAGCGCCCCCGTGACGTTCGTGGGAGGGGACGGGGACGTGGCACGCCTCATCGGGGAGTCATGGGCAGTGGTGCTGTTCAGCCGCCACGAGGCTTTGAGCTTCGCCGTCCAGGAAGCCATGTGGGCCGGGCGGACCGTCGTGGCGTCCCGGCTGCCGGGACTTGAGTGGCTCGTCGGGGGGTCGGGCAGCCTGGTGAGCACGGAGGAGCAGGCCGCCCGGGCCCTCGAAGCGCTGACGAATGCGGCGACGGCCCGCGAGATGGGTCGTAGCGCCGCAGCGCGCGTGCGGCGCCTCCTCGAACCGGGGGAGCCGTGGAGGACGATCGAGGAGGTCTACCGCTCACGATGCGCGAGGTGAGGACGCACTCGTCGGTCCGGCGGGCCACGGCGGGCCGGATGGCATACGCCGTCGGCGACCAGGCGGTATCGAGCGCCACCAACTTCGTCCTCGGTCTGCTGCTCGCGCGAGCCCTCCCGCCGGCAGCGTTCGGCGGGTTCGTGCTCGCGTTCGCCGCCTACCTCCTGGTGCTCGGTCTCTCGCGAGCGCTCGGATCCGAACCGCTCGTCGTGCGCGCCGGGGGCATGGACCCGGCCCGGTGGCACGACGCGGTGGCGGGCTCGGCCGGCTCGGCGGTCCTACTCGGCGTCCTTGGCGGAGCGGCTCTGGTCGTGACTGGGCTCGCCGTCGGGGGGACCCTTGGAGGGGCGCTGTCTCTGATGGGGATCGTCCTTCCGGGCGTCCTTCTCCAGGACGCATGGCGGTTCGTGTTCCTCGCGGCGCGCGCGCCGCGTGCCGCTCTGGTGAACGATCTGGCGTGGGCGGGTCTTCTCGCACCCGCCGCCGCCATGCTCGCGGTGCGCGGCGTGCGTTCGCTCGCGCCCTACGTTCTCGCGTGGGGATCTGCCGGGACGGTGGCTGCACTCATCGGGCTCGGCCAGACCCGGGTCCTGCCGCGTCCGCTCGGTGCCCCGCGATGGTGGCGTGACCAGGGCGACCTGGCCGGCCGGTACGCGGGCGAGTTCGGGGCCACCCTCGGCGCGGAGCAGGCGACCCTGTACGCGCTCGGCGGGCTGCTCGGCCTCGCCGCCATCGGCACCATTCGCACGGCGCAGCTTCTCCTCGGTCCGGTGGGCGTGCTCATCATGGGAGTCGGGATTGGGTCGGTCCCCGAGGCCGCGTCCCTCTCGCGCCGGGACTCCCGTCGGCTGGGACGGGCCTGCGCAGGTGCGGGCGCGCTGCTCGCCCTCGCGGCCGTGTGCTGGACCGGTGTGCTCCTCGCGATTCCCCGTTCGCTCGGCGCGACTCTCGTGCCGGGGTGGGGAGCGGCGCGCCCCCTATTCGTGCCGCTTGGAGTCGCGCTGGCGGCATGGGCCGCAACAACCGGGGCCGCGATCGGGCTTCGCGCCGGCGCCGACGCGAGGCGAGGTCTGCAGGCACGCGTCGCTCAGGCCGGGTTCACGGTCTCCGGGGCCGTGGTCGGCGCGGTCGCGGCAGGTCCGGTGGGGGCCGCATGGGGGCTCGCCGGAGGCGGGTGGACCGGCACGGTCGTCTGGTGGGATTCGCTGGCTCGGCACGCCCGCTCTCCGGCCGGGCTCGGACCCCCGGCGCCGGCGATTGCCGGGGCTCGACCGGCGTGTCCCTCGGCCGATCATGGACGTGGGTGGCCGGGCGGCCTGCGGCTGTCCGCATGCGGTCGGGAAAGCGCCTCGATCACACCACCCGAGGAGGTCGCCGGCGGTGCGTTCCCGCGTTCCTGAGGTCGTCGGCCTGGCGCGCGGCGCGACCCTGCACCTCGGCTGCGCCGGCGACCCGGTGACTGCGGGGGTCGCCGCGCTGCACGGTCCACTCCTGCGCGCTCACCCCGGCGTGATTGGGCTCGACCTGTCGCCCCCGGGGCTGCGTGCCGTACGAACGCGCGCAGGATCCGGGGGCGGCCTCGTCGCGGGGAACGCGCTTGCCCTACCCTTCGCGGATCGGACCTTCGACACGGTCGTGGCCGCCGAGATCATCGAGCACGTCGGGTGTCCGGAGCGCCTCCTAGACGAAGCTCGTCGGGTCCTCCGAGGCGGCGGGCGCCTGATCGTGACGACGCCGAATCCCTTCTGCCTCCAGTGGCTGGCGATGGCTCGCCGGGGGGCCGAGGCCCGGTGGGATCCGGGACACGTTGCATGGTTCGACCCGAGGACTCTGGCCACTCTCGCGGCGAGAGTCGGCCTCCGGGTGCGGGGGGTCGCGTGGGTTCGCAACGCCCGCCCGTCCGGGACGCTGCCGCTCCGGCTTGCCGCGTACCGGGCGGCGCGGCCGCTCCTCTCTCGGGTTCTTCCTCCCTACGTGCTCGGCGAGTGCTTCGTCCAGGTGTTCGAGGTGGTGGACCACCCTGCTGCGGACCGTGCGGGCGTGGACGCGGGTCCGGCCGCCCGGTGCGGTCGCCGGGTGCGGGCGCGCGACGGTGCGGTGGTGTGAGCGGTGGCCCTCACGGTCCTCCTCGTCCACGACTACTACCGCTCAGCCTCGCCGAGCGGCGAGAACCGCTGCTTCGAGGACGAGCGAGACCTCCTCGCCCGCGCCGGGCACCACGTCGTGACGTATACCCGGGCGAACGACGAGATCGTGGCCAGAAGTTTCGCGGAGCGGCTCAGGCTCGGCGTCGAGACCGTGTGGTCGCGCCGGACGCTGCGCGATCTGCGCGCGCTGCTGCGCCGCCGCCTCCCCGACGTGGCCCACTTCCAGAACACCTTCCCCTTGATCTCACCGTCGGCGTATGCCGCTTGCCGCGAGGCGGGAGTTCCGGTCGTGCAAAGCGTGCACAACTTCCGGGTCGTCTGCCCCAACGCACAACTCTTTCGCGACGGAGGGCCCTGCGAGGACTGCGTTGGGCGGCCCGTCGCATGGCTGGGGGTCGCTCGGCGGTGCTATCGCGGGGGTTTGGCTCCCAGCGGAACCGTCGCCGCGATGCTCGCCGTCCACCGGGCGCGCTCCACGTGGACGCGCGATGTCGACCTCTTCATCGCGCCCAGCGCCTTCGCGGCCGCCAAGCTGGTCGAGGGCGGGCTTCCGGCGGAGCGGGTCGCCGTGAAGCCGAACTTCGTGCACCCCGACCCCGGCCCCGGCCGGCACGGGGGCGGCTTCGCCCTGTTCGTCGGGCGCCTGGGCGAGGAGAAGGGTGTGCGGGCCCTGCTCGCGGCGTGCGAACGTCTGCGCGGGACTCTCCCCATGGTCGTGGCTGGAGACGGCCCCCTCGCGCCCCTGGTGGCACGGGCAGCCGAGCGTGGGGTCGTCAGATGGACGGGAGCGCTGGGACGGGAGGAGGTCGCTCGGCTCATGGGGGAGGCGACGCTCGCCGTCGTCCAGTCGATCTCATACGAGACATTCGGTCGCGTGGTCGTGGAGGCCTTCGCTCGTGCAACGCCGGTGGTGGCCACGCGCATCGGGGCGCTGGCCGAACTGGTAGACGACGGTCGTACCGGGCTCGTGGTCGACCCGGGCGACCCAGATGACCTCGCGCGGGCGCTCACCTGGGCGGCGCGCAACCCGGCGGAGCTGCGCCGCATGGGAGCGGAGGCGCGCCGGGACTTTGAGACCAAGTACACAGCGGACCGCAACCTGGCGATGCTGCTGGACCTGTACCGGCGGGCTCGGTCGCTGGCCGGGAGAGGGACGCAACGCTCAAGAGTTCGAGGTCCCGCGCCGATAGCCCGACCGGAAGCGGTTCGGGCCGGTTCCGTGGGGATTGGGAAGAGGTGACAAGCGCCGTGAGGGTTGCGGAGGACCCGGCGGGGGCGGACGCCCCCCCGCCTTCCCGTCGAATCCTCGGTGTGCGGCTTGACGTGACGAGCTACGCGGACGCGACGGCGCGCATCGTCGGCTGGGCGCGCGCGGGCGAGTCGCGGGCGGTGTCGGCGATCACCGTCCACACCGTCATGGAGGCACGCGCCGATCCCTCGGCGCGGGACGATCTCGAGACGGCGGATCTCGTGACCCCGGACGGCATGCCTCTCGTCTGGGGGCTTCGCCTGCTCGGGGCGCGCGAGGCGACCCGCGTCTACGGCCCCGACCTCACCCTTGCGGTCTGCGGCGAGGCCGCCCGGCGAGGCGTTCCGATCGGTCTGTACGGCGGCACGCCGGTCGTGCGCGAGCGGCTCGCCGAGCGCCTGCGCGCCCGGTTCCCCGGCCTGGCGATCGCCTACGCGTGGAGCCCTCCCTTCCGCGAACTGAGCGAGGAGGAGGACCGGGTGGCGATGGCCGCGATCGAGGCCTCCGGCGCGCGCGTTCTCTTCGTCGGGCTCGGGTCTCCGAAGCAGGACCGCTGGGCCGCCGCGCACCGCGGGCGCCTCCCGGCGGTGATGGTCGCCGTCGGCGCCGCGTTCGACTTCCTCTCGGGGGCGAAGCGCCAGGCGCCCCGCTGGATGATGCCCCTTGGGCTCGAGTGGGCGTTCCGCCTGGCGAGCGAGCCCCGCCGCCTCTGGCGGCGGTACTTGGTTCACAACCCGCGGTTCGTGGCGCTGTTCGCGCGCCAGGTTCTGCATGCGCGAAGGGAGGAGCGATGGGATTCTGGCAGGGTCGCCGGGTCTGCGTGACGGGTGGGGCGGGCTTCGTCGGTTCCCATCTGGTGGAGCTTCTCGTCGAGGACGGCGCGGCAGTGACGGTGGCCGACGACCTGAGCCGAGGCGCGGTCTCGCGTCTTGCATCCGTCTGGGCGGACATCCGGTTCGTGCAGGTGGACGTGGGGAATCCCGAGGGGGCCCGGACCGCGACGCGCCGGCAGGAGATCGTGCTCAACTTGGCCGCGAAGGTCACGGGGATCGAGTACAACCGCTTCCACCACGCCGACATGTTCACATCGAACATGCGGATCGCCTCGGCGATGCTCGAGGCTGCGGCGCGGGGTGGAGTCGGGCGCTTCCTCGTCGTCTCGACCGCGTGCATCTACCCGCACGACGCTGCGGTGCCGACCCCGGAGTCCGAGGGCTCGCGTGGGACTCCGGAGCCGACGAACGAGGGCTACGGGTGGGCAAAGCGCATGGCGGAGGAGCTGGGCCGCTACTACTCGACTGAGAGCAGCATGCAGATCGCCATCTGCCGTCCGTTCAACGCCTACGGACCGCGCGATCATTGGGACGAGGCGACCTCGCACGTTGTCCCCGCCCTCGTCAAGCGCGTGCTCGACGGAGACAATCCGGTCGAGGTGTGGGGCAGCGGCGAGCAGACGCGCGCATTCCTCCACGCGCGCGACGCGGCGCTCGGGATGAAGCTCATCGCCGAGCGCGTCACCTCCCCCGAGCCGGTGAACATCGGACACGATCAGGAAACGTCGATCCGGGAGCTGGTGGAGCGGATCCTGTCCCTCACCGGCCGATCGCCCCGGGTCATGTTCGACCGATCTCGGCCGGACGGCTACCCGCGGCGCGCCGCCGACACGACCCGGCTGCGCGCTGTCACCGGCTGGGCGCCGAACACCGACCTGGACGCTGGTCTCACGCAGATGATCGCCGAGTTCGCCCGCTCTCGCGGACGGCTGGCGATCGCCGGGTAGTCCTTTGGCGGTGGCGGCGAAGGACCTAGAGAGCGAACGCTGCGACGCCGCGCTCGCACTCACCCGCGAGCTTTCCGGGCGGGGGCTTGAGAGTGGGCTCTTCCTGGCGGTTGTGGCTGCGACGCTCGCTCTCACGCCCTTCACCATGAGTTCGATCGTGGACCCCAAACTGGTCCTGGTTCTGGCCGGTGCGCTCCTCGCCCGGCGGGCGGCCGCGCGGGCGGAGCGGCGCCTGGCGGTGGCAGCGGGGGCCTGGGTCGCGGCGGCCGCGCTCGCCGCTGTGTTTGGAGTCGACCGCTGGCAGGCCCTCATGGGCAGCGAGGACCAGGGCAACGGGCTCCTGCTGATCGCGGCGTCGGCCATGCTGTTTCTCGTGGGCGCCGGCATGCCTGAGGGGATGGCGGCGCGCCTGCCAGCCTGGCTTGTTGGCACGGGCGTCGCGGTCGCCGGGGTCGGGATCCTTGGGGCGCTCGGTGCGGCGGTGCCGCTCGTCGGGGCTGCTGGACCTGATGCGAGGGGCTCGCTCATCGGATCCACGTTGGGGCATCAAGTGTTCCTCGGGGCGTTCTTGGCAGCGGCTATCGCTGCGACCGTTCGCCTGGCGCGCTCGCGGCCGACCCTGGCGCTCGCCGCCCTCGCGGTGCTCGCGTCGTCGCTCTCGCTGACGGCCAAGCGGGGAGCCTGGCTGGCGGCGGCCATCGGGCTCGCGGTGGCGCTCCCGCAGTCGGGTCTTCCCAGGCGGCGCATGGCAGCGCTGGTTGCGACCGTGCTCATGACGCTGGGGGCGTGGACCGCCGTAGACCTCGCTGTGCGGCTCGAGGAGCCGGTCGCGGCGACGCGGCGCTTCGCCGAGATCGGCCAGGGGTCGGCTCTGGCTCGCCGATACATCTGGACGTCCTCGGCGAGGGGTTTCCTTCGGCGGCCGCTGCTCGGGTGGGGGCCTGCGAGCACCTGGGGGGCGAACGTCTCCTCGGCGACGCAGGCTGAGATGCGGATGACGGGGCGGATCTGGCACGACGCCCACAACCTCTTCGTCGAGTCGCTGGTCGGGACGGGTGTCGTGGGGACGGCCGCCCTCGCGGTCCTGATCGGGCTTGGAGTCGCTCGCGCGCGCCGCGCACCGTCGTCCCGGCGCTGGGCTGCCGCGGGGGCAGCGGCGCTCGGCGTGCATCATCTGCTGCAGCCCATCCACGTCTCGCTCACCCCCCTCGCGTTCCTGTTGCTCGGGGTGGCCGCGGGTGGGGGCGGCCCCCCCTTGGCCGCCCGGGTCGGCAGGCGGTGGCGCGGGGCCACCTCACTCCTGCTGGCCGCGGGCCTCGCCCTTGCCTTCCTGCGGATGGGCGCATCCACCTTCGAGGCTTACGGCCGCCGTTACGGCTCAGAGCCGGCGCTTCGCCTGGCGCTTCGCCTTGAGCCCCTGCGAGTCTCGGCTGCCGAGCGACTCGCCATCGAGCGCGCAGTGGACTCCCGAGGCCGCGACCTCGTGGCCGCGCGCGAGGCGCGCGCGATCGCGCGGCGCCTCGTCCGCCTGCACCCCTGGGACGTGGACGTCCGGCTGTTCGCTGCGGACGTGGCGCTTCTGCAAGACGACCCAGCGGGCGCCGCGGGCTGGTACGGGGAGCAGCTCCGGCGGTTCCCCAAGGACGCCAGGGCCATGGGCGGGCTCGCATTCGCGGCGTTGCGGATGGGGGACCGCGAGACGGCCGTGCGATGGGCGCGGCGCTCGGTCGCGCTCGATCCCGAAGGACCGGCGAAGCGGCTCCTCCAGCGCGCGAGTCCGCGGGCAAGACCGGGCTGACGGGTCCCACCCCGGGCCCGCAGCCCGGAGGGGAAGGCGGCTCAGGCCCGCGATCGCGCGGGCCGCGCTCTCCGCCGCCACATCCCGGCGGGCCGGGCCGGGCGCCGTTGACAGTCGCGCTCGTACTGGACCCCCGTCGCCTCTCGGCGGCAGAGCATCTCGCCCTCCGGACGGCGCTCGAGGCGCACGGACGCCGAGACGCCCGCCTCGGGGAGAGGGCCGGGGAGATCGCGCGCGCGTTCGCGGACGCTCACCCCTGGGATATCGATGCCCGGCTTGTGGCGGCGAACGTGGAGGTGCTCGCGGGCCGGCTCGATCGTGCCGCGAGTTGGCTCGAGGAGCACCTCGTCGGCGTGGCCGTGCCGACCTTGCTCGGCGCGCGCCGGCGCGCCCGCGACGTTCAGGCCAAGGCGAACCTCCGGGACGCGCTAAGGGCTCGGAACAGAATAACGTGATTGTTCAGGAGATCCGTTGTAGCCTGACGGTGTGACGGCAGCCGAGGTGACCCTGGGTGAGGTGGTGAGGGCGCTATCCCCTCACCTGGACGAGCGTCAGCGGCGGCTCTTGGC
>JACQXY010000059.1 GCA_016208485.1 Acidobacteriota bacterium | reverse complement strand
CTGCGCGTACATCGCCTGCCCGATCTTCTGCGCGGCCTGGGCCAGCTCCTCGCTCGCCGAGCGGATCACGGCGACGTCGGCGCCCTTCAGCGCCTCCTTCAGCGCCGCGATCTTCTTCTCGACGTCCTCCCGATCGGCGGCCGGGACTTTCTCCCCGTGCTCCTTCAGCAGCTTCTCGGTGCCGTAGACGAGGTTGTCGGCGTTGTTGCGAAGGTCCGCTTCCTCGCGACGCTTGTGGTCCTGCTCGGCGTACTGCTCGGCGTCGCGCACCATCCGGTCGATCTCTTCGCGCGGCAGCGCGGTGCCGCCGGTAATGGTCATCGCCTGCTCGCGCCCGGTGGCGAGATCCTTGGCCGAGACCTGGGCGATGCCGTTCGCGTCGATGTCGAAGGTGACCTCGACCTGCGGCACTCCGCGCGGTGCGGGGGGCAGGCCCATGAGTTGGAACTTGCCGAGGGAGCGCACGGCGTGTGAGTTCGCCATCTCCCCCTCGCCTTGGAGCACGTGGACCTCGACGGAGGTCTGCCCGTCCTCGGCCGTGCTGAAGATCTCGCTCTTGCGCGTCGGGATCGTGGTGTTGCGCTCGATCAGGCGCGTGAACACCGAGCCCTTCGTCTCGATCCCAAGCGTGAGCGGGGTCACGTCGAGCAGGAGGATGTCCTTCACCTCGCCCTTGAGCACCCCGGCCTGGATGGCGGCGCCGACGGCGACCACCTCGTCGGGGTTGACGCCCTTGTGCGGCTCCTTGCCGCCGGCCAGCTCGCGGATCAGATCCTGGATCATCGGCATGCGGGTCGAGCCGCCGACGAGGATCACGTGATCCACGTCCTTGATGGCGACGGCGGCGTCCTTGACCGCCATCTGGAACGGGCCGCGGCAGCGGTCGACGAGGTCGGCGGTCATCCGCTCGAACTCGGGACGCGAGAGCTTCTCCTCCAGATGGAGGGGGCCCTCGTTCGTGGCCGTCACGAACGGAAGGTTGATGGTCGCCTCGGTCACCTGGGACAGCTCGATCTTCGCCTTCTCCGCCGCCTCCTGCAGACGCTGGAGCGCCATGCGGTCCGCGGCGAGGTCCACGCCGTGCTTGTTCTTGAACTGCGTGACGAGCCAGTCGATGATCCGCTGGTCCCAGTCGTCGCCCCCGAGGCGCGTGTCGCCGTGGGTGGCCTTCACCTCGAACACGCCCTCGCCGATCTCGAGCAGCGAGACGTCGAAGGTGCCGCCCCCGAGGTCGAAGACCAGAACGGTCTCCTCCTTGTGGGCCTTGTCGAGGCCGTAGGCGAGAGCCGCGGCCGTGGGTTCGTTGATGATCCGGAGGACCTCGAGCCCGGCGATCTCCCCGGCCTCCTTCGTCGCCTGGCGCTGCGAGTCGTCGAAGTACGCCGGGACCGTGATGACGGCCTGGGTGATCTTGCTCCCGAGGTAGGACTCGGCGTCTCGCTTCAGCTTGACGAGGACCTGCGAGGAGACCTCCTGCGGCGTCCACTTCTTGCCGTCGATGTCGAGGTGCCAGTCCTTGCGGCCCATCTCTCGCTTGATCGAGCGCACGGTCCGGTCGGGGTTGGTGATCGCCTGGCGCTTGGCGACCTCCCCGACCAAGATCTCACCGGCCTTGGAGAACGCGACGACGCTCGGGGTCGTCCGTCCGCCCTCGGCGTTGGCTACGACGGTCGGCTCGCCCCCCTCCAGGACCGCTACGACTGAGTTAGTGGTTCCGAGATCGATTCCGACGGCCTTGGCCATGTGACGTCTCCCCTCTTTCGCGCTTCTTGGCTCTATGTGTTGGTCACTATAGATTCTTGAGTCTCAGCTTGTCAAGATTGAGCTGGACGGTTCCCAAAAGCGGACACACCTCCGGCGACTAGCGCGGCTCCGGGGGCGTGCCGAGCGCGATCAGTCGGGCGCCGGGCTCGATCCCGGACAGGACGCCTCGGGCGGTCTCGAGGGCCGAATCGGCGGGCTCGGACGAGGTCGTGATCGCACACGGGTCCGAGCGGCAGGGAGTCATCGAGCGGACCTCGGTCACCGTGCCGTCGCGCGCGAAAGCGATGTCGAGGGGGATCAGGGTGTCCTTCATCCAGAAGCTCCGGCGCGCGGGGGGGCCGGGAAAGAGGAAGAGCATGCCCGCGCGCGGACCGAGCCGGGTCCGACCCATGAGCCCCGTCGCGCGAGTCTCGGGGGTCGAGGCGACCTCGACGTCGAGTTCGAGCGCGCGCGCGCCCTGCTCGAGGCGCACGGTCCAGTGCCGCCGGGGCGAGGCATCTTCAGGCGGCGGCGCGCCCCCACACGAGGCGGCCAGGATAAGGGAACACGCCGCGGCCGCAAACGACCTCGAGCACACTCGCACGCGTCGATCGTAGTGCGCGCGGGTCCTCTCGGCAGCTCGGGTTACCGCCCCGTCATGCGGGGCTGCTCCCACCCACCGGCGTTATGTAGTAGTCGCAGGGATAGTAGCCCGGCGAAGGATCGGAGAACGCGCTCACGCCGGCGCCCACTCCGAGCCCCCCGGCGATGACGTAGTGGTCCACGCTCCTCCAGTTGTTGTCGTAGTCGGGATCCTGCACGGAGCAGCTATCCACCCAAGCCAGGACCCGGACATCGCCTGCCATCCCGGCGGCGTTCCACTGGTAGGTCCGCCCGATCGGCGCCTCCTGGGCAATTGGCTCGAGGAAGTACTCCCGCGCGATGACCGAGCACAGGCCCTCCGTCCGCGGGCACACCTCGACGGTGAGCGAGGCGCGCGCGGGATCCCCAGCGAGGTTGGAGACCTCGACCGTCACGTCGCGCATCCAACCCGTGTAGCCCACGGTGCCGTAGTCCGTGCGGATGGGCACGTTCTCGACCGAAAGTTGCGTGACGGCGAGGTCGGCCTCCGGCGGCGGCGGTGCGGCCGCGAGGAACGCGTCGATGCCGGAGGTCGTGACCCCGTTCTCAACGTTGATTGCGTCCGCCTGATCGAAGTCGGCCCTGTCGTTGTACCACTCGGCTGCGTGCGACCCGGCGCCACACTCGCTGAACATGAGCTTGTAGTCCCCCGGCGCGAGATCCGCCACGGTGTAGGAGCCCGAGCCATCGGTTATCGCCCAACCCTCGTAGCTCCATGGGTCATCCGGCCGATGCACGTCGACGCAGATGTCCGAGGCCGGCCCTGAGGCGTCGGAGATCGTCCCGGCGATCGCCCCCGCCGGGCCCAGACGGAAGGTCGCGACGCCGGCATCTCCGTAGTACCCCTCGATCTGGAAGTAGTAGGTCTCGCCCGGCGCCGGGTAGACGAGGACCGAGGCCCCGCTCCCCTCAGAGATGCTGCACTGCACCCTCCGGAGGTCGAGGAAGCTGCTTCCGGTGTAGACGGCGAGCATCGTGGGGAACTCGCTCCCGAACGTATCGGCCGCGAGGGTGGCATCCGACGTCGGCGTGTAGCGGTACCAGATCGTGTGCCGCGCGGGTCCGCCCACCCACGTCATGCACGACGGCTCGAGGAGTTCCTCGGTCGCGTCGGTCGTGTCCACCGTGTCGGCGTACGGGATCGAGACGATCTCCGTCGCGTCGGCGAAGTTGTCGTTTCCGGGCGCGGCCAGCGCCGCGGGTCCCGCGCCGATGAGCGGGAGCACAACCAGTAGCACCGTGGCGAGTCTCCGCATGACCCTTCCCCCTTCTGCTCCAGTTCCAGATCCAGTTCTTTTTCGGCGCGCCCGGATCCATCTCCTGCCGTCCACCGCGACTATCCGTTTTGATAGGATTTCCGGTGGGCTCCGCGGCCTGCGTTGACGCGGGCCCCAGCCGGATTTAGCCTCCCCTCGATGCACGTGTCCGTCACCGCAGTCGGGGTCGACCGCCCCGGGATCGTCGCCGCCGTCACCCGGGTCCTCTACGAGCAGCGCGGCAACATCGAGGACTCCCGGATGGCGATCCTCGGCGGCCACTTCGCGATGATGTTGATCGTGGCGCTCCCCCAGGGCTCCGACGCATCCGCGCTCGAGCAGGCGCTCGGCGCCCCGGCAAGCCGGCTCGACCTCCTCGTGTCGGTGCGGCCGGTGCGCGAGGCCCCCGCGGAGCATGCCGAGGGCGCCCCGTACGTTGTGAGCGTCTACGGCGCCGATCGTCCGGGGATCGTCTTCCGCGTGTCGGAGGCGCTCGCCGGGAGCCGGGTGAACATCACCGACCTCGCGACGCACGTGATCGGGGGCGAGCCGCCGGTCTACGTGATGATCATGGAAGTGACGCTCCCGGCCGGCACGGATGCGGCCGCGCTCGAGCGCGACCTGAAGTCGCTCGCCGCGGACCTCGGCGTGGACCTCTCGCTCCACGCCGCCGAAGCGGACACCTTGTAGGCGCGGTGTCCGTCCGGCCCGTCCTTCGCTACCCGGCCGCGGTCCTCAAGGCGGTCGCGGAGCCCCTTGAACCGGGGCCGGATGCCGAGGCGCTCGCGCGCGATCTCGTCGACACGATGCGCGCCTCGCCCGCGTGCGTCGGGATCGCCGCGCCGCAGATCGGGATCGCCGCGCGCGCGTTTTGCATGGACGTGACCGGGCACCGCAAGATCCGCTCTTGCCACGGGCTCGTCGTGCTCATCAACCCGGTCGTGATCGCGCGCGAGGGCGCTGAGGTCGCGCGCGAGGGCTGCATGAGCCTCCCCGACTTCACCGGCAACGTCCGGCGCGCGATCAAGGTCACGGTCGAGGGCCTCCTGCCGGACGGGACGCGCCGGGTGGTCGAGGCGGACGCCTTCGAGGCCCGGGCGCTCCAGCACGAGATCGACCACTTGGACGGGGCCCTGTTCCTGGACCGGATCGCCTCGATCGCCGGCGACCTCTTCCCTCGCAAGCGGTTCGCGCCGCCGCGCTGATCGGCGCTCCGGACCTCGCCGCGGCCGGCGCTCCGGACCTCGCCGCGGCCGGTTCGCGCGCGTCCCGAACCGCACCTATAATCGCGCCGGTTCGCCGTCCGGAAAGGGGACTTGCAGGGCCGTGCAGACCGGAGCGCGCATCGCCGCCGGGTTCGCCATCATCCTGCTGTCGGTCGGCCTCGCGGCCGGCCGGATCAAGACCCTGGTTTCTCTCCTCGCCGCCGCCCGTCCCGCCCCCGAGCGCCGGCGCTCTCTCGTCCCGAACCTCAAGTACGAAGTGACGAAGGTCCTCGGCCAGCGGAAGCTCTTCCAGTGGTCGGGGCCCGGCCTGATGCACGCCTTCACCTTCTGGGGGTTCCTCGTCGTCCAGGTCACGCTCGTCGAGACGATCGGAGAGCTGTTCAGCCCGGAGTTCAAGATCCCGATCGTCGGGGACCACGAGTGGCTCGGTTTCGTTCAGGACCTGTTCTTCGTGCTCGTGTCCGTCGCGCTCGTCACCTTCGCCGTCATCCGGCTGGGAAACTCGCCCGAGCGCCTCGGGCGCAGGTCCCGCTTCTTCCGGTCGCACATGACCGGCGCCTTCGTGATCCTGGCGATGATCCTCGGGGTCGTCGCAACGGTGCTCGTCGTGCGCGCGGCGCGGTGGGCGCTCGGGACCCTGCCCTACCCCCGCTGGGCTTTTCTCTCGCGCGGCCTCGGGGGAGCGCTCGACGGACTTTCGCATTCCACGCTCCGGTGGCTCGAGGACGGCTTCTTGCTCGCGCACATCGCCGTCGTCTTCGCGTTCCTCGTGGTGGTGATGAACTCGAAGCACCTGCACATCTTCACCTCTCCTTTGAACGTGCTCTTCGGGCGGCAGCCGCTCGCGCTCGGGCGCTTGCGGCCCCTGCACATCGACCCGGAGCTGATTGACGAGGAGACCGTCCTCGGCGTCGGCGCGATCGAGCAGTTCAGTTGGAAGCAGCTCCTCGACGCCTACACCTGCACCGAGTGCGGGCGCTGCCAGTCGGTCTGCCCGGCGTGGAACACCGGCAAGGACCTGAATCCCAAGCTCCTCATGATGGGCATGCGCGACCACCTGTTCGAGAAGGGCCCGCTGCTCCTCGGCCGCAAGACCGCCGAGGAGATGGCCGGACTCGCTTCAAAGTCGCTGGTGCCCGACGTCGTCAGCGAGGACGTTCTCTGGGCCTGCGTCACGTGCGGCGCGTGCGTCTACGAATGCCCGGTGGACATCGAGCACGTGGACGCGATCGTCGATATGCGCCGCTACCAGGTGATGATGGAGTCGAAGTTCCCTCCGGAGGCCGGGGTCATGCTCCGCAACCTCGAGAACTCCGGGAATCCCTGGGGCGCGCCGGCCTCGGCCCGGCTCGACTGGGCGAAGGGGATCGAGGACGACCTGATCGTTCTCAACGGGAAGATGCCGCCGGACGTCGAGTATCTGTACTGGGTCGGTTGCGCAGGCGCGTTCGACGACCGGGCGAAGAAATCCGTGCGCGCCTTCGCCGAGCTGCTGCTTGCCGCAGACGTCGGCTTCGCGGTGCTCGGTCCCCAGGAAACCTGCACGGGGGATCCCGCGCGGCGGGTCGGAAACGAGTACCTGTACCAGGAGATCGCGACGAAGAACGTCCAGATGCTGAAGTCGAAGGGCGTGCGCAAGATCGTCACGGCGTGCCCGCACTGCTTCAACGCGCTGCGCAACGAGTACCCGGACTTCGGGGGCGACTTCGAGGTGATCCACCACACCCAGCTTCTCGAGGAGCTGGTGCGCGCCGGGAGGCTCGTCCCGAGCGCGGATCTCGACAGGCGCATCACCTACCACGACCCCTGCTATCTCGCGCGGCACAACGGCGTGACCGATGCCCCGCGCGAGGTGCTCGACTCCGTTCCCGGGCTGTCGCGGGCGGAGATGAAGCGCTCGCGCGGCCGCACGTTCTGCTGCGGCGCCGGCGGCGGCCGGATGTGGATGGAGGAGAGCGCAGGCAAGCGGATCAACATCGAGCGCGTCGAGGAAGTGCTCGCGACCGACCCCGAGATCGTGTCGGTCGGGTGTCCCTACTGCATGATCATGATGGACGATGCGGTGAAGGACAAGATCGCCGGGGGCGAGGCCTCCGAGTCGGTCCAGGTCATGGACGTTGCCCAAGTCCTCGCGCGATCCGTTCGAGCCGCCTCCGGCGTAGCCAAATAAAGGGGAGCATCCGGCAGATTCGGTCATTGCGGCACCCGGTTTCCTGGAGTTTTCCCCCGCATCCCCCGAAATCCTTTCCAGCCTGCTAGAGTGAGCCGGCATGAAAGTCCAGCTTCCCGGGAATGCCTGCGACAAAGCAGGAATTGAATCGTTTGTGTGGCATGAAGGGACGGCTACGGGGCCAAGGGGGAGAACCAGGCGGGTTGGGTGGGATGGGCCCATCCACCAGGAGTGCTAACCCGAAACCCCCCGAACAGGCTATGGCGTCAGAACAGGACACAACCGAAACTGGGAGCGGCCGGGAAACGACAAGACATTCCGCGGCACAAGGGCCCAGGCGCCGCGGGGGCACGAGAGGCAAAGGAGGGTTGGAGGGATGAAGAGAGATCAGGTGTCCAGCGAGACACTTCTTACCCCCGCTGAGGTCGCCGCGCTGTTCCGCGTGGACCCCAAGACCGTCACGCGGTGGGCGAAGGCGGGCAAGCTAAGCTCCATCAGGACGCTCGGCGGGCACCGGCGCTACCGCGAGGCCGAGGTCATGAGCCTTCTTGAAGGAGCGTCGCCCGAGAGCCACGGCTAGACGCCGGGCAGTTCCGGCGGAGGACACGGAACCGAGGGCTTTCCCCCCTCGGTTTCGTGCTTTCTTGGGCGGGAAACTTCATTCCGGACCGAGGTCGGATCGGCCGCCCACCTCGGTCGCGCGGCTGGTCGGCAGGGCTCCCGGGAGCAGGACTCGGAACGATGCGCCGCCTCCCGGCCGGTCCTCCACCCACGCGCGGCCACCTTGGAACTCGGCGAGGCGAGCGACGAGGGTGAGGCCGATCCCGGACCCGCGAGGGCCGGCCTCGCCGCGCCTGAAGGGCTCGAAGACCTCCGTCTTTAAGTGGTCGGGCACTCCCGGTCCGGCGTCCTCGACCGCGAGGAGCAAGGCCTCCCCCTCGGAGCGGGCGCGAATCCAGATCGGGGTGCCGGGCGGGGTGTGCCGGACGGCATTCACCACCAGGTTCTCAACGATCCGCTCCAGGCGAGGGACGTCGACCTCGGCAGTGGCGACCTCGCAGTCGACGGTCACGGGGTGGTCGTGCGGGTCGACGTCGCGGATCGCCGAGCGGACGACTCCCTCGATCTCCGCGCGTTGCATCCGGGGCTCGATCACCCCGCGGGACAGGCGGTCGAGGTCGAGGAGGTCGCCGAGCAGGCGGTCGAGCCGCTTGGCGCTTCCTGCCAGCCTGGCGGTCAGCTCCCGGCGCTCGTGCTCGGGCGCGTCCGCCCGGTTCAGGGTTTCGGCGAGGCCGAGGATCGCCGTGAGAGGGGTTCGCAGCTCGTGCGAGACCCCCTGCAGGAGCGCGCTCTTGATCTGGTCCAGGGCGCGGAGGCGCGCGATCGCCAGGCGCTGCTCGGTGGTCGCCCACTCGATGAGAAGAGTGATCGCGACCAGGGCCGCGACGAACAGCGCGAAGGCCAGAACGTCCAGGCGCTCGCCCGGAGGAGAGAGGAAGCGGGCGAGTGCGGTCAACACCGCGGCGATCCCTCCGACCGTGAGGCCGGTCCCGCGTCCACCCAGGCAGGTGTAGTAGGCGACGACGAGCACGTGGCCGAACAGGGCCGAGTGCCGGACCGCCGGCACGAGTGCCTGGAAGGCGAACACGACGAGGAGGTCTCCGGCCATGCTCGCAAGGATTGGGGCGCGGCCGAGGTGGCCGGGATCGCCATCGCCGCGGCGAGCAACCGGAACCGGAAGACCACTCTCGCCAGGGACGCCGTGCGCGCGCCGACGACGCCCGGCGCGCCGGCGGGCGGTCTTGCCGGGGGCTTTGTGGCCAGGGGCAGAATCGAACTGCCGACACCGGGTTTTTCAGACCCGTGCTCTTCCAACTGAGCTACCTGGCCGGGACAGGGTCAGGATACCAACTCGCGCGGCGCGCCTGTGTGAGACCGCGCTCATGGAGGCGCCGTCGCCCGCGTCGTCCCTCGTTTCGCTACAATGAGAAACCTAGCTGCCCCCGTGGAGCAGTCTGGAGTGCTCGCGACCCTGTCAAGGTCGAGGCCGTCGGTTCGAGTCCGATCGGGGGCGCTTCGTCCGTGTATGTCCGCTTAGTCGAGTAGGCGCGGCGGGCCGTTTCTGTCTCATGGCGTCGCTACGCTTGGCTGCATGCGATGCGAGTGGTGCTCGAGACCGCTTCGGCCGGGTCGGCGGCGATGGTGCAGCAAGCGTTGTAACGATCGCTCTCGCGCCAACGTCAGAAGCAGGCCCTTCCACTGCCCCGCGTGCAACCGAGTGGTGCTCGTGCCGGCCGGGGTGTGGTCGGGCAGGAAGTTCTGCAGCCGGTCCTGCGCAAGGGCTACCTACAACCGCGAGCACCTCCGTGGCCGGCGAAACGGGCGCTGGCGCGGCGGCCGGGCGATGGGCTACGGGCCGCGCTGGAAGGCCATCAAGGAGCAGGTTCGCGCGCGCGATCGTGTCTGCAGAAGCTGCGGGAAGACCCCCGAGCGCAACGGGCGCGCGCTTGACGTGCACCACCTCGTGCCGTTCCGCTTCTCGGGCGACAACTCGCTCGAGAACCTCTCCGCGCTGTGCCGCTCGTGCCATATGCGCGCGGACGACCATGGCCGGCGCGGCTGGGCACCCTTGCTCCGCATGGAGGCACCGGCGCGCTCGCCCTCTCAGCGCGAGATGCGACGCCGGCGCGGCGAGGCGCAGCGCGCGAGTCGCGCTACGCTTCGGGCCGAGGCGCGTGCTCTGAGCGCTTCGGGGGGCTCGCTCCGCGAGATCGCCAAGGTGCTCGGTGTCTCCCACCAAACCATCTCCAACTGGCTCGGGCCTGTGCGCCCGGCGCCGGCGGCGCCTTCCGGGGGCAGACCGGCGCCGCTCTTCGGATTCCCACCCGGCGGCCGCCCGGGCCACGCAGGCGAGTCGCCGCCGCGGTACGAACCCCGCGGTGCCCCCGCCAGACGCTGCGCCTGATTCCGAGGGGGTCGGCTCTCGTCCGGCCCGCCTTCGCGGGCTGGCTCGGGGCGGCCCCGAGGCTCTACGGTTGCGTCTGAGCCGGGCAAGCCGATCTTGCGGTCAAGACCTCCGGCGGAGGGCGCGAGATGCGAATCGAGGGCCATTTCATCGGCGGGGCGTGGCGCGCGGGGGACGAGCGCTTCGAGGTCGTGAACCCCTTCTCCGGCGAGGCGCTCGCGGAGTGCGCGCGCGGGGGACCTCCCGACATTGATGCCGCCGTCGCGGCGGCGGTAGCCGCGATGCGCGACCCGCTGCCGGCGCACGCGCGCGCCGAGATGTGCGACCGGATCGCGGCCGGCATTCGCGCGAACCTCGAGGCGTTCGCGCGCGAGATCTGCGCCGAGGCCGCCAAGCCCATCCGGCAGGCGCGCGCGGAGGCCGAGCGCGCGGCCTCGACCTGGACGTTCGCGGCGGCCGAGGCCCGGACGCTTGCCGGCGAGGCGGTGCCGATGGACGCCGCGGCCGCCGGCGCCGGGAAGCTCGCATTCACGATCCGCGAGCCGCGCGGGGTTGTCGGCGCGATCACGCCGTTCAACTTCCCGCTCAACCTGGTCGGCCACAAGCTCGCGCCGGCGCTCGCGGCGGGGTGCGCCGTCGTGCTGAAGCCGGCGGAGAAGACGCCGCTGTCGGCGATCGCCCTCGTGAGGCTGATGCGGGACGCGGGAGTGCCGAAGGGTTGGGTGAATCTCGTCACCGGGTTCGGAGAGGAGGCCGCCGCGCCCCTCGCCGCGCACCCGGACGTTGCGATTCTGACCTTCACCGGGTCGACGCGGGTCGGTTGGGCGCTCGCCGGGCGCGCGGCGCGGAAGCGGGTCCTCCTCGAGCTGGGCTCGAACGCGCCGGTCCTCGTCGAGCCGGACGCCGACCTCGCGCGCGCCGCGGCGAAGGTGCGCCTGGCCGGGTTCGCGCACGCGGGTCAGTCCTGCGTCTCGGTTCAGAGGATCTTCGTGCACCGCGACGTGCACGACGAGTTCCTGCGCCTGCTCGTCCCGGCCGTCGAGTCGCTCGTGGTTGGAGACCCGGCCGCCGAGGAGACCGAGGTCGGCCCGCTCATCCGGCCAGCCGAGGCCGAGCGCGTGCTCGCCTGGGTGAGGGAGGCGGAAGCGGCCGGCGCGCGGGTCCTCACGGGGGGCGGCGGGAGGGACGGTTTCGTCACGCCGACCGTGGTGGCCGGCGCGGCGCCGGAGATGCGAGTGTGCGCCGAGGAGATCTTCGGGCCGGTGGTGTCGGTGATCGCCTACCGGAGCCTCGACGAAGCGATTGACACGGCGAACCGCTCTCCCTACGGTCTGAACGCAGGTGTCTTCACCCGTTCGATCGAGGCCGGGCTGCGCGCGGCGCGCCGGCTGCGCGCGGCCGCGGTGCTCGTGAACGAGGTCCCCACGTGGCGCGCGGACCAGATGCCCTATGGAGGGATGGGGGAGTCGGGAAACACTCGGGAAGGACCGCGATACGCGATCCGGGAGATGACCCAGGAGAAGCTCGTGGTGCTCGACGGGTAGTCCCCAAGGGCCCCCGAGGAATCCTCCCTGCGGGCCATGGTGTCTACCGGGAGCGCTTGGGTACCGTTCAAAGGGGTTTGCGTGGTGCTGGTCGATCGAGGTGGGACTGGGGCATGACGGCAGGGGAGTTCGACTCGTCCGCCGACGAGGCGCGCCTGCTCGAGCGTCAGCTCGTGAGGCTTCGCTGGTTTGGGGTGGCTCTCGGCGTCTTCGCGGTTTGGGGCACGTACCGCGATCCTTCGGCCGGCCCGGTCGCTCCCTCATACGTCCGGCCGCTCGGCTACCTGATCATCGGCCTGTTCGCGCTCGCGAACGGCGCGATCTGGGCGGGGACCCGGCGCTCGGCGCCTGCCAGGATCGGCCTCCTCGCTTTCCTGACCGACGCGGTTGCCCTGTTCGCGATGTCCTGGCTCTATTCGTTCGACCCGGCGGAGACCTCCTGGGTCATCCTCTACATCCTCCCCCTCGAGGGGGCCGCCCGGTACCAGATCTGGGGGGCGATGGCTCCGGTGGCGGCGGCCCTGCCGAACCAGGTCCTCCACGAACTGTACCGCAGCGAGTTCGTCGGCGGGCGGCTCGACATGGTCACCGTCGCGTTCCGCGTCGGAATCATGGCGATCATCGGGGCGGTCGCCGGCATGGGCGCCGACCGGCTCCGGCGGGAGCGCGAGCGGGCGGACCTCCGAGCCGGGGAGCTCCAGGCTTTCCAGGAGATCGTGCTCGCCGGGGCGGCCGGCGTGACGCTCGATGCCACGGTTGGATCCATCGCGGTTGCGATGTCCGGGACGCTCGGCTACGACCGCTTCGGCATCGGACTGCTCGAGAGTGCGTCGGGCGGGACGGCCGTTCGCTGCGTGGCCGCGGCCGGGTTCCCTTCCGGGACGGTCGGGACCGTGATCCCCCCCGGCCGGGGGATCTGCGGTCGAGTCGTGGCGACCGGCGAGCCGCAGCTCGTCTCCGACACCGCTCTGGATCCCGACTTCGTCGAGGTGCAGGGGAGGGCGCGCTCCGAGTTGGCCGTGCCGATCGTCGCTCACGACCGTCTCATCGGGGTCGTGAACGTCGAGTCGCCGGAGCCCGGCCACTTCACCCCGGAGGACTGCGACCGCCTCTCTCGCCTCGCGCCCCAGATCGGCCTGATCATCTCGAACGCCCGGCTGCTCGCGGGGGAGCGCGCGGCGCTCGATCGCCTGCGCGAACTGGACGCGATGAGATCCGACTTCATCGCGGTGGCGTCCCACGAGCTTCGCTCGCCGCTCACGGCAATCAGCGGTTTCGTCAAGACCCTGCGGAGGTCCGATATCGAGCGAACTCGGGACATCCTCGATCAGGGGCTGTCGGTGATCGATCGTCAAGCCGACCGTCTGATCGGCCTCGTGGAGAATCTTCTCCTCACCGAGCAGCTCGACGCGCATGCGGTGCGCTTGACCCTGGAGCCGGTGGAACTGCCGGCCCTGGCCGCGGAGGTCCTCGACGAGATCGGCGACGGGCAGGCTCGGGTGCGCGTCGAGTCCGGCGGCGCGCTCACCGAGGTGCGGACCGATCCCCAGCGGCTCAGGCAGGTCATCAGGAACCTGGTGGACAACGCGCTCAAGTTCTCCCCGCCTTCGGCCCCGGTGGACCTGAGGCTCCGAGGCGAGCCGGGCGCGGTCGTGATCGAGGTCGCCGATCGGGGGCCCGGTATCCCCGTCGAGGATCTGCCGAGCATCTTCGATCGCTTCCAGCAAGGCGGGACCCCGCGGGCGACCCGGTCGCGCGGCGTGGGACTCGGCCTCTACATCACGAAGACCATCGTCGACCTCCTCGGCGGATCGATCGACGTGTCCTCCGTCGCCGGGGGCACGACGTTCCGAGTGCGCCTTCCCGTGGCGGCGATAGAGGATCGATGACGCAGAGCGAGCCGGCCGTCGAGGTCCGCGACCTGGTGAAGGAGTTCCCCGCGCCGGGCGGCGGAACGATCCGCGCGGTCGACGGGGTCTCGTTCTCCGTGCGCCGCGGCGAGATCTTCGGGTTCCTCGGACCGAACGGGGCCGGAAAGACCACGACGCTCGAGGTCGTCGAGGGACTCGCATCGCCGACGTCGGGGCAGACGTTCGTTCTCGGGAGCGACTCCCACAAGGACGCGGCCCGGGTGAAGTCTCGGATCGGGGTCCAGCTCCAGGCCGCCGCGTACTTCGATCACTTGCGTCTCGACGAGATCCTCGAGCTGTTCGGGTCGTTCTATCCGAGATCCGTGAGCCCGGACGTGCTGCTCGCCAAGGTGGGTCTTTCCGAGAAGCGCAGGGCGCGCCTGAAGGAGCTTTCAGGCGGCCAGGCTCAGCGGTTCTCGATCGTCGCGGCGATGGTGAACGATCCCGAGGTGCTCTTCCTCGACGAGCCGACGACGGGCCTGGATCCGCAGGCTCGCCGGCATCTGTGGGACGTGATCGGATCCATCAACCGCGAGGAGGGGAAGACCATCGTCCTCACGACGCACTACATGGAGGAGGCGGAGCTGCTCTGCGACCGGGTGGCGATCATCGACAACGGGCGGATCGTGGCGCTCGACACACCCCTCGGGCTCGTCCGCCAGCTCCCGGCGGCATACCGGATCGCGTTCGCGACGGGCCGGGCGATCGATGAGGAGGATCTCGCGCGGCTCCCCGGGGTGGCCGAGGTCGCGGCGCTGCCGAACGGGGAGCGCCGCTACGAGCTTCGGGTGCGCGACCCGCAGGCCACGCTGTTCGCGTTCACGACGTGGGCGCGCGACCGGCAGGTCGCGCTCGATGACGTTCGTGTGAGCCCGGCGACGCTCGAAGAGGTCTTCCTGTCTCTCACCGGACACGCGCTGAGGGAGTGACGCGGATGCGGAAGCTGTTCGTTGCGAGCCTGAAGATGCTCTACCGGGACAAGCAGACGCTGTTCTACGCGCTGCTGTTCCCCGTGATCTTCGCCGTCGTCTTCGGGCTGTTCGACTTCTCTCGGGGTCCCAAGGTGGACATCGCGATGGTCGGCGCGCGAACCTCTCCGGTCTACCGTGCGCTCGTCGAGGGTCTCAGGCCGGTCGCCAGCTTCTCGGTGAAGGAGGGGCGGACGCTCGCCTCGGCGCGCGCGGCGCTCACGGCGGGCGACATCGACGTGGTTCTTTCGGTCCCGGGGGAGCCGCCGGCCGGCTCGTCGCCGGCGATCGGCCCGGCGGTGATCGAGGTCCTCTACAACCAGTCGAACTTCGACACCAACCAGTTCGCCCTCGGCGCGATCGAGCGCATCGTGGACCGCCTGAACCTCACGCTCTCGGGTGTTCGGTCTCCCCCTCTCGTGGTCGCCCCGAACGGCGTGAAGGCGCGGACCATCGACTACTACGACTTCCTGCTTCCGGGGCTCGTGGCAATGGGAGTGATGCAGTTCTCGATCATCGGGATGGCGGTCGCGATCGCGAGGTTCCGCGAGCAGCGAATTCTGAAGAGGATCCTCGCCACGCCGCTCGCGCCCTCGAAGTTCCTCGTCGCCCAAGTCGGCGCCCGCCTGGTGCTCTCGGTCGTGCAGGCCGCGTTGATCATGGCCGTCGGGATGGTCCTCTTCGGCGCGCGTGTCTACGGCAGCATCTTCTGGATCGTGGCCCTCGCCGCGGTCGCGAACCTGATCTTCCTCAACATCGGAGTCGCGGTCGCCGGACGCGCGCCGAACCCCGACGCCGCGCAGGGGATCGGAAACGTCGTGGCGCTGCCGATGATGTTCCTGTCCGGGGTCTTCTTCCCGACCGAGACCCTCCCGGCCGCGATGCGCGCGGTGGTCCGCTACCTGCCGCTCACGCCGCTCATCGAGGCGCTCCGCACGATCGCGAACGACGGGCTGCCGATCACCGCCGCGGGGTCGCAGCTTGCACTGCTCGGGGTGTGGGTCCTCGTGTCGTTCCTCCTCGCGAATCGCGCCTTCCGTTTCGCCCGCGCCTGAGCGCCCCCGGCCGGGTTGGGCGGATCGTCCCGGCGACCACTCGGGCGATCTGGGCAATCGGGCGGCGACTGAGCAGCCGGGCAATCGGATGGTGGCGCGCGCAGCCGGGCAATCGGGCGGGTGGCTCAAGAGCCGGACCCCATGCTCCGAAAGGACTAGAGGCTCTTTCGAGGCACACGGGGGTGGGGGGCATTTACAGCCTGGGCCAGCGCCGCGTCATCCTCGTCCGCCGCGGCGGCGGGACTTTGCAGTGGCTGATCCTCGCGCTGTTCGCGGCGCTGGCGCTCGCCTCCGCCGCCATGCCGAGCGGCTCGGCGAGAGCGGCGGGGGCGCAGAGACTGCTCGTCTCATTCGCGGCTCTCTGCGCGGGAGCCGCCGCGATCGGCTCGCGGGGTCGCTTCCGGATCGAGCCCTCGGGCCAGAGCTTGATGCTTGGAGCGGGACTCGGTGGCCTCTGCATCGTGTCGGCCGCTCAGGCGCTCGCGGGGAGCGAAGGCTCGATCGGGGAGTCGATCGGGCCCGCCTCGCGTCTTGCGTTCGCCCTCGCGTTGCTCCTGGCGGCATCCGACCCCCGCTTCTCACGTCGAATTCGGGAAAGGACGGCGCTGCTCGCGGCCGTCGTGGCGGCGGGGATCGTCGCCGCGACCGCGGCGGGAGTGTGGGCGAGTCTCGCGTTCAAGTTGCCGAGCGGGCGCGCGATCGAATGGGCGGCGCTCGCCGTGCAGGTCCAGGTGGTCCTCGCGCTGGGCGTCGCCTGGAGGCGGAACCGCCGCCCGCAGGTCGCGTCGCTCGGCGGGGCGTCGGTCGCGATGGCCATCGGGGGCGCGCTCTTCATCGCCTCTCCTGTCTGGTCCGGCGGTTGGTGGCTCGCGCACGCGGGATTGCCGCTCGCATCGGGCATCCTGATCGCCGGAGCCGTGAACCCGGTCCGGAAGGCGCTCGGACGGGGCGACCTCGAGCTGCACTACCAGCCGAAGATGGACCTCTGCAGCGGCCGCATCGTGGGAGTCGAGGCGCTCGTTCGCTGGAGGCATCCGGAGTTCGGCTTGATCTCGCCGATGGAGTTCATCCCCCAGGCGGAGGAGAGCGGGCTCATCCGGATCCTGTCTCTCTGGGTGCTGGAGACCGCGCTCCGTCAGTGCCGTGCGTGGCGCCGGGCCGGCCTCGAGCTGAACGTCGCCGTCAACCTGTCGGCGCGCATCCTCGACGAGCCGTCTCTCGCACAGACCATCGCCTCGATGCTCGCCCGGTTCTCGGTCGATCCGGGCGCCCTCGAGCTGGAGCTGACCGAGAGCGCCGTGATGGCGGATCCCGCGGGGTCGGCCGAGCTGCTCGGGCGGCTTGAGGCCATGGGGGTTCGCCTCTCGATCGACGACTTCGGCACCGGGTACTCGTCGCTCGCCTATCTCCGAAGCCTTCCGGTGCACGAGATCAAGATCGACAAGGAGTTCGTCACGAACATGGCGTCCGACGACCGGGACGCGAAGATCGTCCGGTCCACGATCGACCTCGCGCACAGCCTCAACAAGAAGGTTGTGGCCGAGGGCGTCGAGGACAAGGAGGTGCGAGACCTCCTTGGGGTGCTCAAGTGCGACCTCGCCCAGGGGTTCTTCTGGAGTCCGCCGATGCCGGCCGACCAGCTCGGCCGCTGGGCGCGGGGCCTCGCCACCGCCTGAGTTCCAGGCATCGGCCGCGCCCGGCGGGCGGAGCCCCAGACATCGGCCGGGCCGCGGGTGGCGCTCGCGGAGGAGTAGGGGACGGACCGTCTCGCCGCTCAGCCGCTGTAGCGGAAGATCAGGTCGGGGCCGCCGGTCGAGTTCGCCTCGCGCAGGGACCAGGCCCCCGCGCCCACCGTCCCCAGGGTGGTCCGGCCGTCTCCGTTCCAGTCTCCCGCGACGAACCGGTCGGTCGCGGTGCCGTAGGTGAACGAGCGGTCCGGCCTGCCGGTCGAGTTCTGGTTGCGCAGGTACACGGTGTTGCCGCGCACGACTCCGATCGTGTCGAGGCCGTCTCCGTTCCAATCTCCCGCGATGAACCGGTCGGTCGCCGCGCCGTAGGTGAACGAGCGGTCCGGCCTGCCGGCGGTGTTGCTGTTGCGCAGGTACACGGTGTTGCCGCGAACGACCCCGATCGTGCCTCGTCCGTCGCCGTCCCAGTCTCCGGCGATCGGCACGTCGCCGGAGCGGCCGAAGGCGAAGCTCGCGTCTGCGGCACCGGTGGAGTTGGAGTTGCGCAGGCGCCAGTACCCGCCGGTGAAGAGGCCGGGCGTCTCGGTGCCGTTCCCATCCCAGTCGCCGCTCACCAGCTCCGGCGCGTAGCGGCCGTACGCGTCCGCCGAAGGATCCCGGGGGTGGAATCCGCGGCAGCTCGTGATGCTGTCGAACCTGGGGTCGAGCAGGCGGTTTCCTCCGAGGTCGGCGATCCCCGTGGAGGAGTCGGTGTTGAGGAGCACGCGGGCGACGGCATGCGCGGCGTTGGACCGCGCGCCGTTGCGCTCGCCGAAGGCCTCCGCTCCGCGAATCGCCGGGTACCAGGACTTGCCCCCGGCGCGCGGACCGATCAGGTTCCGCTCGAGCGTGATGTGGTGGGATCCGAAGGCGACCGTCACCCCCTCGGCGGCGCTCGCCATGGTGTTGTTACGGATTGCGACGTTCGCGGCGCCGCCGGACCGGTCGGGGCCGGCTGCCTTGATGTTGTAGCCGTTCTCGGCGTTGAAGAGGATGTTGCGTTCGATCACGCCGGGACCAGAGCCCAGGCCGGGATCGAGGTAGATGTTGTGATCGGTCAGGTAGGCGCCTCGCGCGTCGTTGTCGTGGATACAGTTGCCGGATAGGGTCCACCTCGCCGGCTGCCCTTCGACCGCGGTGCCGATGTAGACGTTGCCGACCCAGCGGGCGCCCCAGATCTCAGCGTTCCGGTACGACCATCCGACGCCGCTCATGATCTTCAGCAGGAAGTCGCGCGCGCCGTTTCGCTCCGCGTCCCAGGTCACGTCGATCCCGTCGAAGGCCCAGTAGTCGGCGTAGCGGATCCAGAGCACGCCCTTGATCAGCGGGCGCTCGCCCGGGTAGGCGATGACCCGGACGGGCGCGCTCGGCGATCCCGCGCGAAACCCGTTCGTCGTGATCCGCTCCCGGTAGGTCCCCCCGCGCACCCAAAGCGTGTCGCCGGGAGACAGCCGGCGCAGGGACTGGCCGACGCTTCCCCAGGGCGCCTCCGCCGTGCCCGGGTCGCCGTCCGAGCCGGACGGAGAGACGTAGTAGTCGGTCCCGGTGGCGCGCGCCGGCCGTGGCGCCGGAGCGAGCAGCCCCAGCGCGAGAAGCGCAGCGCCGGAGAACCTGGTCGCGCGTGACAAAGCGGCTCCCCCTCCGGAGCGATGTCCTACTCGGGTATCGGCCGTCGCTTCGGGAGACATTACCCGACCGACGTCCCGCCGCCGGGGCGGGGAACCGGGCAAGGAGGAGAAACCGTCCCTTGTTCGCGCGGTACGATCCCCTCGGTCGGCCAATCCGCTCCGGCCCGGCGAAGAGAGCATCGCCACCACGGGGCGCGGGCGAGGCCGTTGGAGCACGGAGGAACCTCTTCCCCGCGATCGCCGCGGGCGTCCCGGGGAAGGTCGACGTCGCCTGGATCGGCACCGACACGGTCGTCACTCAGCTCCCCTACGGCAAGCCGTTCCCCGGAGGCGGGGCCGGCGCGACCTGGAACCTGTTCGTGGCGCAGTCGCTGGACCTGAACTCGGGGAGCCCCACCTGGTCCCAGACGCAGATCACCTCGGTCCCCTCCACGTCGGAGACGTCTGGAGGTCCTCCGGTTCGAAGGCCGCGAGATCCGCGATCCCTCCGGACCTACAATCTAGGTCGTGCGCGCTTATCTGGACGGCTCCGAGGCGATCGCGCTCGGGGCGCTGCACGCCGGGTGCGACTTCTTCGCCGGGTACCCGATCACGCCTGCGAGCGGCATCCTGCACCTGATGATGAAGCACCTGCCGGAGACCGGCGGCGTGGCGATCCAGGGCGAGGACGAGCTCGCGTCGATCGGGTTCTGCATCGGCGCTGCCATGGCGGGGGCGAAGGCGATGACCGCGACGAGCGGCCCCGGGATGAGTCTCTACAGCGAGAACATCGGCCTGGCGACGATGGCGGAGGTGCCGCTCGTCATCGTGGACGTCCAGCGCATGGGCCCGGCGACCGGCGGCGCCACGACCACCGCCGAGGGAGACGTCCAGCTCGCCCGGTGGATCACCTCCGGCGGCTACCCGCTCGTCGTGTACGCGGCGACGAACCACGCCGACGCATACCGCCTGACGGTCGAGGCGTTCAACACCGCCGAGCGCCTGCGCACCCCGGTCATCTTGCTCAGCTCCAAGGACCTCGCGCTGACCGACGACACGGTCGATCTGAAGGAGTTCGTCGCCCCGCCGGTGGCCTCGCGCGCGCGCGGCGAAGGGCCTCCGTACTCTTTCTCGGCGCCCGAGGACGTCCCCGGCTTCCTTGCTTTCGGAGGGGAGCGACCGACGCGGCTCACCGGCTCGATGCACGACGAGCGCGGGATCATCACGAGCGACCCGGAGGCGGCCGATCGGAAGCTCCGCCACCTGGTCGCGAAGATCGAGTCGCGCGCCGGCGAGCTCGCGATCGTCCGGGAGGACCTCCAGGAGGGCGCGGAGGCCCTCGTCGTCGCCTACGGGACGCCGGCGCGCGCCGCGCGCGCCGCGGTGCGTGCCGCGCGCGCGGAGGGCCGCCGCCTCTCGCTCCTCGTGCTCCACACGCTCTACCCGGTCCCCGAAGAGGCGATCCGGCGGGCCCTCCGGGGCGTCCGGCGGGTGGTCGTCCCGGAGCTGAACCCCGGCCAGTACGCACGAGAGATCTGGCCGCTCGCGGGGGAGATCGATCGCGTGTCCGTCACGCTGGTCGACGGCTCCCTGATCGAGGCGCGCGAGATCCTGGAGGCCGCGTTGCCATGAGGCACGCCGCGGCGCGCGCAATCGCCGGGAGGACCGCGTGAGCCTCATCCGGCTCGAGGACCTCCCTTTCTGTCCGGGATGCTCGCACGAGGCGATCTTCCGCGCGCTCGACGCCGGGCTGGACATCGCCGGCCTCGGATCGCGCGACGCGGTCGTCGTGAGCGACATCGGTTGCCAGGGGATCGCGGATTCCCGCATCGACCTGTCCACCTTCCACGGCCTGCACGGGCGATCGATCACCTACGCGACCGGGATCAAGCTCGCGCGCCCGGACCTGCGCGTCATCGTGCTGATCGGCGACGGGGGCTGCGGGATCGGGGGCGCCCACCTCATCAACGCGGCGCGCCGCAACGTCGGGATCTGCGTGCTCGTCTTCAACAACTTCAACTTCGGCATGACCGGCGGGCAGCACTCGGTGACGACTCCCACGGGGGCGCGCACGGCGACGACCCCCGGGGGGAACATCGAGCGGCCCTTCGACCTCCGGCTGCTGGCCGAGGCAGCGGGAGCCGGCTTCACCGCTCGGATGATCGCGTCCGACCCGGACCTGCCGGAGGTGATCGCCCGAGCGATCGCCCACGACGGCTTCGCGATGCTCGACGTGTGGGGGATCTGCACCGCGCACTACATGAAGCGGAACGACCTGCGGATGGCCGGGCTCGCGGACCTGGCGCGCGCGACGCCCGGGTACGGGATCACCCTGCGGGACGGGGTTCCCGAGTACGCGTCCTCGCTCCCGCGCCGCCGGGGCGACGCTCCCCGGCTGGAGGCCGTCCCCACGAAGTACCGTTCCCCGCTGGACTCTCGCCTGGGTGTGGTCCTCGCCGGCAGCGCGGGCATGAAGGTCGGAACGGCTGCCTCGCTCGTGGCCAGGGCCGGCGTTCTCTCGGGTCTCTACGCTGCGCAGAAGAGCGTCATCCCGGTGACGGTCATGAAGGGGTTCTCGCTCGCCGAGATCATCCTTGCCCCCGAGCCGATCGAGGACCTCCAGGTGGGCGCTCCGGACCGGCTGGTGATCTCGTCGGCCGACGGCCTCGAGAAGAGCCGTCCATTGCACGGAGCGGCCGGCCGCATCACGATCGAGCACTCGCTCGAGCCGCGCCCGCCCGGAGCCGTGCCGCTGCGCCTCGACGGGGTGCGCCGGACCGAGCTGACCTTCGCTATGGCCGCTTCCGCCGTCGCGGACGCGGTCCCGCAGGAAGCGCTCGTCGAGGCGATCGAGACGTGGGGCCCGCTGGAGAGCCGGCCGAGGCTCCTCGCCGCCGCCGAGCGCGGGCGTGCCTCCAGAGCGTCCTGAAGAGCACGCCCGCGCTCGAGAAGGTCACCCGCACGCGGTTAGGCTTTGATGACGTTCAGGCCGCGCACGTGCACGTAGTGTTCGTCTTGGGTGATGACCGGGATGCCAGCGGTCATGGCCGTTGCGGCGATCCACGAGTCGTTCACCGGCATGCGCTGCCCGCTGTCGCGCAGCAGGAGCCGGAGCTTCGCCCATGACTCGGCCACGCCGGCCTCGATGGGGATCGGCTCAAGCGCGAGCGCCTGGGTCAGCGTCGCCAGGCGACGGTCCCGGGTTTCGATGTCGGTTGCGGCGAGAACCCCTGCGCGCAGCTCGCCGATCGTGATGACGGAGACACCGATCTCGTCGGGGAGCGCCTCGGTTTGCAAGGGCCGCCCCGACTCGCGGGCGATGAAGATGCTTGTGTCGGCGAGCCCGCGAGTCACGGCAGCGGAAGATCGTCGGTCGTCTCCGGCGCGAGTCTCGCCAGCTCCTCAGCGAGCCCGGGGTCTGCTTGGTGCGCGGCGACCCGGCGGATGAACTCCTCGCGAGCGAGCCAAGACGGCCTCCGCCCGAGTGGCTGGAGCACGGCAACGGCGCGGCCACTCACCGTTATGGTGACGGTCTCGCCGGCCTCGACGCGCCGAAGCATCGCTCGCGTGTTGTTTCGCAGCTCCCTGGAGGCAACCTCGCTCATGAGCAGAGTGTAGCACATGCGCGACAGCCGTAGTCAACTCCGCACGGATTCCGTGTTCGCGGAATTGTTTCGTTCCTGGGGGGTTCGCATGCGTTCGGCGGGGGGCTCGAGAGGAGTTGCTCAGGGGACGGGTCGGGTGACGCCGTAGCGCTCGAGGGCCTTGACGATCTCCGGCTGACGCCGTTGCCAGTAGCGGACGATCGCAGCGCGCTCGACCGGCAGGAACGGGTCGTCGCCGACATCGTCGAAGTGCCCGAGCGCGAGCAGGATCGGGGTAATCGCGCTGTCTTCGTGGGTGGGTTGGTAGCGGGCGAGGAAGAGGCCGAGTCCCTCCTCGATCGTGCGGCCTCCCCGTCGCTCGATCGTCATCAAGTCGAAGTAATCGCGAAGTTGCGCGCGGCCGGCGACTGCGTTGAGCTTCATTGCGAGCAGATCGCCGAGACCGGCGACCCGCAAAGCGCCGACAATCGAGGTTGGTTCGAGCCGGCGCTCGGGTCTCTCGAGACCGGCGCGCAAGAACTGGATGCGCGTCTCATCGAAGAGTCCGCTGAGCGTGCCCGGGGTCCGTTGGGTGACGGCGAACCGGCCGTGTGTTCGGAGCCGCTCGGCCACTCGGTCGAGATCGACGGTCGCCTCGTGGAAGAAGAAGTCGAGGTCCCGGCTTGGGCGATGACGAAGGTGCACCGCGAGCGCCGTGCCGCCGCCGAGGTAGGCCTCGGTGGGTACGAGCGGCGCGATTCTCTCCCAGGCGACCGCGGTCTCGCCGGGGAGCAGCGCTTTCAGCCAGCCGGGCAGGCTCATCCGCGCGCGCCCCGAGCGAGGTTGCGCGCGAGCGCCCTCTCCCCGGCGGACAGACCACGATTTCGCGCAGCCTGCTCCCAGTCGCGGGCGCCCAGAGCGCGAGATCCCCACGCGATGCCGTCGAGATCGTGGCTCGAGAGGAGGCGCTCGGCGACGTAGCCACCGTGGCGACGGAGGTCGAGCCGGTTTGGGTCTGCGTTCCAGAACAGATGCCGAAGTCGGGCGGGAAGGCGACGGGGACGCCGGGGCTCGCGGGCGATGGGCAACCGCACGGCGGCCAGGCGTGGTGCGAGAGTGGCCCACTCCGGCGCGGCGAGGTTCGCACGCACGAATTGCAGCTCGCGGGCGCGCCCGGCGGCGACCCACTCGCGTTCCTGCCGCACGAGGCCGCGTCCGGCCAGCGAGCGAACGGCCACCGACGCAGCGGTTGGCGAAAGGCCGGCGCGACGGGCGACCGCACGCGCTGAGGCGAGCCCCCGAGGCGCCCGTGCAAGAGCGGCAAGCACCTGCGTCTCGACTCGGCTCAGTCCATCAACCGGTGGCACGACCCCCAGCTCGCGGCGCAGCCGTGCGAACTGGCGCGCGGTTAGGCGGACCCGGCCGCCGGGGTGGCGTTTGACCACCAGGCCCAGCCGAACGATGGCACGTTGAACGCGCGGCAGATTCGCCCCCAGCCGGCGCGCCGCCTCGCTCATCGAGATGGTGTCCATATCGTTAGTTTACATCGGGCGTCGGACCGATGGCGCTCATGTGTTGAGGGGCGGTCCTCTGCCGATCTGAACCGAACACACGTACGAGTGCCCCCAACGGGATTCGAACCCGTGTCGCCGCCTTGAAAGGGCGGAATCCTAGGCCGCTAGACGATGGGGACCGTACGCGGCGATTGTAGCGTCAGCCGTCCGGGAAGAGCGCGCGCCGGAACATCTCCAGCTCGGCTTCCCACGCGCGCGCGGCGCCTCCGGACGCCGCAGCCGCGATCACCAGGCGCTTCGTGTCTTCCACAACCGCGCGCCCGTGCGCGGCCATCTCCGCGGCGAGGGCGAGCGCGTGCCCGACGACCTCCTCGGCCACTTGTCGCACGATGCCGAGCCGGAGAGCCTCATCGGCACGGAGGATCCTGCCGGTGTAGGCCAGCTCGCGCGCGGCTTGATCCGGAAGGACCCGTAGCAGGGCGCCGTAGGACGCCGGGATCCGCAGCGCGACCTCCGGGTGGCCGAAGGTGGCCGTCGGGGACGCCAGGCGCACGTCGCAGCAGGCCGCGAGGGCGAAGCCGCCCCCGAGCGCCGGGCCGTTCACGGCGGCGATGGCCGGAACCGGAAGTTCGTTGAGCGAGGCGTACAGCTCTCGGGAGGAGTCGAGGAGCGCCCGGCGGTGCGGGCGGTCCCCGCCGAACTCGGTGCGGTCCATGCCGGCGCAGAAGGCTGGAGGCGCGCCGGTGAGGACGACGGCCGCCACCGCCCGGTCTCCCGCGAGGGAACGGAGCTGGGAGGCGAGCCGGCGTCGCAGCGCGATCGACAGCGCGTTGCGCTTCTCCGGCCGGTTGAGGGTGACGACGGCGACCGCGCCGTGACGCTCGACGATCACGAGATGTGTGTCGGCCATCGACCCTCCTCCGCGGCGCCGCGCGGCGCCGCACGGCGGCCCCGCGGTCGCGCGCGGCGGCAGGATTATCCGTCCCCGACGGAGTCCCCGGCAAGGAGCCCGCGGAGGACCTACGCCGTCACGCCGGAGGCCCCGAGCTCCGCGAGATCGACCGTGATGTCGAAGTGCATGCGGAGCGCGGACGCGCCGACGCCCGGGATGCCCTTCATCTTGAGCGTCATGTCCATGACCCCCGATCCGGTGACCGCGGTCGGGCGGCCCGTCGCCGCCACGATGGTCTGGATCAGGTCCATGGAGGAGGACCCGGAGTACTCGAAGACGGCGTCGGGCGGGACCTGCAGGTCGGGCGCGGCCTGGCCGCTCATTGTGGCCGCGGCCTTCATCACATCGGCGATCTTCATCCGGAGGTTCAGAGGCATGCTCTGCCGGGACCGGATGACGGCCAGCCGCTCCCCGCCCTCCGTGCGAATCCGCAGCAGCTTGTTCCGGGTCACCGTGCGAAGCGGGCTCTCGAGGAAGGGGATCCGCTGGGTCTCGGTCACCGTCCAGGTGTCCCCTGGACGAACGCGATCGCTCGGGAGGAGCGGTCCGAAGGACTCCGGGCCGAACAGGTCGGTCACCGGTCCGAGGTCGCTGAATCCGAACCCGGCGGATCCCGCGGCCGAGAGCACCTTCCCGTCGGGCGCGACCGTCGCGGTGATCGAGAGGTTGCGCTCGAATGGGAGCGGAACCGTCGTCCCGTTCGCCGACATGCTCGCGCCCTGGACTTCGTAGCGGACGGTCGCGGTCCCTGCCGGATCCACCTTCAAGGTGCGCTCGGCGAAGCGCATGTCCATGGACACGTCGAAGGGCTGCACGGCGCCTCCCGCATCCACCGTCCCCTTCATGGTCATCGCGAGCGAGTAGCGGTGAGCTTCGTTCGCCACGAACAGCCGGCGGTAGGCGGCGCCCTCCGCCGTCCCCCTCGCCGGGCCGAACAGGAACCACCATCCGGCGCCTCCGCCGATGAGCAGGAGCGCGAGGACGAGCGCGAGCGCGCGCCGCCCGCGGTGCTTCGGTGTGCCGACGAACAGCTCCCTGGAGGGGCCGGGGGGCGGCTCGGGCGCGACTTCGGGCGGCGCGGCGGGCTCCGCGACGACTGCGCGCATCATCGTCGGCGCGACCACCGGCGCCGGCGCCTCCGCGGGCCGGTCGGTGAGAAGCGCCGGTGCGCCGGACGCAACTACCGGCGCGGAGTCGAACAGCTCGTCCACGCCGAACAGCGGCTCGAAGCCGAGCAGCGGGCTCGACGCCGCCGCGAGTTCGGAGGTGGCGGCCGTCTCCGGCGTTGCGCCGGCCGCGATCCCGGCCGGGGCGAGCGCCGTCAGCTCCTCGTAGGGGTTGCGCGACGTGAACACGGGACCTTCGGGAGGCGCGACCCGGTCGGCGAGGGCCGCCAGGGCTTCGTATCCCGGCCGCGCCGCGATCTCGATGCCGGGAGGCGGCTCCTGGAGAGCGGCGGGCGGCGGCGCGGACTCGGCCGGAGGAGGGCCCTCGTGGACGCGGTGTCCCAGAAAGCATCGACCGTCGGGGTCGACCGGCACGTCGAAACCGCACATCGGGCAGCGAGCCATCGAGATCCTCCCATCCTCCGCGAGCGAACTGTGCCCCCCTGGAGTCTCGGAACCCGAGGCGCATCGCTTGATGCCGCTCGGGGAGGAACATTGTGGTTTGCCCCGGGTCGGATCGGGGGAGCAGGCTAGCTCCACAGCGCGCTCAGGCGGAAGGGCCGGGGAAGTGCCCCCCCCAGGTCTCGAACCCGGTCCGCCGGGTTAAAAGCCCGGTGCTCTGCCCGTTGAGCTAGGGGGGCCCGAACCCGAGTGTATCGGCGACCGGCCTGCCTCGCCGGGGGCCGGGGGCGTGACAAGATGGTTGCGTGAGCGACGAGCAGGAGGGGATCGACCTCGCGCGGCTGCGCGCCTACGGGACCGAGCCGCCTCCGCCGCGCCGGCGCTTCCCCCCGGCGGCGGTCAAGAAGGCCATCCTCGCCGCACTCGCCGTGGGACTCGTCGCGACTCCCTGGATCGTCGTGACCCGCGCGCGAAACGCTCCTCCGCGCCCGATCGCTCCGACTCCGAGCCCGGCCTCCCCGTCTCCTTCGCCGAGCCCGACGGCCACGGCGGTCGCCGAGTACGTGGTGCGTGCCCAAGTCTGTCTCCGCCTGCGCGCGGCGCCCAAGGTCGGCGCCCGGGTACTCCGGTGCCTCGTCCCCGGCGCGACCGTGCGCTCGCGCGGCGAGACCGTGCAGGCCGGCGGGCGCGCGTGGCTGCGCGTGTACGACCCGGCGACGAAGACCTCGGGTTGGGCCGCCGCCGAGTACCTCGCGCCGGCGACCGCTTCGCAGCCGAGCCCGCCCCCCGGGTAGTCTGGAATCCTCGCGGACCCGAGGAGGAGACATGCCCGAGGCAGTCATCGTCGCCGCCGCGCGCACGCCGATCGGCCGCGCGAACAAGGGATCGCTCGCAGACGTGCGCCCCGACGATCTCGGAGGCTTCATCGTTCGCGAAGTCCTCCGGCAGGTGCCCCGTCTCGATGCGGCCGAGATCGAGGACGTGATGGTCGGTTGCGGCTTCCCCGAGGGGGAGCAGGGGATCAACCTCGGCCGGCGCGTGGCGCTGCTCGCCGGGCTTCCGATGACGGTGCCGGGCACGACGGTGAACCGTTTCTGCGCATCGAGCCTCCAGACGATCCGGATGGCCTTCCACGCGATCCGCCAGGGCGAGGGGACCGCTTTCGTCGCCGCCGGGATCGAGTCCATCACCCGCGTGCCGGGGATGCCGAAGGACATGGCCGAGCTGAACCCGCGCCTCTTCGGCGACGGCGCGATCGCGAACGTCTACATCCCGATGGGCCTGACGGCGGAGAACGTCGCCGAGCGCTTCGGCGTCGCGCGCGCGGACATGGACCGCTTCGCCCAGCGCTCGCAGGAGCGCGCGGTCGCCGCGCAGCAGTCCGGTTTCTTCGACCGCGAGATCGCGCCGTACACCAAGCCCGACGGGACGGTGGTCGCGAAGGACGACGGCCCGCGCGCCGACTCCTCCCTCGAGAGGCTCGGGAAGCTGGGGCCGGCCTTCAAGCCGGACGGGGTCGTGACCGCCGGGAACTCCTGCCCGCTGAACGACGGCGCCGCCGCGGTGGTCGTTGTGAGCGATGAGCGCGCCCGGGAGCTGGGGATCACTCCGCTCGCGCGCATCGTGGCGAGCGCGGTGAGCGGCCTCGACCCGGAGATCATGGGCGTCGGTCCCATCGAGGCGATCGGCACCGTGCTCGCGAGGGCGGGGATGAGCATCGACGGCGTGGACATCGTCGAGATGAACGAGGCCTTCGCCGCGCAGGTCCTCGCCGTGTGCGCGGAGGTCGAGATCGACCCCTTCGGCGAGCAGCTCAACCCGCACGGCGGCGCGATCGCGCTCGGGCACCCCTACGGGATGACCGGCGCGCGCATCATGACGACGCTGTTGAACGGCCTGCGCGAGCGCGACGGGAGGGTCGGGCTCGAGACGATGTGCGTCGGCGGCGGCCAGGGCATGGCCATGATCGTGGAGCGGCTGGCGTAGCGAGGTCAGCGGGGGCGTCTCGGAGTTCGGCCGCGATACGCAACTGCGCGATGGCGGATGGCTCGCACGATGATGCGCGATCGGGTGCGAGCGCCTTCGATCGTGTACAGCACCCGGTAGTTGCCGACCCTGCACGACCAGAGGCCCTTCAGCCTCCCACGCAGCGGCTTTCCGGCCGTTTGCGGATCCGACTCGACAAGGACCAGGGTTCTCGCGACCGCCTCCTGAACTTGTCGCGGGAGATCCCCAAGGTCTCGGCGCGCCCTGCGCGTGAGGAGCAGCTCAGGCAAGGCCGAGCTCGCGTCGCACGTCGCGGAGGGAAACGAGCCGGCCGGCCTTGACGTCCCGCTCGCTCTCCTTCAAAGCCTCGAGAAGCTGGTCGTCGCGGAGGATCTCGAGCGTCTCTTCCATCGCGTCGTATTCGGCCGACGGCACCAGGACGGCGACGGGACGCCCATTGCGCGTGATCACCACATGCTCGTGCCGGCTATCGAGATCGTCGAGGAGGTCGCTCAGTCGCGCCCGCGCCTCGCTCAGGGGGATGGTCTTCGCCACGAAGGGATTGTACAGAATTCTGTCCAACAAGGCAAGGGCAACAGGGGGCCGTTCTTCGCGGCGGCCGGAGGGGGCGCGCGCGCCCTACAGGATCGGCAGGAGGCGCTCGATCTCGAACGGCGAGACGTAGCTCTTGAAGGCGTCCCACTCGCGGCGCTTGTTGCGCGCGAAGAACTCGAAGACGTGGTCGCCGAGCGCCTCGCGCACGAGCGAGGAGCCCTCCATGGCGGTGATCGCCTCGTAGAGATCGGTCGGGAGCGACTCGATCCCGGCCGCCGCGCGCTCCTCGTCGGTCATCTCGTAGATGTTGTCCTCCGCGGCAAGAGGCAGCTCCTCGTTGTCCGCGATGCCGCGCAACCCTGCGGCGAGGATCACCGCAAGCGCGAGGTACGGGTTGCACGCCGGGTCCGGGGAGCGGATCTCCACCCGCACGTCCGGGGGGCCGCCCGCGCGGTGGCCGGGGACCCGCAGGAGCGCGGAGCGGTTCTCGCGCCCCCAGCAGATGTAGACCGGCGCCTCGAACCCGGGGACCAGCCGCTTGTAGGAGTTGACGGTCTGGTTGCAGACCGCGGTCGTCTCGCGCGCGTGGCGGAGCACTCCGGCGATGAACGCTCCCGCGACCTTGGAGAGAGATGACGGACCCTCGGGGTCGAAGAAGGCGTTGCGCTCGCCCTCGTAGAGCGCCATGTGGGTGTGCATCCCCGATCCCCAGGCGCCCTGGATCGGCTTCGGCATGAAGGTCGCGTACACGCCGGACTCCTGCGCGACCTCCTTCACCGCGAGGCGCGCGGTCATGATGCTGTCGGCCATCGTGAGCGCATCGGTGTCCCGGAGCACGATCTCGTGCTGCGACGGGGCCACCTCGTGATGGACGCTCTCGACGGGGATGCCCATGGACTCGAGGTACAGCACGGTCCGCTTGCGCAGGTCGCTCGAGACGTCGAGCGGAGTGAGGTCGAAGTAGCCGCCCTGGTCCAGCGGTTCGGTTCCCTTCGAATCCCGGAAGTAGAAGTACTCGAGTTCCGGGCCGACGTAGAACGTGTAGCCCATGTCCTTCGCGCGCCCGAGCGTGCGGCGGAGCACGAAGCGGGGATCGCCGTCGAACGGGTCGCCGGCGGGGGTGAAGATGTCGCAGAACATCCGCGCCACGCCCTGCTGCTCGGGGCGCCAGGGGAGGATCTGGAACGTCGAGGGGTCGGGGCGCGCTATCATGTCGGACTCCTGGACGCGCGCGAACCCCTCGATCGCCGAGCCGTCGAAGCCCATTCCCTCCTCGAAGGCGGTCTCCAGCTCGGCCGGAGTGATGGCGAAGGACTTCAGGAACCCGAGCACGTCGGTGAACCAGAGCCGCACGAAGCGGATGTCGCGCTCCTCGACGGTGCGCAGCACGTAGTCCACATCGCGATCGGTCACGCGCGCCCCCCTCCCGTCCCTCTTTCGGCCCCTCTTTCGATCGGGGGGCTCGACGGCCAGCCGGATCCGGCGCCCCCGGTGCGGGGGCCGTCTCTGCCCCCCGGAACTCCCCGGGCCGGCGTCTCCAGCTTGTAGCCGACGTTGCGCACGGTCGCGATCATAGCCTCGTGCTCCGCCCCGAGCTTCGCGCGGAGCCGCCGCACGTGGACGTCCACGGTCCGGGTGCCCCCGAAGAAGTCGTATCCCCACACTTCCTGCAGGAGCTGGTTCCGGGAGAAGACCCGTCCGGGTCGCTGGGCGATGAACGCGAGAAGCTGGAACTCCTTGTAGGTGAGATCGAGGGGCCGGCCGCGCAGGCGCACCTGATAGGTCTCGGGGTCGATCGCGAGATCGCCGACGCGGATGGCCGTCTCGCTCCCGGCCTGCGAGCCGAGCGCGAGGCGGATCCTCGCGAGCGCCTCGTCGGCCGGCGCCCCATCGACGATGAACGAGTCGATCCCCCAGTCGGGGGCGATCGCCTCGACGTGATCTGCGGCCACCACCGCGAGGAGCGTGAGGCGCCCGGCGACGTCTCGAATGGCCCGGCATGCGTCACGCCCGCGCGCGAGATCCTTTGCCGCATCCACGATCGCCACGTCCGGGAGCGGCCGGTGGGCGAGGGCGTCTCCGATCGGGACGATCGCCACCAGGTGCCCGCCGCTCTCGATGCCCGCGACGAGAATCCCGAGGTCCTCCCCCCGGTCCGAAAGGATCAAGATGTCTGCCACGCATCCCCCGCCGATGGCCAGAAACGACGAAACCTCAGGCCGGCGGCGCCGTTGCCTGAGGTCGCGCCGGTTGCAGCAACCGGCGCCGCCAGGCAAAGTAGCAGATGCCGCACGAAGGAACAAGCTCATATGCGCCCAGCGACCTGGACTCCCCGCCGCGACCGCCACCAGCGTCTCGCGCTGCGCTGGCGCGCGCGCCAGATCGGCCAGCGCGTGCGCGGCACGCGCGACCTCTTCCTCGCGCCGCACACTCACTTCTGGTGCGACACCGACGACGGCGTGCGCCTCGCCGGCACGCTCCTCGGCGAGCGGCGCGAGGGGACCGCGATCGTGCTCGTGCACGGGTT
The DNA here is from genome assembly GCA_016208485.1 of Acidobacteriota bacterium. GTDB lineage: Bacteria > Actinomycetota > AC-67 > AC-67 > AC-67 > JACQXY01. The sequence goes on along the minus strand of JACQXY010000059.1, from coordinate 1,050 downwards.
CCTCGGCTTTCGCCAGAAGGAACGGGGCCGCCTGCTCGCCGAGACGCTGTCGCGGCGGTTCGCCGTGCTCGCGTTCGACTTGCGGGGCCACGGGCAGTCGGGCGGCTCGTGCGCCGGCGGCGGCTCGGAGGCGCTCGACGTGCGCGCGGTCGCGCGGCACGCCCGCGCGCGCGGCTTCGACCGGGTCGTGACGGTCGGCTGGTCGCTCGGAGGCATCGCGGTGATCCAGGAGGCGGCGCGCTTCCACGGCTCGGACGCCGTCGTCGCGATCTCCGCGCCGGCCGTGCCGCACCTCGCCGAGAGCACCGCGGTGCGCCGCGCGAAATGGCTGTTCGTGAGCCCGCTCGGCCGCCGGCTCGCCGAGCGTGTGCTCGGCACCAGGATCACGCTCGACTTCGGCGAGATGGCGGGCGCCGAGCCCCCGGCCGACCTCGTGGGACAGATCGCCCCGACCCCGCTGCTCCTCGTGCACGGGACCGACGATCGCTTCTTCCCGCCGTCGGAGGCCGAGATGCTCTACGCGCGCGCCGGCGACCCGAAGCGGCTCGTGCTCCTCCCCGACTTCGGGCACGCCGAAGACGGGTTCACTCCCGAATTCTGCCTCCGCCTCGCCGACGAGATCGAGGATCTGCTCGGCCCGAGCAAGGCACGGGGCGCGGCTCGACCCGCCTGATGCGCCGCGCTCGGTGCGCTCCGGCCCGCCGCCCCCTGAGCGTTCGGGCTACAGCCGATCCCCCGCGAACCCGGTGGTCCTCGGCGGCCAGATGGCGGCGAGCAGCCCCTGCGCCCGCGCCTCCTCGATCTCGAGCGCGAGGGCGAACCGCGGCTCCGCGTAGGTGAGGACCCGGCCCGCGATGAGCGCTCCCATCCCGGCCTGGTCGTCGTAGAGCGCCGCCTGGGTGCCCGCGCTCCAGCGCCAGAACTGGAACCCCGCCGTGTCCGGATCGAGAAGGAACACGTCGTGGCTCTTCGCGTCCCGGTAGGCCGCGGGCCACGCTCGATCGGTGATCAGGAACTCGGTGTAGGCGTAGCCGGGCGAGTGCGAGATGT
>JACQXY010000065.1 GCA_016208485.1 Acidobacteriota bacterium | reverse complement strand
TTCCCGACCGTCGTCGGTCCGGTAGGTCGGTGTCGCCTCGTCGTCCGTGCAATCCAGCACCACGTCCAGCTTCTTGGCGAAGATGCCCTGCTTGGCCAGAGCGCGGATGGCGCCGTTGAACATCGCGGCCAACTTCTGCGGACCGCTCCTCACGATATTGTCCGCCACCGTCTCGAAGGAGAACGGTCCACGGATCTCCATCGGCGTCGTGCGCCGGTCCAGGCCCCGCGCCGTGCACCCTTGTTGCACCTGCACGGCGTTGAAGCCCAACACGCCCATCAACGCCTCGTCCGTCAGCAGCACGTCGTGCGTCGCCAGCATGCTCTCCACCCCGCCCACGCACCGCGCATCAACGTGAACAGGGCAAACTTGATGAAGGGGTAGCTCTCGCCCGTACGCTGTCCGGGATCCAGTTGCTCCAGCAGCGGCCACACCCCGATCTCTCGCAGGTAGGCGAAGAACTCGTCGAAGAACGCCGCCTCGTTCAGGCCGTACACGGAGTCGACGGACCGCGTCCGATACAACTCCTCGGCCACCTTCCCGTCGTCCCGCGTCGCCGTGCCCCAGCCGGCCACTTCCGCCAACCGCGCCCGCAACCCATCCCCGTCCCTCGTCCCACCCGCCATGGACCAGGACCATGCAACCTCGACCGCCCACGACCAAGAAACCGGAACCTACATCCGCCTACGGTCTGCAGCCCCTCGACCCGCTCGCTGCCGGCGGGCTTGCCGCGTCGCGGCCTCTCGGCCGCGCGCGGCTACGCCGCGCCGCTACGGCCCCGGCCCGACCGGCGCGACGCGCCTACTCCGAATCCCAGGTCGAGCCGCAGGCGGTGCGGAAAATCAGACGGGGCAGGTGGAATCGTAGAAGTGGGGCGTTCCGGCCTGGATCGCGCGGCAGACGTCGCGGCAGGGTCCGACCGGAGTAAGGGAGGGCCGCTCCTGCCCGCCGAAGCCGATCATGGGGCAGACGGCCGGGATGGCCCAGCAGACGCCCATCGGA
>JACQXY010000038.1 GCA_016208485.1 Acidobacteriota bacterium | reverse complement strand
CAAGCTCGCCGACGGCGTCGAGATGGTGATGCCCGGCGACAACACCACCATGACCGTGGACCTCATCGCCCCGATCGCGATGGAGGAGGGCCTCCGCTTCGCGATTCGCGAGGGAGGCCGGACCGTCGGGGCCGGGCGGGTGACGGGGATCCTCAAGTGACCAGATGGACGGAGCCCGGGGGGCGGAAGCAGCGACGCGCTCGCCGGTCGGAGTAGGGAGAAGCCGTGGCTAAGAGCGACAACCGACCGATCATCACCATCGCCTGCGAGGACTGCAAGCGGCGGAACTACACCACCACGAAGAGCAAGGTGAACGATCGCGATCGCATCACCTTGAAGAAGTTCTGCCCTTCCTGCGGGCGGCACACGGCCCACAAAGAAACCCGCTGAGCCCCGCCGGCCGGCCCCGGGCCGCGGCCGCTCTTTCGGGGCTTGACTCCGAAACGCCGCCGGCGACCAAGTTGACCCTTGCTCGCGAGCGTGGATAGCGTTCATGGCGCGAGCCGTGCGCGCTCGCCCGTGCTTGAAGGAGGAGGCAATCCATGGGCCGCTTGGATGATCGGGTCGCAGTCGTCACCGGCGCCGGGCGCGGGATCGGACGCGCGACGGCGCTCCGCTTTGCCGAGGAAGGGGCCACCGTCGTCGTGAACGACATCGACCCCGATCCGGCCGCCGACGTCGTCGAGGAGATCAAGAAGAACGGCGGACGCGCCGTCGTCGCGGCCGCCGACATCACGGAGTTCGCCGGCGCGAAGGGTGTGATCGAGTCCGCCGTTTCGGCGTTCGGGCGGCTCGACATCCTGGTGAACAACGCCGGAATCACGCGCGACAAGACCTTCCACAACATGACCCCGGAGATTTGGGACGCCGGGATCAAGATCAACCTGTACACCGCCTACAACATGACTCACGCGGCGATGCCGTTCCTGCGCGAGGTGGCGAAGAAGGAGATCGCCGAGCGCGGCGAGCCGGCCTACCACCGCAAGATCACCTTCACCTCGTCGGTCGTCGGGATCACCGGCAACCCCGGCCAGGCGAACTACACGGCGGCGAAGGGGGCGATCATCTCCCTCACGAAGACCCTCGCGCGCGAGCTGGGGGCCTTCCGCATCAACGTCAACGCCGTCGCGCCCGGATTCGTCGAGACCCGGCTCACGGCGGCGAAGAAGGAGGGCACCGACCTCGGGATCCCGGACGCGCTCCGGAACATGGCGCTCATGACGATCGCCCTCGGCCGCCCGGGGCGCCCCGAGGACATCGCGAACGCGCACCTGTTCCTGTGCTCGAGCGAGGCCGACTACATCTCCGGCGTGGTCATCCCGGTCACCGGCGCGCAGCTCGGCTCGTAGCGGGCGCCGTCACGGGCGAAGCGGGCCGGGGCTTTTCGCCGCCGCGGCGGGCCCCTGCCTCGAAAAGGGAGGGAAGATGGCGCTCAACAAGGCTCTCGAAGGCAAGGAGTACGCCGCGTGCGAGCCGTTCGAGGTGACGGAGGACTCCATCCGGCAGTTCGCCGCCGCCACGGGCGACCCGAACCCCGTCTTCCGGGACGAGGATGCCGCGAAGGCGGCCGGGTACGGCGCGATCATCGCGCCGCCGACGTACCTCACGAAGCTCAGCTTCCTCTACGCGCCGCAGATCGTGCTCGACCCCGATCTCGGCCTCAACTACGCGCTCGTCGTGCACGGCGAGCAGGAGTTCGAGTTCCTCCGGCCGGTTCGGGCGGGAGACTCGCTCCTCGGCCGGCCGCGGATCGCCGCCATCACGGCGAAGGGCCGCAACGAGCTGCTGATCACCGAGGCCTCGATCGAGACCGCGGCCGGCGAGAAGGTCGCGGTGGCCCGTTCGACCATCGTGTCCCGCGGGACCGCGCCCCAGGAGGGATGACATGACCGCTCGCGTTCGCTACGACGACGTGTCCGAAGGCGAGGACCTGAAGCCCTGGTCCTACCAGGTGACTCGCGACGACCTCATTCGCTACGCCGGAGCCTCCGGCGACGGAAACCCGATCCACCAGGACGAGTCCTTCGCCAAGTCGGTCGGGCTCCCCGACGTGATCGCTCACGGCATGCACACGATGGCGAGAGTCGGCCAGTTCGTCACCGACTGGTGCGGCGACCCAGGCGCCGTGAAGCGGTTCCGGACGCGCTTCACCTCGATGGTCGTGGTTCCCAAGGAAGCCGGAAACACCGTGACCGTCACCGGGAGAGTTACCGGGAAAGCCGCCGGCCGGCGCGTGGTGCTCGAGCTGGCCGCAGGTACCCCGGAGGGGACTAAGGTGGCGGCCGCCGAAGCCGAGGTCGAGCTGGCCTGAGCGGCGCGCGACCGGCCGGGCGGGCGTGTAACCCGTGCCCTGCGCGGCGCGTCGAAGGTGCTGGAGGTTTCGTGCAGGTCTCTCGGGATCTGGCCGAGGCGGCCAGGCTGGGGGATCCGGCCGCGTTCGAGGCGCTCGTGCGCCAGACGCACCGGTCCGTCTACTGCCTCGTGTTTCGGATTCTCGGGAATCACGACGACGCCGTCGACGTGACCCAGGAGGTGTACATCCGAGTCTGGCGGGGCCTCCGCCGGTTCCGTGGAGACGCCAACCTCGGGACCTGGATCCACCGCGTGGCGACGAACGCGGCTTTGAGCTGGGTCCGGCAGAATCCGTCGGCGCCGGGCAGTCTGGACCCGGAGGCACACGAGGCGCCGGACGCGGTGGAGGACGGCGAGGCGGCACTCGACGCGCGGCTGGTGCGGGAGGCGCTCGCGCGCCTGCCGGGCGGCCAGCGGGCGGTGGTCGTCCTGAAGGAGATGTACGGCTGGAGCTGCGAGGAGATCGGCAGGCAGATGGGGATAACCGAGGGCGCGGTGAAAGTGAGGCTCTTCCGCGCGCGGACTCGCCTCGCCGACGACCTGGAGCGCTCCGAGGTCGTCCCCCTCGGTCGGCGCAAGCGCAAGCGCGTCGGAGGTTCCCCATGAGATGCGATTCGGTGGCTCCATACCTCGCCGGGCTGGCCGGGGATGAGATCGAAGGCCGGAAGAGGGCGATGCTGCTCGAGCATGTCGCCTCCTGCGAGGGCTGCCGGGATCTTGCCGCGCGCCACGAGCGGGTCCGGGCCGCCCTCTCCCGGATCGGGGCCGTCGAGGTGGAGCCGCCGCCGTTCCTGCTCGATTCCGTCCTCGAGGGAACCCGGCGCCGCGATCGAGCCCGGATGCTCCCCGTCCCTCCGGCTCTCGCTCAGGACCTCCTCAGGATCCTCCATGAGAACCGCGAGGCGATCGTCTCGGCGGCCGGGGCGGCGCTGATCGCGGCCGGGACCGCCTACGCGTTCTGGAAGGCGCTGAGAGGGGCTCGAGGCCGCTCGGCGGCCGTCCGCCAGCCGGCGTAGCTCGTTCCCGCAGGTCACGGGCGCATGTCTCGCTTTACACCCCAGAGAGCGTGACCGTATACTAGGTGCCTGTCGGGCGGGGGGAATCCCCGACCGCGGAGGGCCGTAGCTCAACTGGCGGAGCACCGGTCTCCAAAACCGGGGGTTGGGGGTTCGAGTCCCTCCGGCCCTGCAGCGGCCGCGGCGTCGCCGCGGCTCTTGTATGACCAGAGTCGGCCGAGGGATCCCCCTCACGGGCGGTAGCCCCCCGGCCAGGAGGGTGCTGTAAAAATGAGTGTCTGCGACCAACTTCGGATCACTGGAACTGCCCGACCTGCGGTGATGCGCGTCCACCCGACGACTAGTCGGGCTTTTTCAGCACCCTCCTAGGAGAGGCATCATGGTGAACCGAGCGACCAAGAGGCTGCTCGCCAAGCAACAGGCGGCACAGGACCGGCAGCAGGCGCGCCGGCAGCCTGCCGCGCGCGGAGGCGGAGGGGGAGGCACCAGGGAGGCGCGTGAGCCCTTCCGGCGCCGGACGGTGGCGTTCGTGAAGGAAGCCAGGAACGAGCTGAGGAAGGTGGCATGGCCCTCTCGTGGCGAGGTGCTCACCTACACGGTGGTCGTGCTCGTCTCGGTGACCTTCATCACGCTGGTCGTTTTCGGGTTCGATTTCGCGTTCGGCAAGAGCATCTTCCGGCTATACGGTAGGTAGGCCTCTCTCATGGATCTTGAGACCGACAACTCCTTGCAGGAACCCGCCATCGATATCCCCGCCCTCCTCCCGGCCGCCGAGCCGGAGGCCGAGCTGCCACCGCCCGAACCGGAGGCCGAGCTGCCACCGCCCGAACCGGAGGCCGAGCTGCCACCGCCCGAACCGGAGGCCGAGCTGCCACCGCCCGAACCGGAGGCCGAGCCCGCCGAGCCCGCGTCCGAGCTCCCGAGCGAGCCCGCTCCAGAAGGGCCGGCTCCCGAAGGCGAAGAGGCTGCGGAAGAGGCGGAGCCGGCGATCCCCGGCGAGTGGTACTTCGTTCACACGCAGTCCGGGTACGAGAACAAGGTGAAGACGAACCTCGAGACCCGGATCCTCTCGATGAACATGGAGGAGAAGATCTTCGAGGTCGTCATCCCGACCGAGGAGGTCGTCGAGGTCAAGAGCGGCAAGAAGCAGGTGGTCAAGCGCAAGCTCTTCCCCGGCTACCTGCTCGTACGCACCCACCTCGACGACGAATCCTGGTACGTGGTGCGCAACACCCCTGGCGTGACGGGGTTCGTCGGGTCCACGGCCCGACCGGTCCCCCTCACCGAGAAGGAGGTCGACCGGATCCTCGCGCGCAAGCCGGTCGAGCGCGCGCGCCCCCGTCTCGAGTTCCAAGTGTCCGACATCGTGCGCGTGACGACCGGGCCGTTCGCGAACTTCCAGGGCGTGATCGGCGAGATCGACGTGGACCGGTCCAAGCTCAAGGTCCTCGTGAACATCTTCGGCCGGGAGACGCCGGTCGAGTTGGGGTTCGATCAGGTTCAGAAGGTGTAGAGGAGTTCGCGATGGCAGCCCCGAGGAAGAAGAAGAAGGTCGCATCGGTCGTCAAGCTCCAAATCCCCGCCGGTCAGGCGACGCCGGCGCCGCCGGTCGGCACGGCGCTCGGCCCGCACGGCGTCAACATCATGGATTTCTGCAAGCAGTACAACGCCGCGACCCAGCACCAAACCGGAACGATCATCCCGGTCGAGGTCACGATCTACGAGGATCGCTCGTTCTCCTTGGTCCTGAAGACCCCGCCGGCGAGCGTTCTGATCAAGCAGAAGGCCGGCCTCGAGAAGGGCTCCGGGGAGCCGAACCGCAACAAGGTCGGCACGATCCGCCGCGCCCAGGTGCGCGAGATCGCCGAGATCAAGATGCCCGACCTGAACGCGGGCGACGTCGAGGCCGCGATGAGCATCATCGAGGGCACCGCGCGCTCGATGGGGGTCACGGTCGTCGAGTAACCCGCTGCGCGTGGGAGACGGCTCGTCCGTCGCAGACCACAGGAGGACGTGATGGCAACGAAGATCGGAAAGCGCTCCCGCGAGGCCGCCGGGCTGATCGACCGGGCGAGGCTCTACCCGCCCTCCGAGGCGGTCGCGCTCGCCAAGCAGGCCGCGAAGGCGAAGTTCGACGAGTCGATCGACCTCGCCGTGCGCCTCGGGGTCGACCCGCGCAAGGCCGACCAGATGGTCCGGGGGACCGTGTCGCTCCCGCACGGGACCGGCAAGAAGGTCCGGGTGGCGGTGTTCGCGGCCGGCGAGGCCGCCGAGGAGGCGCGCGCGGCCGGCGCCGACATCGTCGGCGCCCAGGACCTCGCCGAGCGCATCCAGAAGGAGAACTTCCTCGACTTCGACGCTGCCGTCGCGACCCCCGATCTGATGCCGGTGGTGGGCAAGCTCGGGCGGATCCTCGGGCCGCGCGGCTTGATGCCGAACCCGAAGACCGGCACCGTGACCCCCGAGGTCGGCAAGGCCGTGCGCGAGATCAAGGCCGGCAAGCTCGAGTACCGGGTCGACAAGGGCGCGAACGTACACGTCTCGATCGGGAAGGCGTCCTTTGCCGAGCAGGCTCTCCTCGAGAACTTCCAGGCCGTGGTGGACGAGATCGTCCGCAACAAGCCGGCTGCCGCGAAGGGCAAGTACATGAAGGGGATCACGGTCTCCTCCACGATGGGCCCCGGGATCAAGGTGGATCCCGCCAAGGCCCGAGAGCACGCGGCGGAGTAGCGCCTACAGGCTCGGCCTCCAGACCATCAGCGCGACGATAATGCTACCGACTCGCCGGGCAGTGATCGACCCGGAGACTGCCTGACCGGTTGACGAAACGCCGGCGGGTCCGTATCCTTCCGCTCTGCCGTAGACAGGAGGTGCCGCGAAGCGGCCCAAACCCCCGAGGGGATCCTCCCGAGGCGCGCGAGCGGCCGCCTGTCCGGCGGCCGTTTTTTTCGTTTCGCTCGACGTCGTTGGAGGTCGGACGTGGCCAGGTCGAAGGCACCGCAGGCCAAGAAGAAGATCGGCGGGCCCCGGGTCAAGGGGGAGCCCCGGCCGGAGAAGGTCGATGCCGTCCGGAAGATCAAGGACCGCTTCGGTTCTTCGGCGGCAGTGCTTCTGACCGAGTACCGCGGGCTCACCGTGAAGGATCTCGCCGAACTCCGAGCCGGTCTTCGGAAGGTCTCGGCGGACTACAAGGTCGTGAAGAACACGCTTGCCTGCATCGCGGCAAAGGAGGCCGGACTCGCCGATATCGCTTCGGCGCTCGAAGGCCCGACGGCCCTGGTGTTCGCGGACGGCGACCCGGTCGCCGCGGCGAAGCACCTCGCCGAGTTCGCCAAGCGCGTTCCGGCGCTCGTGGTGAAGGGCGGGGTCCTCGAGGGAAGGGCTCTTTCGCCGGAGAGCGCCAAGGCTCTTGCCACGATCGAGCCGCGCGAGGTGCTGCTCGCGAAGGTGGCGGGGATGATGATCGCCCCGGCGCAGCAGCTCGTCGGGCTCTTCGCGGCGCCGCTGCGGCAGCTCGGCTCGGTGCTGGCGCAGCTCAGGGACCAATTGGAGAAGGAAGGGGCGGCGCCCGAGGGCGCCACCGGCTAGGACGAGGCCCGGGAGGCCGCGCGCGATGGCCCCCGGACGAATGGAGGAGACTATGGCCAAGCTCACCGCCGATGAGGTGCTCGACGCGGTCGCCGAGTGGAACCTGCTCGAGCTGTCCGATTTCGTGAAGAAGTTCGAGGAGAAGTTCGGCGTCACGGCCGCCGCCCCGGTGGCGATCGCCGCCGCGGGCCCCGGGGCCGCCGCGGTCGAGGAAGTCGAGGAGAAGACCGAGTTCGACGTCGTTCTCCTCGCGGCCGGCGACAAGAAGATCCAGGTCATCAAGGAGGTGCGCGCGGTCACCAGCCTCGGTCTGAAGGAGGCGAAGGACCTGGTGGAGGGCGCCCCGAACGCCGTGCGCGAGAGGGTGACCAAGGAAGAGGCCGACAAGATCAAGGCCCAGCTCGAGGCCGCCGGCGCAAGCGTCGAGATCAAGTAGACGGGGCGCCGTCGTGGCGGATCGCCATCGGCGCCCGGACCTCGCGGCCGCGCGCCGAACCCTTGACGCCGCCGCGGACCAGGTCTACCCTGGCCGCGGTTGGGTACGCGCCCGGACACCGGGCAGGTTCGCCGTGCGTTGACGGCGGGGTGGCGCCTTTGCTACCCTGCCGGTTTGTCGTGCGATTCCCTGAGACGCCCCGTAGGTTGAGGTCGCTCTTCTTCGTTTCGCTTTTTCAGCAGTCCTGCGCGCCGCCGAGGGCCGTGCGCTGAGACGTCCTTGTCGCAGGGGAGGGAGTGCCATTGCCCGTCTCGATCCGTGAGCGCCTGTCGTTCTCGACCATCAAGGAGGTCCTGCCGCTGCCGGACCTCATCGCCATCCAGCGCGATTCCTTCGACTGGCTCCTGAAGGACGGAATCGGCGAAACGCTGAAGGAGATCTCCCCCATCGAGGACTATCAGGGGGTCATGAAGCTCTACCTGCGCAGCCATCGCTTCGAGACTCCCAAGTACAACGTGGATGAATGCCGCGACAAGGACATGACCTACTCCGCTCCACTGTTCGTTCAGGCGGAGTTCGTCAACACCGCGACGGGCGAGATCAAGGCCCAGACGGTCTTCATGGGCGATTTCCCTCTGATGACGGATAAGGGAACCTTCGTGATCAACGGGACCGAGCGCGTCGTCGTATCGCAGCTCGTCCGGTCCCCCGGGGTCTACTTCAGCAGAGAGTTCGACAAGACCACCGACAAGGAGCTGTTCAGTTGCAAGGTAATCCCCTCGCGGGGCGCCTGGCTCGAGTTCGACGTCGACAAGCGGGACATCGTGGGGGTCCGGATCGACCGGAAGCGCCGTCAGAACGTGACCGTGCTGCTACGGGCGCTCGGCTTCGCGGAGGACCAGATCCTGGACCTGTTCGAGGGCGCGGAGTCCATCCGCCTCACCCTCGAGAAGGATCACATCGTCACCGGCGACGACGCGCTGATCGACATCTACCGGAAGCTCCGCCCCGGCGAGCCCCCGACGCTCGAGAGCGCGCGCGGGCTCCTCGAGGGCCTCTTCTTCGGTCCCAAGCGCTACGACCTCGCGCGGGTCGGCCGCTACAAGATCAACAAGAAGCTCGGGCTGCAGGTGGATTCCCGAACGACGGTCCTCACGAAGGAGGACGTCGTCGCCACGGTGCGCTACCTGGTCAGCCTGCACGCCGGCGTTGAGGGCTTCGCCGAGGACGACATCGACCACTTCGGCAACCGGCGCCTGCGCTCGGTCGGCGAGCTGATCCAAAACCAGGTTCGGATCGGCCTCTCCCGGATGGAGCGGGTGGTCCGGGAGCGCATGACGACCCAAGACGTGGAGGCGATCACGCCGCAGACCTTGATCAACATCCGGCCGGTCGTGGCGTCCATCAAGGAGTTCTTCGGGACGAGCCAGCTCTCCCAGTTCATGGACCAGACCAACCCGCTCGCGGGGCTCACGCACAAGCGGCGCCTGTCGGCTCTCGGCCCCGGGGGCCTCTCCCGCGAGCGCGCCGGCTTCGAGGTTCGCGACGTCCACCCGTCTCACTACGGCAGGATGTGCCCGATCGAGACCCCGGAGGGCCCGAACATCGGCCTCATCGGCTCGCTCTCCTCGTTCGCGCGCATCAACGAGTTCGGGTTCGTCGAGACCCCGTACTGCAAGGTCGAGAACGGAAGGGCCACCGACCGCGTCGACTATCTCACGGCCGACGAGGAGGACCGCTTCGTCATCGCCCAGGCGAACACCCCGCTCGCCGCGAACGGACGGATCACCGAGGACTCGGTGCTCTGCCGCAAGCGCGGCGGGGAGGTCATCTCGGTCCCGCCGGGCGAGGTCGACTACATGGACGTTGCCCCGCACCAGATCGTGTCGGTGGCGACCTCTCTCATCCCGTTCCTCGAGCACGACGACGCGAACCGCGCGCTGATGGGCTCCAACATGCAGCGTCAGGCGGTGCCCCTGGTCAGGACCGACGCCCCGCTCATCGGCACCGGGGTCGAGTTCCGCTCGGCCGTGGATGCCGGGGACGTCGTGCTGGCCGAGCGGCCGGGGGTCGTCGAGGAGGTCGACGCGGGCCGCATCGTCGTCCGAGGCGACGACGGGGCCCGCCGGACCTACCGGCTGGCGAAGTTCCGGCGCTCGAACCAGAACACCTGCATGAACCAGAAGCCGGTGGTTTCCGAGGGGCAGAAGGTCCGCAAGGCCGAGGTGCTCGCCGACGGGCCGTCGACCGACCAGGGCGAGCTGGCGCTCGGCCGGAACCTCCTGGTCGCGTTCATGCCCTGGGAGGGACACAACTACGAGGACGCCATCATCATCAGCGAGCGGATCGTTCGCGAGGACCTCCTCACCTCGATCCACATCGAGGAGCATGAGCAGGACGCGCGCGACACCAAGCTCGGGGCCGAGGAGATCACGCGCGACATCCCCAACGTCGCCGACGAGGTGCTGAAGGATCTCGACGAGGACGGCATCGTGCGGATCGGCGCGGAGGTGAACCCCGGGGACGTGCTCGTCGGGAAGGTGACCCCGAAGGGCGAGACCGAGCTGACCCCGGAGGAGCGCCTGCTCCGTGCGATCTTCGGGGAGAAGGCGCGCGAGGTCCGCGACACCTCCCTCAAGGTGCCGCACGGCGAGAGCGGAACCGTGATCGGGGTCCGCAAGTTCTCGCGCGAGCAGGGGGACGAACTGGCTCCCGGCGTCAACGAGCTGGTCCGGGTGCACATCGCCCAGAAGCGCAAGATCTCGGAGGGTGACAAGCTCGCCGGCCGGCACGGCAACAAGGGGGTCATCGCGAAGACCCTGCCGATCGAGGACATGCCGTTCCTTGAGGACGGCACGCCGGTGGACGTCATCCTCAACCCGCTCGGGGTCCCGAGCCGGATGAACCTCGGCCAGATCCTCGAGACCCACCTCGGATGGGTGGCTCACCAGGGCTGGACCTTCGAGACCGCGGTCCCGTGGATGGCCGCCCAAGGGTGGCCGGCCGACGCCGTGCGCCGGACGGGCCCGATCCACCTGGCGACTCCCGTCTTCGACGGGGCGCGCGACCATCAGATCGAGGAGCTGCTCGGGCTGGCGAACCCGAACCACGACGGAGTCCGCCTCGTCGGCAAGGACGGCAAGGCCCGGCTGTTCGACGGGCGCTCCGGCGAGCCGTTCGAGGTGCCGGTGACCGTGGGCTACATCTACATCTTGAAGCTCGCCCACCTCGTGGACGACAAGATCCACGCGCGCTCCACGGGCCCCTACTCGATGATCACCCAGCAGCCGCTCGGCGGGAAGGCGCAGTTCGGCGGCCAGCGCTTCGGTGAGATGGAGGTCTGGGCCCTCGAGGCTTACGGCGCCGCGTACGCGCTGCAGGAGCTGCTCACGATCAAGTCCGACGACGTGCTGGGCCGCGTAAAGGTTTACGAGGCCATCGTCAAGGGCGAGAACATCCCGGAGCCGGGAATCCCCGAGTCTTTCAAGGTGCTCATCAAGGAGATGCAGTCTCTCTGCCTGAACGTCGAGGTGCTCTCGGCGGAAGGCAAGGAGATCGAGATGCGCGAGACGGACGAGGACGTGTTCCGGGCCGCCGAGGAACTCGGGATCGACCTGTCCAGGCGCGAGCCGTCCAGCGCGGACATGGAGGGTTAGACGTGCTTGACGTCAACTATTTCGACGAGCTGCGGATCGGTCTGGCGACGGCCGATCAGATCCGCATGTGGTCCAACGGCGAAGTGAAGAAGCCGGAGACGATCAACTACCGCACGCTCAAGCCGGAGAAGGACGGGCTGTTCTGCGAGCGCATCTTCGGTCCTACCCGGGACTGGGAGTGCTACTGCGGCAAGTACAAGCGGGTGCGGTTCAAGGGGATCATCTGCGAGCGCTGCGGCGTGGAGGTGACCCGCTCGAAGGTCCGCCGGGAGCGGATGGGCCACATCGAGCTGGCCGCGCCGGTGACGCATATCTGGTACTTCAAGGGCGTCCCGTCTCGCCTCGGATATCTCCTCGACCTCGCCCCGAAGGACCTCGAGAAGGTCATCTATTTCGCCTCCTACATCGTCACGGAGGTCGCCCAGGACAAGCGGCACAAGGACTTGCCGCGGCTCGAGAAGCAGATTGCCGGCGAGAAGGCGGAGATGGCCGAGGCGCGCGACAAGCGCATCGAGGCCAAGCTCAAGGAACTCGAGAAGCGGCTCCGCCAGCTTGAGTCCGAAGGGGTGCGCACCTCGACGCTCACCGCGGAGCGCGGGCGCGCCGATCGCGAGATCAAGGACGTCGGCGAGCAGACCGAGCGGCGGCTCCGCCAGCTCGACGAGGTCTTCGACACCTTCAAGAGCATGGCTCCGAAGATGCTCGTTCACGACGAGCTGGTCTACCGCGAGCTGAAGGATCGCTTCGGGGACTACTTCCACGGCTGTATGGGCGCCGAGGGGATCAAGGAGCTGCTCCAGCGCCTCGACGTGAAGAAGGAGGCCGAGAACCTCCGGACCCAGATCAAGGAGGCGAAGGGGCAGAAGCGCGCGCGGGCGATCAAGCGTCTGCGCGTGATGTCCAACTTCGTCGGCACCCGGAACTCCCCGCAGGGCATGGTGCTCGACAGCGTCCCGGTGATCCCGCCCGACCTCCGCCCGATGGTGCAGCTCGACGGGGGCCGGTTCGCGACCTCGGACCTGAACGACCTCTACCGGCGGGTCATCAACCGCAACAACCGGCTCAAGAGGCTGCTCGACCTCGGGGCGCCCGAGATCATCGTCAACAACGAGAAGCGCATGCTCCAGGAGGCCGTGGACGCCCTGTTCGACAACGGCCGGCGCGGCCGGCCGGTGACCGGCCCCGGCAACCGCCCGCTCAAGTCGCTGTCGGACATGCTGAAGGGCAAGCAGGGCCGGTTCCGCCAGAACCTCCTCGGCAAGCGTGTGGACTACTCCGGCCGCTCGGTCATCGTCGTCGGCCCGGAGCTGAAGCTCCACCAGTGCGGCCTGCCGAAGCAGATGGCGCTCGAGCTGTTCAAGCCCTTCGTGATGAAGCGCCTCGTCGACCTCGGGCACGCGCAGAACATCAAGAGCGCGAAGCGCATGGTCGAGCGGGCGCGCCCCGTGGTGTGGGACGTGCTCGAGGAGGCCATCCGCGAGCACCCGGTGATGCTCAACCGCGCGCCGACGCTGCACCGCCTGGGAATCCAGGCGTTCGAGCCGGTGCTGGTCGAGGGCAAGGCGATCCAGATCCACCCGCTCGTGTGCACGGCCTTCAACGCCGACTTCGACGGCGACCAGATGGCCGTTCACCTTCCGCTGTCGGCCGAGGCGCAGGCCGAGGCGCGGGTGCTGATGCTGTCGGCGAACAACATCCTGTCGCCGGCGCACGGGCGCCCGATCGCGCTCCCGACCCAGGACATGGTCCTCGGGCTCTACTACCTCACGATCGACAAGCAGGGCGCGCGGGGGGAGGGGAAGGTGTTCTCCTCGCCGGCCGAGGCGATCATGGCTCTCGACTTCCACGAGGTGGACCTGCAGGCGAGGATCAAAGTCCGGCTGTTCGGGAAGAACGTGGGCGTCCTCTCGCCGGCCGGCGACGGGGAGACCTCCGGCACGCTCATCGAGACCACGGTGGGGCGCGTGCTCTTCAACGAGGCCCTGCCGGCCGACTACCCGTACATCAACCAGACCATGAAGAAGAAGGAGCTGTCGGAGATCGTCGACGAGTGCGTCGAGCTGTACGACAAGGTGACGGTCGCCCAGACGCTCGACCGCTTCAAGGAGCTGGGGTTCCACTGGGCGACGCGCGCCGGCGTCACGATCTCGGTCGCCGACGTCGTGACTCCGCCCGAGAAGGCGGAGATCCTGAATCGCTACGAGAAGCGGGCCGAGCGCGTCGAGGACCTCTTCCGCAAGGGAGTCATCACCGACGACGAGCGGCGCCAGGAACTGATCGAGATCTGGACGCAGGCCTCCGACGACGTCCGCAAGGCGATGGAGGACAACTTCACGCCGCTCAACCCGATCTACATGATGGCCAACTCCGGCGCCCGAGGGAACCTCAACCAGGTTCGCCAGATCGCCGCCATGCGAGGTCTCGTCGCCAACCCGAAGGGCGACATCATCGCCCGCCCGATCAAGGCGAATTTCCGCGAGGGCCTGACGGTGCTCGAGTACTTCATCTCCACCCACGGCGCGCGCAAGGGTCTGGCCGACACCGCGCTCCGGACCGCCGACTCCGGCTATCTCACCCGGCGGCTCGTGGACGTCTCCCAGGACGTGATCATCCGCGAGGACGACTGCGGCACGGAGCGCGGGATCCCCATTCAGGTGACGGTCACCGACGCGCGGACCGGCGAGCGGGCGCCGGCCAGCCAGCTCGACACCAAGCTGTTCGGCCGAGTGCTCGCCGAGGACGTCTGGGTCAAGCACGACGGGTCCCGGCGCAAGGTGATGAAGGCGCTCGAGGAGATCGGCGATTCCGAGAAGGACGTCCTCGTCGACGCGGAGGTCGAGAAGGTGCTCGCGCGGTCCGTGCTGACGTGCGAGTCCCGCTACGGCGTGTGCGCGATGTGCTACGGCCGCAACCTGGCGACCGGGCGCCTGGTCGAGGTCGGCGAGGCCGGCGGGATCATCGCCGCGCAGTCGATCGGCGAGCCCGGCACGCAGCTCACCATGCGCACCTTCCACACCGGAGGCGTCGCCGGAGAGGACATCACGCACGGGCTGCCGCGCGTCGTCGAGCTGTTCGAGGCCCGTCGCCCGAAGGGCGAGGCGCAGATCGCGGAGCTGTCCGGCACGGTCACGATCGCCGAGGGGGACAAGGCTCGGGAGATCAAGGTGACCTCGGACGACGGCAAGGAGGAGATCGTCTACAAGGTGCCGCGTCGCGCCCGGCTCCGGATCGAGGACGGCCAGGCGGTGCAGGTCGGCCAGCAGATCACGGAGGGCTCGATCAACCCGCACGAGATCCTGAGGATCCAGGGGCCCCAGGCGGTCCAGCTCCATCTCGTGACCGAGATCCAGCAGGTCTACCAGTCCCAAGGGGTGCCGATCCACGACAAGCACATCGAGCTGATCGTGCGCCAGATGCTGAAGCGCGTGAACGTGCTGGAGCCCGGCGACACCGACTTCCTCCCCGGGCAGCTCGTCGACCGGAGGGCGTTCGAGGAGATCAACCGCAAGGTCGTCGAGGAGGGCGGGGAGCCCGCGTCGGCGCGCCCGATCCTGATGGGCATCACGAAGGCCTCGCTCGCCACCAACTCGTGGCTGTCGGCGGCATCGTTCCAGGAGACCACGCGCGTGCTCACCGACGCCGCGATCTCCGGCAAGAGCGATCCGCTGCTCGGGCTGAAGGAGAACGTGATCATCGGCAAGCTGATCCCGGCCGGCACAGGCATGGCGCGCTACCGCACCATCCGGGTCTACCCGACCGAGGTGCCCGAGCGGCTGTACGCGGTCCCCGCGCATGAGGAGGCCCCGCTGCTTCTCGAGGAGGGCGGGCCGAAGCCGTACGAGATCCTGATCCCGGATCAGCTCCAGGACCGGACCGAGGTCGACGCGGAGTAGCGGCGCGCGCGGCGGAGCGCGACCGTTGCGAGCCCCGCCGCCGCTCCCGCGAGGAGCGCGCGCGGTCAGTTCCCGGAAGGGACGCCGGCGATCGATTGGGCGATCCGCAGGATCGCCGCGCGCGCGTCCTCGATCCGGCCGGATAGGCCGTCGATGTCGTCGCGGTAGCGCGTCACCACTTCGGCGAGCGCCTCGCCTGCGCTCGCGAACTCCGACTCGAGCAGCCGGCGAACGGCCTCGGCCACGCGCTCGTGGACGCTCGCCTGCTCCGCGCGGATGCCGGCGATCGCCTCTCGGAGTTCCGAGACCTGCTCCTCCTGCGCGTCCTGCCGGATCACGGAGGTCTCGAGGTTGCGCCGCTGGGCGGTGGCCGCCTCGTCCATCATGCTCTGGCGCGCGGCGACCGCGTCGAGGTCGCGGCGGAGCGACCCGACCGCTTCCTCGATCGCCCGGGGGAGCGACTCGATCGCCCGCTCGATGGCGTCGAGGCGTGTGCTCACGCGCTCCTGCACGCTCGACTGCGCCTCGCGCAGCTCGCGCTCTCCGGCCTCGAGCCCGGCGACGGCGCCGTCGAGCGCGTCGCGGAGCCCGATCATCTCGTCGCGGATCTTCGGGATCTCCTCCCGTGCGGCCGTGACCGTCTCGTTCAGCTCGCTCACGCGCTCCTCCTGTGCGGCCTGACGGATATCCAGCTTACCCAGATCGCTCCCCAGCTTGCCCATCTCGTCCTCAAGGCGAAGCTCCTTGCGGAATCGCGCGGCGGACTCGACCGGCGCCTCCTCGAGCGGCGCCTCCTCGAGCGGCGCCTCCTCGAGCGGCGCCTCCTCGATCGGCGCCTGCTTGACCAGCCCGGGCGCGAAGCTCGAGGGGGACCGCAGGAACTTCACCGGGTCGCCGCCCTCCCGCCATCCCTCGGGGTGGAGCGTCTCGACTCGCACCGTGCCGTCGGACACCTGGACGATGCGCAGGCTCTCGCCATCGACCTCGATCGGACCATCGACGATCCTGAGGACCTTGCGTTCCACGGTCGCACTCTCCCCCGCGCTCCGCGGCCGCTCGCCCCTCCGCGGCCGCTCGCCCGCGCTGGCGAACCATACCAAGCCGGACGCCCGCTTGACCAGGGGCGGCCGCTACAGCCGGCCCCCGCCGGCCCCGCGGCCGGAGGGCCCTCGATCCCGATGGATCGTAGGGTCCTGCGTGTCAGACGTGTCAGACGTGTCAGACACCCCCGCGGGGATGGAGGCGCCGGGCGCCCCCGGGCACATGGCCACTGGACTTGTGGTTTCTGGCTATGGTCGGGCGCGCCACGCCGCCAGCAGGTCTTCGGGCTGGAGTTGGACGTCCAGCGATGTGCCCGAGGCGAATCCTGAGCGCTCACGCCACTTGATGGATCCGACGAAGTGAACACTCGTGGGCGTCCGGGGGCCCTCGCCTCCGACCAGGTCCACGTCGACGGTGCCGGTGCGGTCCCACCAGGAACCGACCGACCCCGCCCGACCGAAGCGCGCGTCGGGGAGAAGGCGCTCGATCGCGTCGCGCACGACCGGCTCCACGGCCATTCCCCGGTAGTCCCGCCAGCCCTCCCGGAGGAGGGCCGTCGCGATGTCGCCGCGCCCCCGGAGGATGGCGTCCAGGGGGGGTCGAACGAAGCGCAGCCAGAACCTCAGATAGGCGTCGGCGACTCGGTACCGGGCGAGGCGGGAGAGGGCGCCTCCGAGCGGTCGCTCCACCGCCACTACGCGCTTGGTGTCCACGAGGTACCGGAGGCTTCGAACGAGCGAGCCTTCGGCGATGCCGGCCCTCGCGGCGATCCGCGAGCTGGACCCGCGCGAAGCTCATCGCGGATGGTGCGGGCGGCTTCCATTCATCCGCGATCCTCGGGAACCCGCCGGTCATGAGGAACGCGTCGAAGGCGTCCACGGCTCCGACCCCGAGCATCTGCGCGATGTCGGCCGGGGTCATCGGATCGATGACCATCTCCCGTGCGCGCTGGTGCAGGGGCCTCCCGTACCCGCTGAGGGCTTCCATCATCGAGAAGTCCGAGCCGACGAGGACGACGAGCAGCGGGGCCCGCGGCGGGTGCGCGAGGAGATCTGCCTCAGCGCCGGTTCCCAGCCGTCGAACGACACCCCGGTGAAGTCCGGAGCGGCTTCCAGAGTGGACCGCGCGACTTCCTGCACGAACTCTCGGAGATCCGCGCGCGGCGGAGCGCCCCTTCGGGCGGCGAAGAAGACCGCGGCGGAGGTTACCACGCATCAATGCAACTTGCACCAGTGCAACCTGCATTCGTGCATGTCAGTCTGCGAGCCGCCCCGCGTTCTGCGGCCGCGTGACCGCCGCCCCATTGAAGCCCGGGCTCTCGAGCGCCTGTTGGGAAAGGAGGAGGACGGAGAACGGGAAACAAGCGGAGAGGAGGAGGCATGAAGAGGATCGCAGGACTTGTCTGCATGCTCGTCCTACTTCTTCCCGGCGTCGCCGGCGCCTCGACCCCGGTTGTCGGGGTCGGCGGCTCGGCCCTCGCAAGCAAAGTCCCGAACCTGATCGCCTGCAACGCCACGATCAAGATGCTCGTCTCCGAGCTCACGGAGGACACTTCCCCTGTGCAGGTGAGAGGCAAGGTCAAGGCCGTCGCCGAAGGCATCTGCGGGCCGGGTGCCCCGGTGCCCTACATGACCGACATTCACATCTACGCGGGCGGGGTCGAGATCCACAAGTGGGCTTGCCCCGGTCATTTCCTGTGCACCTCCGCCGAGGTCGCCTTCACGGTCCCGGCCGGCGCGGTCCTCAGTGCGGCGAGCGACCAGTACTGGGACGCCCCGGCGGGCTATACCTGGAACGCCGCCACGCCGGGCTTGTGCTCGATCAAGAACCCCCGCGTCTGGTGCGGGGCCTACGCGGCGATGACCCCATGAAGCGGCGCTGGGTCGGATGCGCCTTGGCCGTCGTCATTCTCGCGGCACCGGCGGCGGGCGCATCCCCCCGGCGCCTCGACGTGGCGGGCGAACTGTGGTGGTCGGGTACGTTCGAGGGTCCGGGGCATCTTCGCATGATCCAGACCTCGGCGCGGCCGGTGCGTACCGAGGGGTGCTTCAAGTTCGAGCGCAGCCACGGCGAGACGAATCGGTTTGCCAGCTGGAGCCCCTCGATCCTTCCGCACGACCCCAGGCCGGGCGGCCTCGATCTTTTCTGGTACGACAATGCCCGCCACGATGTGCTCGTTTTCTGCGCTTCCGAGGCCCCGGGCCGCGTCGTGCTGGAAGTCTCCGGTCGCCTGAGTCGGGTGCGGTGGGGCCAGAGCGGGATCACCCTTCTACGGGAGTGGGATCTGCCTACGCCCGTGCGAGGGACCTTTCCCCTGCGGGACTTCCGGCGTGGGGCGAACCTGTGGGTGACGGCCGACCAGGGTCTCCTGTCGATCCAGTCGGCCCGAGGGAAAGATTACGGATTGTGGGACATGTTCCTCCCCGGGGCCCCGCCGGGGCGCTACACCACGAGCCTCGAGGCGGGGGCAGGCATAGTGATGCTCGTGGCGGTGGATGTAGCCTGGTGAGGCCCTGACCCGCGGCCCCGAGGACCCGGAGCGCTTGCGCGCGGGGCTTCACCGGGGCGATCCAGAGACTCGCCGCAGAGAAGGGCGGACCACCATCGCCCGCGCCCCGCCTGGATCAGGGGTCCCTGGCGTGCTCGGGGATCTGCGGCTTGTAGCGCGCCGGGAGGATCCGCTGCGCCCGCGCCGACCTACGTACCGGATCGCGGAGCCGCTCCAGCGCTTCCATCACGCCGTCGTGCGGCCGGCCGCCGCGCTGCTGGAGCGAGGCCGGGTGCGGCAAGCCTGGCGTGTGCCGCCGCCCCCACGTTCTCTTCCCGGGTGGTGGGGCCCCAATTCGAGGAGCTGACCCGCACTTGGACGGCTCGCTTTGCCGCCCCGGAGTCGCTCGGCGGGGAGGTCGTGCTGGTCGACCTCGATCGCCTGTTCGGGGGAACCTGACCGGAGGGCTCCTCCGCGCGAGACCGGCATCCCGCCGCTCTCCGCTACGCTTTCTCCCCCGGTGGAAGGCTGCGAGGTCCTCGTCGTGGGCGCGGGAATCACCGGGCTCGCGATCGCGCGCGAACTCTGCGCGCGCGGCGCCGGCGACGTCAGGATCCTCGAGAAGGAGCCCGAACTCGGCGCGCACGCGAGCGGGCGAAACAGCGGCGTGCTGCACGCCGGGATCTACTACACGCCCGACACGCTGAAGGCGCGGTACTGCGTCGAGGGCAACCGCCTCATGAAGGAGTACTGCCGCGCGCGCGGATTGACCCTCGTCGAGTGCGGAAAGGTCATCGTCGCGCGCGATGCCTCCGATCTGCCGGCGCTCGACGACCTCAAGCGGCGCGCGGATGCGGCCGGCGCGCGCGCATCGTTCGTCACGCCCGGCGAGCTGGCGGAGATCGAGCCGCACGCGGCCACGTTCGAGCGTGCGCTTCACTCGCCGGACACGGCCGTGATCCGGCCGAAGGAGATCCTGGAATCGCTCGCGCGCGACCTCGTCGCGTCCGGGCGCGCGCGGATCCGCTTCGGCGTCGCGCTCAGCGGCGTCTCCGGCGGCGTCGCGCGCACCACGGCCGGGCCGGTGCGCTACGAGCGCCTGGTGAACGCCGCCGGCGCGCACGCCGACCGCGTGGCGCGCCTCTTCGGTGTCGGGCGCGAGTACCGCGTGCTCCCCTTCAAGGGCACCTACCGGCGCCTTCGCCCGGGGCGCACCGACCTGTGCCGCGGATGCATCTACCCGGTGCCCGACCTACGGACGCCGTTTCTCGGCGTGCACTTCACGCGCGGCGCCGACGGCGTCGTGCATCTCGGCCCGACGGCCGTTCCCGCGCTCGGGCGCGAGAGCTACCGCGGCGCGGAGGGGCTCGGGTTGGAGAGCCTCGAGATCCTCGCGCGCGAGGCACGGCTGCTTGCGACCGATCCCGTCTTCCGGAGCGCCGCGCTCGACGAGCCGCGGCGGTGGGTCCGGCGCTCGTTCCTGGCGGAGGCGCGCCGCCTGGTGCCCTCGCTCGCGCCGGGGGACCTCGCGCGTTCCTCCAAGGTCGGGATCCGCCCGCAGCTCGTGCACCTGCCGACGCGGCGCCTGGAGATGGACTTCGTCCTCGTCCGAGAGGGGCCCACGCTGCACGTCCTGAACGCGATCTCGCCGGCCTTCACGTCGTCCATGGCCTTCGCGCGGCGCGCGGTGGACGTGATGGAGGGGGCGTGAGAAGCGAGGCCCGCGCCCCAGGGTCGCACCGAATCGCCCGAACGCGATTCGCCGCGCAGACCGAAACCGGAGCCACGGAGGAAGAACAGACCAGGGGGCCGCGCGCTCGGCTACCCTTGCCGGGTCGGGCCGACTCGCGAGGAGGGGAGCGCCGATGACGACGGGGAAACCGGCCGCGCCGCTGTACCAGATCAAGGTGACGCTCCGCGAGGTGAGGCCTCCGGTCTGGCGGCGGTTTCAGGTGCCGGGGGGCGTGGACCTTGCATGGCTTCACGA
>JACQXY010000064.1 GCA_016208485.1 Acidobacteriota bacterium | reverse complement strand
GATGCGCTCCCTGAGCATCGATCTTGGCGTCCAGCGCGCCGATCCGCTCCGCGAGATGCGCTCCTTGAGCATCGATCTTGGCGTCCAGCGCGCCGATCCGCTCCGCGAGATGCGCGCCCTGAGCATCGATCTTGGCGTCCAGCGCGCCGATCCGCTCCGCGACATGCGCCCCCTGAGCATCGATCTTGGCGTCCAGCGCGCCGATCCGGGCCGCGAGGGTCGCCCCTTGGGCATCGATCTTGCTCCCAAGACCGAAGAGCGCTGCGGACAGCACCCCCAGAGTGGCCGCAAGGAGGCCAACGAGGGTCCACGTCACGGCGATTGTCATCGTCCGTCACGGTAGCATGCGGCCCCACCCGCTGGAACCCCCGGCGCTCGAATCGCGGACATCGCCTGCAACGAGTGCATTGAGGGTCTCGGCGACATCCCCTTCGGGGGGATCGACCTGCGCCGGGTCGCGCTACCGGTCGGCCCGGATGAGGGCCATCGCCTCGCTTCGCGTGCGGGGGTCCCTCCGGAAGACGCCGCGTACCGCCGAGGTGACGGTGACCGACCCCGCCTTCTTGACCCCGCGGATCGACATGCAGAGGTGCTCGGCCTCGATGACGACGAAGACCCCGCGCGGCTCCAGGGCCTGCTCCAGGGTGTCGGCGATCTCCATCGTGAGCCGCTCTTGCACCTGAGGACGTCTGGAGAGCACGTCCACGAGGCGGGCGACCTTCGAAAGCCCGGTGATCCGGCCGTCGCGGTTGGGGATGTAGGCGACGTGCGCCTTGCCGATGAACGGGACGAGGTGGTGCTCGCACATGGCCTGCAGGGCGATGTCTCGCACCATGATGATCTCGTCGTAGTTGGCGCCCTTGACGACGGTGACGACCCCGCGCGCGTCGGCGCCGACGCCGGCGAAGATCTCCCGGTACATCTCCGCGACGCGCCGCGGGGTATCGGCGAGCCCCTCGCGCGCGGGATTCTCGCCGATCCCCTCCAGGATCAGCCGTACCCCCTGCTCGATCTTCTTCCGGTCGCTCGCCATGGGCCGAACTCTACTCACCCCCCGTGCCGCCGCGCCCGCCGGTTCGGGCAGGGATCCTTCTTCGAGCAGGAATCCCTCCTTCGTGCAGGAATCCGCCCGCGGGCGGCGAAGACTGAGGTGGACGGCGACCGGAGGGGTCCGCCGAAAGGGACAGGGGGTGGGGGAGATGCGCGGCGAGAGCGCGGAGCGACCCGGGCGGAGGCCCGGAGTTCGAGCACTGGCTGGAGCGGCCCTGCTGGCGCTGGTGCTGGCGCCCGTGGGGGCCGGGGCCCAAGGTCACGAGCAGGTCCCGCCTCCGCCGGAGGACCTGCTGGCTTCCGTGGGAGAGATGTCTCTCGCTTCTTGCGTGGCGGCCGGGCTCGTCGTGGATGCGGGCGCTCTGCTCCCGGCCCGGATCGAGCTCTCTCGCAGCGACGCGGATGCGGGGGCGTGGGCGTGGGTGTGGGGTCGGGAAGGCGGAGCGGGCGGCCAAGGCCACTCGCACAGCGATGCCGCCCAGGCGAAAGCCCAGGTTCCGCCCACGCTCGGTGAGGGCCTCGTCACCTCGGGCTGCGACGCGGACGCCCAGGTCCAGGCGAATCCCTGGGGTATGTACGGCTATACGTCGGCCAAGGGGTACGCCGAGACCGAGCAGCTCGCTCTCGACCTGGGGACGCTCACTCTCACGGCGGACGTGCTCCGCGAGGACGGCTCGTCGACGAACGGGTACACCGGCGGAAACACGGCGAACGTGGTGGACGTGTGGCTGAACGGCGCTCCGGTCGTCTCCCACAGCGAGGCGCCCAACACCGCCGTCTCGCTCGGGCCGCTCGGAACCCTCTTCGTGAACGAGCAGCGCGTTTACTCCGGCGGCTTCTGCGGGCCGATCTTCTGGGGCGACGCCCTCAGGCTGGTCCTGAACGATCCGTCCGGCGCGCCGGCCGCGCAAGTGATCGTGAGCTGGGTCTCGACGGCGACCTGCCTGGTCGGCAAGTCAGGTTAGGGCCTGAGCGCCGCGATCCGGCCGAGCCCGTGGCCCTGATTCCCGGGGCCACGGGCTCACGCGTTCCTCTTCTCAACAGGCGGGCATCGCCCCTGGGCGCGCTGCGAGCCAATCGGCGATCACATCGTTCGTGCCGGGCGCGCTTGGGTGGAGCATGAACGAGTGCCCGGCCTGCGGGACGACGTAGACACTCCGGTCGGCCGCCGAGCCGAATAGCGCCAGCTCGTCCTGGGCGGCCGCGGACGGGAAGAGAGCATCCTGCTCGGCGAGCACCAAGAGGACCGGAACCGCGATGCTCCCCATCACCGCGCGCGAGGGCTGCTGGCTGATCGAGTAGATCTCGCCGGACGGTGTGAGGTTGGCCAGTTCGGTGTCCTTCGCCACGACGTCCAGATCGGCGATCTCGAGGTTGTACATGTCGGCCGCGCGCGTGCCGGGGTCGGTCTCGAAGTACTCGTATTCGCTCTGGGAGGCGCGCACGACGTCGCCGGTGACCCACTCGCGCACGAGCCAATCGGTCGAGATGCCGGCCGGCGCGTGCTCGTAGGCGGTCGGGATCACCACGTCCACCCCGCCGTAGAGCCCGGCCGCGAGTTCAACCACTTCGCTCCCCGCCGAGTGCCCGATCAGGCCGACGTGGGAGAACGCGACGCCCGCCGAGTAGGTCCCCGCGCGGAGCTGACCCACGATCTGCGCCGTCATGTCGGCGTAGGACTCCACGGTCAGAGTGTAGCCATTCGGATGATCGGAGGCCCCGTAGCCGAGCCGGTCGATGGCGACGACGGCGTAGCCGCGCGCCCCGAGCGCTTGGGCGACCGAGTAGGTCTCCGGTCGGAGCGGGAAGTCCCACGCCCAGGCACCGTAGGAGAGGCCGTGCTGGGCGAGCAGCACCGAGGATGCGCACCCGGCCGGACGGACGAGGGTGCCCCGAACGGTGTAGAGGCTCCCGGGCGCCAGGGGATTCGTCACCTGGAACGAAACGTCCTCGGTGGTCTCGGTGGTCTCTGCGGCCGATGCGGGCGCCGGCCCGGCGGCGAGCGCGAGCAGGACGAGCAGCGAGGCGGCTATGCGCGACGATCT
The DNA here is from genome assembly GCA_016208485.1 of Acidobacteriota bacterium. GTDB lineage: Bacteria > Actinomycetota > AC-67 > AC-67 > AC-67 > JACQXY01. The sequence goes on along the minus strand of JACQXY010000064.1, from coordinate 9,859 downwards.
CATGGGACCCCCCTTTGTCGATTCCCGCCAGCTTGAGTTCGACGCGGCCTGCCGCATCTCCTGCGCGCCCCGCCCCCAGTCCCGCGCCGGGCGCTGACACGCCGGGGGGCGGTAGTCGGCGGCCGTGAGGTCCATACCGTGCGGCCGGCCATCTTGTGCATCGCACGAATCTTTCCCCGCGAGTTCTCGTTCTGCACGTAGACAACGGGAACGGCGGCTGCTATACAGGCGGGGTAAGCCTTCGCAAGGAGCCCGCACGGTGAAGACGTTCCACGGCGTCACGGCCTCCCGAACCCCGCAGCGGGGAGCGCTTCGGCGGTCGCTCCTCGGGTGGGCCGCGTTCACCGCCGCCCTCGTGCCGGCCGCACCGGCATGGGGGGCGCCCCCCTGCGCGCCGCCGTTGTGGGTGGGCGCCTGGGCGGCGAGCCCGAAGGGCGTAGCGTCCACCGAGGCGAGAGATGGGACCGCGGCGGCCTTGACGAACCAGACCGTGCGGATGATCGTGCACACGACCTACGGGGGATCGGAGGTGCGCGTGCGCGTCGCCAACACCTTCGGCGACGCACCGCTGCGGATCAGCGCAGCCACCGCCGGCCTGCGCCAGTCGGGCGCGACGCTCGTCGCCGGGTCGGCCCGCCCGCTGATGTTCGCCGGCGCGGCCTCCGTCACGCTGAACCCCGGGTTCGACATGCTCAGCGACCCGGTGGCGCTGGACGTCCCGGCCGCCGCCGACGTGGCGATCAGCCTGTACGTCCCCGACGTTCTGCAGCGCCCGACCCAGCACCCCGTAGCGCTCCAGACCTCGTTCCTCACGCCTTCCGGTGCCGGCGACCACACGGCCGACGAGGGCGCCGGCGTCTTCCCGCTGACGACGCGCGCCTGGCTCCTGGTGACGGGCCTCGACGTGCTGGCGTCCACGCCCGGGAGCGCGATCGTCACCCTGGGGGACTCGATCACGGACGGCGGCGGCTCGATGCCCGACACCAACCGCCGGTGGCCCGACGTCCTGGCCGGGCGCATCCTGGCGCGGCCCGCCGGGCAGCGGGCCTCGGTGCTGAACGCCGGGATCGGCGGGAACCGGATCCTGAGCGGAGGGACGAACGACAACCCGAGCGCACTGAACCGGCTCGACCGTGACGTCTTCTCCCAGACGGGCGTGCGCGATGTGATCCTGCTCGAGGGGACCAACGACATCGTCGGGGGCTCGACCAGCGCCGCGATCATCACGGGGATGCAGGAGATCATCACCCGCGCCCACGCGCGGGAACTGCGGGTCCTTGGCGGGACGATCATCCCGATCGACTACACGCGGGTTGTGAGCCCCTGGACCCTCGGCAAGAGCAACCCCGCCGCCAACGCGACGCGCCGCGCCGTCAACGACTGGATTCGGACCCCGGGCGCTTTCGATGGCGTCGTCGACTTCGACGCCGCGGTCCGCGACCCGAACGCCCGCGACCGCATGCTGGCCGCGTACACGGCCGACGGGATCCACCCGAACGACGCGGGGTACCGCGCCATGGGCGAGGCCGTCCCGCTCGAGCTGCTCGATCTCGGGTGTACTGCGGCCGCCTGAGCCCGGGCGTGTTCTGAGAGCCCCGCGCCGGCGGACCCCGGCGGACCCCGGCGGACCCGGCGAGCGCCGTCCTCACCAACGTCCGCGGCAACGTCGAGCTGTTCCTCGCCACGCTCGAGGGTCACGAGCCCACCGACGACGACTTCGAGTCCTTCCGCCGGGCGGCAAGGGACCGGGCGGCCGACGGCGTCCCGCTTGACGATCTGCTGCGCGCCTACCGGCTCGGCTCGCGCATCGGCTGGGACGCCCTCACCGGGGCGGCCACCCCTGAGGAAGCCAGGGCCATGGTGCGCTGCGCGGGGCTGGTGCTCGACTGGGTGGACCGGGTGTCGGCCATCGTCGAGCAGACCTACCTCACCGAGCGCCGCCACCTCGCCTCCGAGGAGGAGGCTCGCGCACGGGGCCTGGTGAGGGCGCTCCTCGGCGACCAGCCCCTCGACGCCGCCCAGCGTCCGTGACGTCGGGCGGCTCCTCGGCTCGGGCGAAGGGCTCGTGCTCGCGGTAGGCGAAGCCGCGCTGCGATCCGAACTCGAGGAGGCGCTGAAGGAGGTCCGGCTGCTCGTCGAGATCGCCCGGGGCCTGGGACACGTGGGGGAGGTCACCCTCGGGGCGCTGGTCCCCGAGCTGCTGCTTGCCCGCTCCCCCCGCCTCGCGGCGCTCGCCCGCCGCCGGGCGCTCGGCCCGCTGACCGAGTACTCCGGGCGCCTGGGCAGGGATTTCCTGGGCACGATGGAGACCCTCTTCGCCTGCGGGCTCAACCGCCGGGAGACCGCGGAGCGCCTCCACCTGCACCCGAACACGCTCGGCTACCGGCTACGGCGGATCCAGGAGATCACCGGGCTCCGCCTCGACCGCGCCGACGACCTGCTGCTCGTCGGCTTGGCCCTCAAGTCCCGCTCCCTCACCCCGGGGAAGGACGCGCCGCCGGCCTCCTGAGGCCCGGGGCCCCGGGCCCCCGGGGGCGGGCCGTCTCGGTGCAAGTTCAGCATGGACCCGCCTCGAGCGCCGGGGGATCGTCGGCCCCTCCGAGGGCTCGAGGGCTCGGACGGTGCTCGTGACCGTGGAGGAGCTCGACGAGATGCGGGTCCGAACGCAGGCCTGACCGGGTCTCACGGCCCCACGTGCCCACACGGCCGCGCCATCCGGACAGTGCATCGAAGCCCGGCGTGGGACGTGCCCGGCTGCATCGGGCCGAAGGACATCAGCCTCGCTGTCAGCAAGCCGAGCGGGAGCGCCTTCGGAGTGAACTACTCGAGCTCAGGCGCCCTCACCTACGCCGCTTCCGGGGTGACGCTGGTCCCGGACCTGTGGCTCCACTACCTGCAGATGGACTTCGTGGCGAGGAAGGTCGGCTGTACCGGGAGCTTCTGGGATGCCTACTACAACCGCCTGTGCGCCGATGGCGCGATCTGGCTGGACACCACCCCGCCCGGCTTCGGCCCGAGCAGTGGCGCCTTGACAGGGACCGCCAGCCTGGGCGGCTACAGCCAGAGGTTCCCCTCGGGGTTCTGGGCTCACGACCGCTACGCATGGTTCCGGGTGCACGCGAACTTCGGAGGCGACAACATCGACTTCCAGGCGGGCGGCTCCGGCTCGGCCTCCTGCCCGACGGGCACCACTCTCGGGGAGACGAAGTACTTCGCCAGCAACGGCAGCCGTTACCGGTTCATGACGAGCGCCCTGTGCGGGAGCCTGGGCGAGTATCCCCTGCCGGACGGAACGTAGTAGCACCCGAGGTGGCGGATGCTCGTCGGACCCTCAGACGGTCTTCCTGGACGTCCACCCCGCGATGCCCGAGAAGGAGGGTGGTCGTCGGCTCGGGTCTGTCAGACATGTCTGACAGACGGGCGCGGCTGCAATGAGGGCCCCGACGGGCGCGCGCGGATCAGCCCCCGCAGGCGCGCGGCGCGCCGGCCTTTCGTAGGGTCGCGGCGACCGCCGCGCGCGCGATCGCGAGCGCCTGGCCGGGATCGCGCTCGACGATCACAAGCGAGCAGCCGCTCCGCGCGGCGGCCATGGCGAGGTCGAGGATCCGTCGCAAGCCGGTCGACGGCTCGGACACGAACGCGTTGTCGTGCGCGGTCAGGCCGAACGCCTCGGCGATCTCGGCCATCCCGAGCTTCCGGGGTTGCAACGCACGAAACCTTCTTCGGGAGTTCTCGTCCTGCACGCTGGGGTAGGCTTGCCGATGTGATTCGCGCCCGGGTCCTCGCCGCTTCGCACGTCGGCGAGCTTGTCTCCTCACTCGCCGGCCTCCGTCCCGAGGAGGCCTCCCGGCTCGCCCTCGCGCACCCGTCGCGCGCGATCGTGCTCGAGGGGCTCGACGACCCCGGCCCGGTGGAAGCCGCGCTCACGGCCGCGGGGATTCCCCACGCGCGGGCCGCGGGCACGCTCGCCTGGGCGGCCGACCCGATTCGCACCGCCGAGCTGCACCGGCTCTTGGCCGACGCCGACCCGGCCGCGCTCGGGGCGCTTCACCGCGCGATGGCCGGCTGGGTCTCTGCGCCGCGGGACGTCCCGCTTCCGGGGGAGGGCGCCCTGCGTCTGAGCGCCCGCGCGCACGTCATGGGGATCGTGAACGTGACCCCGGACTCCTTCAGCGACGGCGGACGCTTCGGTTCCCCGGCCGCGGCCGTCGAGCACGGGCTCGCGCTCGCGGAGGAGGGCGCCGACATCCTCGACGTCGGCGGGGAGTCCACGCGCCCCGGCGCGGATCGGGTCGATGCGGCCGAGGAGATCCGCCGGGTGATCCCGGTGGTGGAGGGGCTCGCCGCGAAGACGCCGGTGCCGGTGTCGATCGATACCACGAAGGCGGCCGTCGCGCGCGCGGCCCTCGATGCCGGCGCGCGGATCCTGAACGACGTCTCGGCGGGGCGATTCGACTCCGAGATACTTCCCCTGGCCGCCGAGCGCGGCGCGCCGGTCGTGCTCATGCACATGAAGGGGGAGCCGCGCACGATGCAGCGGGACCCCGTGTACGCCGATGTCGTCGGGGAGGTCGCGGCGTTCCTGGACGAGCGCGCGGCGGCCGCGCGCGCGGCCGGCGTCGCCGAGGACCGAATCCTGCTCGACCCCGGCTTCGGGTTCGGAAAGACCCGCGAGCACAACCTGGTCCTGCTCGCTCGGCTCCGCGAGCTTCGCTGCCTCGGCTACCCGGTCGTCGCCGGAACCTCGCGTAAGTCCTTCATCGGGGCGACGCTCGGCGATCTGCCCGTCGCCGAGCGCCTGGAGGGGACGGCGGCCACGGTGGCGCTCGCGGTCGCGGCCGGGGCGGCGGTGGTCCGGGTGCACGACGTCCTCGCGATGGCCCGGGTAGCGAGTATGGTGGAAGCGGTGGTGGGCGCCGGGCTGCGGGGGAGCTGATGGGAGGAGCCACGGATCTCATCGAGGTGCGAGGGCTCAAGCTGCGGGGCCGCATCGGGGTCACGCCCGAGGAACGCGCGCACGATCAGCCGCTCGTCGTGAGCGTCGCCGCGCGCATGGACACCCGCCTCGCCTCGGCGACCGACGACATCGCCGCGACCCTCGACTACGAGGAGTCGGTCCGGCAGATCTCCAAGATCGTCTCCCAGGAGTCCTACTCGCTCCTGGAGACCCTCGCCGACCGGATCGCGCGCTCTCTCTTGCAGCACCCCGCGGTGAAGGACGTCTGGGTGAGGATCGCCAAGCCCGAGGCGCCGCTTTCGGAGCAGGCCGACGAGGTCGCGGTCGAGGTGGGCCGCTCCCGCGACGACATCGTGCCGCGCGGCCGGACCTAGCCCGCGTCCGTGCGTGCGTTCCTCGGGCTCGGGTCCAATCTCGGGGACCGCGCCTCGGCCTTGGAAGGCGCGATCGCGGCTCTGGACGGGGCCGGCGCGCGCGTCGTCTCGCGCTCGAGCGTCCGGGAAACGGCCCCGGTCGGCGGGCCCTCCGGTCAGCCGCCGTACCTGAACCAGGTCGTCGAGGTCGCGTGCGATCTCGAGCCCCGGGCGTTGCTCGCGCTCTGCCACGAGATCGAGGAGCGCTTCGGGCGCGACCGCGCGCGCGAGGAACGCTGGGGTCCGCGCACGCTCGACCTCGACGTCCTCGTGATCGAGGGCCCGGCGATCGATGAGCCGGGTCTCGTCGTCCCCCACCCGAGGCTCACCGAGCGCGCGTTCGCGCTCGGGCCGCTCGCCGAGATCGCGCCCGACCTCGATGTGCCGGGCCTTGGGTGCGCGCGGGATCTGCTCGCGGCGCTCCGCCGCCGAGGGGATCCTCCCTGAGTTCGCGCGCACACCCCTGTGGAGGGCTGGAGCGGAGGCCGGGCGGCTATCCGTCGGGCCGGGCAAGAACCTCGCCCGCCGCCTCAACGAGCGTGCGCGCCGACTCGACGGCGCGGCGAGCCTGCTCCGCGCGCGCCGACCGGAGATCTCCCGGGTATCGGGCCTCGACCGCCCACTGGCCCAGCTCGAGGAGTTCCTGGTCTGAAAGACCCACCACGTCCCGCCCCGGTACGAGCCCAGTCAGGGCAACCAAGTCGTGTCTCGGACGGCCTCATCCGGCGCGCTCATAGACAACCGTGCCCTCAGTTAGAGCGGCCTCCAGGACGGTGCCGATCACGTGGCCCCGCCGGGCGATCTCCTCGGGGTCGGTAGGGATTACGTCGACGGGCGGGGGGAGGCCGGCGACGGCATGCCGTAGGGCGATGGCGGTCGCTCGCTTGTCCTCGACCCTGGGCAGCACGACGAGCAAGTCGATGTCGCTGTCACACCCGTCGCTTCCCCGCGCGAGCGAGCCGAACAGGATGATCTTCAGGGGTTCGAATCGCCGCCCGAGTTCGGCGAGGATCTCGGGAACCCACTGCGCAACCGTCCGGCCGCCCCACAGGAACTCGTCTGGAGATGCTCCACCCCGGGACTGACCCATTCCCCTCCCTCCCCGTTCCATCCGCCAGCATAGCGTCGGCGCGCGTCGGCGAAGGCGAGGTGGGCATCTCGATATCCCAAGGCCACGCCCGCGGGATGGTGAGCCTACGCGTTGAGGTTGCGTCTGTCATCGAGATGCCGGGCCAGGCCGGAGGGGTCGAGAAGGGGATATCGGAGGCGTCCGGCAGGAACGCCGGGGGGTCATGTCGAATGCGTATCAAGACCCGTGGAGGACAGTCGAGCTGCGGAATGCCATCCATCTCGTCCGACGGCCGCTACGTGGGTTCGTTTCGAGGGCCTCGAATCTCGTCTCGGGTGACACGAACGGCTCCGATGACGTGTTCGTCCACGACCGGGAGACCGGACAGACCGAGCGGGTCTCCGTCTCGTCTTCGGGGGTCGAGGCCAACTCCGGCAGCCACTACCCTTCCTTCCGACGCCAACGGGGCTTCGGACGTGTTCGTGCACGATCCCGTCCCGATGTGTCCTGCCGGTGGGGTGGAGGAGGGGACGGCGTCCGGTGCGATTCACGAGTCCGTGGAGCCGATTGGGCCGGGTGCACCACTCTTGCATGAGGTGAGCTGTGGCGTGGTCGTCCCAGCCGGCCTCTAGGCCGACTCGGCGGGCTCTCCCCGCGGGCCGCCGAGAAGGAAGCGGCGCCAGTCCATCGCCCCGATGCCGAGCCGCCCCGCGGCGGCGATGGCCGGAGGATCCCCGACGACGAGCGGCTTGAAGCCGGGGAACCGGCGCGTGAACTCCAGCAGGCCCCGGAAGCGTCCCGGATCCGTGCCGCCCGTCTTGACCTCGATCGCCCATCGCCCCCAGGTGCCCTCGATCACGCCGTCCACCTCGAGCGGCGCCTCCCGCCAGTAGCGGACCTGCTGCCCCGAGTTCCAGGCATGAGCGAGAACCGCGTTCTCGACCCAGGCGCCGAAGCGCGCGGGATCGGTGGCGGGCTCCGGGGCACCGCGCGGATCCGTCACCGCGAGAAGCGCGTTGCTGAGCGCCACGATCTTGGGAGGGGAGGATCGGCGGCGGGCCGGGCGGCCCGCGTGCTTCCTGAGCGCGGCGATGAGGTAGGCGTCCTCGAGCAAGTCCAAGTAGTGAGAGATGGTGGCGAGGGCCCCGGGGTCCTGGAGGCTCCCCTGGAGCTTCTTGAGCGACACGATCTGAGCCGGCGAGGTCGCGCAGACGGCGAACACCTGGCGGAGGAGGGCGGGACGGCGTATCGGGGCCAGAGCGAGCAGGTCCCGGCCGACGGCCGGCTCGACGATCGCGTCGCGGACGTAGGCCGCCCACCGGGCCGGATCGCGCCGGAGCGGGAGCGAGCCTGGGTATGAGCCGATCCTCACGGCGAGGTCGGCGGCTTCGGCCGGATCCATCTCGAACGCGCGGGCGACCGAGGCGGCCGACCAGTGCCCGAGCGTGATTCGCTCGAACCGGCCCGCGAGGCTCTCTCGCGAACCCGCGGCGAGGCCGAGTGCCGACGAGCCGGTCGCGACGACGTTCACCGGGATCCGCCGCCGGCGCATGCGGTCCCACTCCGCCTTCAGGCGGGAGGCCCAACCCGGCAGGAAGTGGATCTCGTCGAGGAGCACGACCGCCCACCCATGCTCGCGCGCTCGCTCCTCGGCGTCCAGCCACAGTCGTTCCCAGAACCCCGGTGTCGAAGCCTCGGGACCGTCGGCGGCGGCGTAGATGGCGCGGGGCCCGAGACCCGCCGCGATCTCGAGCAGCAAGGTCGTCTTGCCGACCTGCCGGGGGCCCGTGAGGAGCTGCACGCGTCCGGGAGCGGGTTCGCCGGCGCGCTCGGCGACGAGCCTGAGGCAGTCGCCGTAGGGGAAACGGAAAGGCGATGTAGCCACGATGAACAAATTATTTCATTAGAATGACAATCTGTCGACCGGCGATCCCCCCCCTCGGCTATCAGCACCCCCGTGGCAGGGTCGCTTGATCAGGATGGCTTCTTGCCCGGCATCCGCATCGCGGCGCTCCGGGGGCGCCGACCCACCGGGTCGCCCAGAATTACATAAATACATCTATTCAGCCTCTTGACAAGGCCCGTTGGACGCGCGAGAATGCTTCTTATACACGAATAGCGTGTACTAGCAACTGCAGAGGATGCACATGAAGGGCCTGCGGGTATTGGACGAGCTGGTCGCTGGGGGGACGACGGTCGTGACCCCTGCGGCGGTTCAGGCGCTCACGGGGCAGACTCTCCAGGCTGCCGTGAACATGCTCGGCCGCCTCGTCAACGCCGGGCTGTTGGACCGGGTGGCGCGCGGCCGGTACGTCGTCCGGCCGATTGGCCTGCTCGCGACCTCCGCCGCGGCCGAGGACGTCGCCCTCGCCGTCGGGGCCGTGTTTAGCGGCAAGCCCCACCGGATCGCCTACCGGAGCGCGCTGGAGCACCATGGCCTGCTCGTTCATGCTGCTCGCGCGATCCAGGTGGCGAGCGCGTCGCGAGTCACGATCGCGGAGTTGTCGGGCCGACCCTTGCGCCTCGTTCTCGAGCGACAAGGAACCATCGGGGTGGGCGCCACTCGGCTCGGCGATTCGTGGGTATCCGACGTCGAGCGCGCGCTGATCGACGCCGCCGCCCGCCCGGATCTCGTGGGGGGAGCGGTCCCGCTTGCGGAGGCGTTGTTGATGGCCACGCCGGACCCCGAGCGAATGCTCGCGTACGGGCGGGACCTCGCCGCGGGCGCCGCCATCAGACGGATCGGGTCCGTGGCCGATCAGCTCCGGATCGGGAGCCTCGCCGGGGGGCTGCGGCCCGTTGCGCCTCCGACGAGCGACATCACTCTCGACACGAGCATCCGGCGACGTGGGCGCGGGACGGTGTGGCGGGACCGGCACTGGTTCGTGCGCTGGCCGATCGCCGTGGACGAGCTCGTCAACAGCGTCCAACGATGATCACGCGCCAGCAGATCATCCGCAGAGCCGACGCCGACGGAGTCGCCGCCATCGTCGTCGAGCGGGACTACGTTCTGTCCCACTGCTTGCGCGCCATCGCGGCCTCGCCGGCGTCTGCGCGTTTCGTGTTCAAAGGCGGAACCGCGCTGCGGATGTGCTACTTCGAGGATTTCCGCTATTCCGCCGATCTCGATCTCAGCCTGGTCCAGGGATTCCCCCGTGCCGAGGCTTTGGAGGCGGTCGGCAACGCCCTCCACGACGCGGCGCAGGAGATCAGTTTCCCCAGGCTCACGATCGCGGCTGGGATTGGCGCTATCGAGTACGAGGGGCCGCTCGGTCGGGTTCGGCGCATCAAGCTGGATCTCGACGAGGACGAACTCGTGTTCTCGTCCGCGAGGCGAGTCTTGCTCTCCCGTTACTGGGATGCCGGGGCGTCCGAGGGCTTGCCGACCTACAGCTTGGTCGAGATCGCGGCCGAGAAATT
>JACQXY010000049.1 GCA_016208485.1 Acidobacteriota bacterium | reverse complement strand
AGCACTCCTCCGCGGGCGAGCACCTGTGGTCCAAGCGCCTGGGCGGCACCTCCGGCGACTTCGGCACCTCCGTCGCCTCGGACCCGGCGGGGGGAGTCCTGCTCGCGGGGTGGACCTGGAGCCCCTCGATCGAACTCGGGGGCGGGGCGCTTCCCTCCTGGGGCCTCGACGACATCGTGCTCGCCAAGTACTCCTCCGCGGGCGAGCACCTGTGGTCCAAGCGCCTGGGCGGCACCGGCAACGACTTCACCTACTCCGTCGCCTCGGACCCGGCGGGGGGAGTCCTGCTCGCGGGGTTCACCTCGAGCTCCTCGATCGACCTCGGGGGTGGGGCGCTTCACTACCGGGGCTCCATCGACATCGTGCTCGCCAGGTACGTCGAGGACGCAACGCCGCCTGCCTCGACCCTGGACCCAAACGAAGTGATCACGACCTCTCCCGGCCCTGTCGGGGCGGTGACCGGAGCGGCGACCGACGATCTCGCGGGAGTCGCATCGGTGACGGTGACGTTCGTCTCGCAATCCTCAGGCAAGGCGACGTCGGTTTCGGCCGGTCTTTCCTGCAATGCGAACCGGCGCAGTTGCAGGTTCAGGGCCCAGCCGCCCCCCACGACGATCCCCGGTTACTACATCGTCACGGCCCAGGCCACCGACCGCGCGCGCAACACCGAGTCGCCCGGCCCGTCCATGACGGTGCTCGTGCTGTAGCGCGCGCGGCGAGGCCGCCGGTTTCGAGGGCGCGGAGATCAGCCTCCGGCTGAGCCCTCGAAGCGGTACATGTCGGCGTCGCACACCGGCTCGTAGCCTATCCGCTGGTAGATCGCGTTCGAGGTCGGGTTTGCGAGATCGGTGTAGAGGAAGCAGAACCGGAAGCCGCTTTCGAGGAGGCTCGCGCTCAGCGCGGCAACGCAGGCGCTCGCGTACCCGCGGCGACGCCGGGCGGGCGGGGTGTAGACGGGACCGACCCTGATCCCATTCGGGGTCGGTCCCGAGAAGCCGGCCAGGGATACCGGAACTCCCCGTGTTTCCCACAGAGCGAGCCCCTCCCGGTCGCCGCGGAGAGACCACTCCGCCCGGTCTCGTGCCCACGCGGGATCGTGCTGGGGTCCCGGGATGCCCGCCTCCCCCGCGAACGCGATCAGCCATTCCGTCAGGAGGTCAAGGTCGCCCCGTGATGCTGGCCTCAGGGAGCCGGCGACGCCGCCGGGAGGCCGCACGGCCGTGAGGCGGTAGATCCGCTGGGCCATCGTGCGAGCGAAGGATCCCCCCCCGCGCTCGACCCATCGCTCGGCAAAGATGCGCGCCTCGTTGGCCGGCCCGCTCACCCCGGGCGGCGCCAGGCCGGTCTCGTGGATGCGATCCGCGAGATCGCGCGCCGCATCGTCCCGCGCCATCGAGAGCGCGAGGTTATGTGGCGGCGTCATGATCGCCACCGCCTCGATCTCGCCGGCCCTTTCGAGGAGCGACAGGAACCACTCTGGATGCCTTCCGGCCTGGATCGCGTGCAGGATCCCGAACAGCAGGTTGTTCTCGGCTTCCCGTGCGCGCAGGAACGGATCGACCCGCGCGCGGAACGTCTCGGGGTCCCCTTCGATCGCCAAGCGTCTCACGGGCGCACGCTATCACCGGGGTGTCGCGCGCTCGACCGGTTTTCGGCTAGCCGAGATCGATCGCGCGTGACGGCAGGCGCCGGCGCGCGCCGGTCACGAGGTAGGCGGCGACGAACAGCGCGGCCTCCACGAGCACGATCGACGCGCCGGAGGAGATGTTCAGGAACCAGGACAGGTACATCCCCACGAACCCCGAGAGCCCCCCGATCAGCACCGAGAGCCCCAGCATGCGCGAGAAGGAGTCGGTCAGCATGCGCGCGACGACCGCCGGGACGACGAGCGCGGCGGCCACGAGCGTCACCCCGAGCACGTTCATCGTCGCGACGATCGCCGCGGCGAGGGTGAGCGAGAAGAGGGCGTCGATGCGCGCGGTCGGCACGCCTGAGGCCTCGGCCACCTCCGGATCGAAGGTGGTGAAGAGCAACGGCCGGTAGAAGAAGAACACCACCGCCGCGGCGAACCCGGCGACCGCCGCGACGACTGCCACGTCCGCGGGGGTCACCCCCAGGACGTTGCCGAACAGCGCCGCCTCGAAGTTGCGCGTGTAGCTCCGGAACCGCGAGATGAGCGCGAGCCCGGCCGCGAAGCTCGCCGTGGTGACGACGCCGATCGCGGCGTCGGCGCCGATCGTGCGTCGGCGCGCCACCCGGTTGATCATCAGCGCGGAGAGGAAGCCCCAGGCGCCGGCGCCGGCGTAGAAGTTCACCTTCGTCACGTAGCTCACGACCGCGCCACCGAAGATCGCGTGCGACATTCCGTGGCCGATGTAGCTCATACCCCGGAGCACGACGTAGACCCCGAGGAGCCCGCAGAGAGCGCCGGCGAGCGCGGCCACCGCCAGCCCGTGACGGAACAGCCCGAGTCCGAACGGCTCAAGCAGGGCGTCCATGACCCTCCGGATGCTCGTGGTGCCTCCGCTCGGGGGAGAGGCGAACCCCCGGGCCGGCCTCGACGACGACCGGCATGCCGCCGTGCGTGAGGACCTCCATGGGAGCGCCGTAGGTGCGCTCGAGGACCTCGGGAGTGAGCACCTCGCGCGGGGATCCGGTCGCGACGACCTCCCGGTTGAGGCAGACGAGCTGCGGCAGGTGCGCCGCGATCCCGTTCAGGTCGTGCGTGGTGAGCAGGATCGCGAGGCCCTCATGGTGCAGCTCGTGAAGCAGGTGGATCACCTCGTGGCGCGTGCGGACGTCCACCCCGCTCGTCGGCTCGTCGAGCAGCAGGAGCTGCGGTCGGCCGAGGAGGGCGCGGGCCACGAACACGCGCTGCTGCTGTCCACCCGACAGCTCGCGGATGTGGCGTCCGGCAAGAGAGCCCAGGCCGAGCCGCTCGAGGACTCCGCAGGCCTCGCGGATCTCCGCGCGCGAGGCCCATGGGAGGCGCCGGGAATCGATCCGCGCCATCAGGACCGCCTGGCGCACCGTGACCGGGAAGAACCAGTTCACCGTCTCGACCTGGGGGACGTAGCCGATCGTCACCGGGCCCGACGGCCGGACGATCCGCCCGGCCACGGGGCGGATCGCCCCGGTCACCGCGCGCAGGAGCGTGGTCTTGCCGGATCCGCTCGGGCCGACCACTCCGAGGAATCCGCCGGCAGGCACCGAGAGGTCCACCTCGGACAGCACCGGCTCCGCGCCGTAGCGGCAGGTAACGCGCTCGAACCGGATCAGCTCGCCCATCGCTACTCCCGGTAGCGCGCCGTCCGGTCGCCGGCGATGTTGCCGAGATCGACGGCGTCGAAGGCCGACACGTCCCCCCCGAGCGCTCGCATGAAGGTGCGGTAGTCGAAGACGATCAGCCCGAGGTAGCTGTGATCGGGATCCCCCGGCGCGCCGGGGAGGTCGTCGTCCCGGAGCTTGCTCACGTAGCGGGCGCCGGTCTCGCGCGCGATCTCGGCGAGGACCGGGCTCGGGTAGACCTCGGATCCGAAGATCGCCGGCACCCTTTCCGCCTTGATCTGGGCCACAAGGGCGGCAACCTCGCGCGGCGTCGGCTCGGAGAAGTCGGAGGGCTGGATCGCACCGATGACCGTCCATCCGTACTCCCGCGCGAAGTAGGGGAAGGAATCGTGATAGGTGAGCAGCTTCCGTTTCTCCGGCGGCACCGTCGCGGTCGCCGCGCGCACCGCCCGGTCGAGGAGGTCTATCCGAGAGGCGAAGGCGTCTTCGTTCGCACGGTAGTAGGAGGCGCCCTTCGGGTCGAGCTTCGCGAGGGTGTCGCGAACGATCTCCGCGTACCGCTTCCCGTGCAGGGGGTTCGTCCAGAGGTGCGGGTTGGGGTCGCCCGCCGCGCGCGGGAAGCTGAAGTCGTAGATGTAGTCGGCCGGCGCGATGGTCCGCTCCCCGAGGGAGACGACCTCGACCCCGCGCCGGACGTTCGACTCCGCGAGGCGCAGGGTCGGCTCTTCGAGGCGCAGGCCGTTGAGGAACACCACGTCGGCCTCGGCAAGGACGCGCGCGTCGGAGGGATTCGGTTCGAAGGTGTGGCTGTCGGCGCCCTCGGGGATGATCCCGTCGAGCCGGATCCGGTCGCCGCCCACATTCTGGACGATGTTGGTGACCGGGGAGACCGTGGTGACCACTCGAAGGAGCCCGCCCCGGTCCTCCGGCGCGCGCGCACACGAGGGGGCCGCGAGCGCGAGAAGGGACAGGAGAGCGGGCACGAGCGCGGGCAGACCCCCGGCTCGCATCGGCGCGCTCCCCCACGCTCCGATCGCGGGCGTTCTCATGAACGTTCCGACGGTACCATCGGTCCGGCCTTGTTGCAAGCAGGAATCAAGTAGGTCCGATTGGCGTTAAGGCGCCCCAAGGTCGAACTTTGTGGATCTCCGCAGGCTTGCCGCCAGAGGGCCTGTGATGTATATATACATCGTGGAGCGAACCCAGATCTACCTGAACGCCGAGGAGGCGCGTGCGCTCGAGCGGCTCGCGCACAGGACGGGCCGGACGAAATCGCAGCTTGTCCGGGAGGCGATCGATCAGACCTACCTCGGGTCGCGCCACGATCGCGAGCAGGTGCTTGCTGCGCTACAGCGCGCGGCCGGCGCTTGGAAACGACGAAGAGAGACAGGTGCCGAGTACGTCGAACGCTTGCGTGGAGGGCGACTCGCGCGGCTGCATCGCGAACGGTCATGAAGCTCCTGATCGACACGAGTGTCCTCATCGATGTCTTGCGCGGCCACGAGGGCGCAGTCGCGTTCGTGCACGACGCCGCGACGCGTGATGACGAGCTGTGGAGCGTCACGATGGTCCGCACCGAGGTCCTTGCCGGCATGCGTCCTCGAGAGCAGGGCCCGACGATGGCGCTCCTTGATGCCCTTCGCTGGATCGACGTCACAGTCGATCTCGCCGAAGCGGCAGGCGCGCTCGCGCGGAAATACCTCCGATCCCATCCCGGAGTCGACGTGACCGACTATCTGCTCGCGGCTGCCGCCCAGCGGCTCGAAGCACGCCCGTGCACGACGAATCTCCGGCACTTCCCGATGTTCCCCAACCTCGAGGCGCCCTACGCTTGAACGCCGCCGCGTCGCGATCTCCTCCGCGAGCGGCGCCGGCCCGCGTCCGGTACATTTCCCGCAAGGGGACGGCACGTGAGGAACCGACGATGACCTCGGCCGGCGCGACCGCCGAGCAGGCGGGCGTGCTCGGGCGCCTGCGGGTGAGGATCTCGCGGTTCTCCTGGGCCCCGGTCCTGGTGCTCGGGCTGGCGTCCCCGGCGTTCCTGCTGCGGAGCGCCGCTGTGGAGCCCCTTCCGCTGCCGGCCCTTCCCCCGCCTCCGGAGAGCACGCGCCTGTACGACGTGAACGGGCGGCTGATCGCAACCTTGCACGGCGAGGAGAACCGCATCGTCATCCCCCGCTCGATGATGCCGAGCATCCTTCGGGAGGCGGTCATCGCGGCGGAGGACCACCACTTCTACGACCACCCCGGGGTGAGCGTCCCTTCGATCTTCCGGGCCTTGCGGGCGAACGTCACCAACGAGCGGATCGTTCAGGGCGGGTCGACGATCACCCAGCAGTACGTCCGCAACGCGATCCAGGAAGTGGGCCGCAAGCGCACTCTCGGGCGGAAGATGCGAGAGGCGCTGCTGGCCATCCAGCTCGAGCAGAGGTACTCGAAGGACGAGATCCTCGATCGGTACATGAACACCGTGTACTTCGGGAGGGGCGCGTACGGCGTCGAGGCTGCGGCGAAGACCTTCTTCGGCAAGTCCGCGCGGGGTCTGGCGCTGGACGAGTCGGCTTTCCTCGCCGGAGTCATCCGCGCGCCCGAGGCCTACGTCGGAAGCCCCCAGGCGGCGAGGGAACGGCGGGACTACGTGCTCGGTCAGATGCGGGGGCTCGGTTTCATCTCCGCGGCGGAGCGCGACCGGGCGGCGGCCAGACCGCTCCGGGTTCGGCGTGGGCTCGTGGAGCCGGTTCAGGCGGCGTACTTCGTCGAGCACGTTCGGCGGCTCCTGCTGACCCCCGAGGATCAGGGGGGGTTCGGCTTGAACGACAAGGAGGTCTTGACCGGGGGGTTGCGCGTCTACACGACGCTGGACCTCCGGATGCAGGCGGCGGCCGAGCGCGCCGTCCTCGCCGTCCTCGACCGCCCCGACGACCCGGAGGCGGCGCTGGTGGCCATGACCAGCTCAGGGGAGATCCGCGCGCTGGTCGGAGGGCGTGATTTCACGAGCATCGAGCGGGCGCGCGGCTTCAACTTCGCGACCCAGCTCGGCGGGGGTGGGCGTCAGGTCGGGAGCGCCTTCAAGCCGTTCACCCTGGCTGCGTTCGTGCGTGAGGGCTACTCGGTTCGCTCGGTGTTTCCCGCTCCGGCCCGGATCGTGATCAAGAGGTGCAGCAACGGGCTGCGCCCGTGGTCGCCGGGGAACTACGGGAACAACTCCTACGGGGCCCTCAGCGTCGTGGAGGCGACGGCGCTCTCGGTCAATACCGTGTACGCGCAGCTCGCGGCTTTCGTCGGGCCGGAGAACGCCCTGCGCGCCGCGCGCGACGCGGGGATCGTGAGCCCCCTGTTGCCGGTCTGCTCGATCGCGCTCGGGGTCTTCGGAGTGACCCCACTCGAGATGGCTCGCGCGTACGCGACGTTTTCGGCGCGGGGCGCGAGACCTCAGGTGCTCGCCGTGACGAGGATCCTCGCGCCGGACGGACGGGTGGTCGCCGAGCGCCGCCCGCGCGCCAAGCAGACCATCGAGGCGCACGTCGCCGACGTGGTGAACCAGGTGCTCCGGCGCGTCATGACGAGCGGGACCGGCCGCCCGGCCGCCGTCCCGTACCCGACGGCCGGCAAGACCGGCACGACGGACGAGCGGAAGGACGTCTGGTTCGCCGGCTACACGGCGGCGCCGGGGCTCGCCGCGGCCGTCTGGGTCGGCTACCCGCCCGACAAGCGCGGGGTGATCAGGCGGATGACGAACCTCCACGGCGTCCAGGCGACCGGAGGTCGCTTCCCCGGCGGGATCTGGAAGCGCTTCATGGAGGAGGCGCTCCGGCTCGTTCCGGTCGCACCTTTCCCCCCGGCCGACTTCGGCGGCCGCCCCGCGCGCGTGGGCGGGTTGTGCATCCCGCCGAGCGGAGATCCGTTCCCCGTCTCGGGGAGCCCCGCGCCGGGGAGCGCCGAATGCCCCTCGCCCTCGCCGACCGCGTCGCCCTCGCCGACCGCGTCGCCGACCGGACCGACGCCTCCGAGCCCCTCGCCCACGCGACCCCCTGCCCCGTCGCCCACTCCTTCGCCCACGCCCGAGCCCACGCCCTCTCCCACGCCCTCGCCCGAGCCCACGCCCGAGCCCACGCCCTCGCCCACGCCGACCGACACCGGGTCGCCGTCGCCGACCGGCAGTGCGACCGCGTGACCCGCGCGCTCCGTTGGTTTGCGCCCGCTCCCGTTCTCCGGCGAGCCTAGGGACGGATGAAGGGGGAGGCGCCTATGCTCGCTCTCGGGAAGATCGACCTGGCGCGCAACACGCTCGCGGGAAGAGGCGTGCGGATCGGCGCGATCCTGCTCGCCTCCCTCCTTCTGGCGCGCCTGACCCGTCTCATCGTGCGCCGCGCGGAGCGGCTGGTGCGTGCCGGCCGCGACGAATCGCCCGAGGAGCGCGCGCGCCGTGCTCGGACGGTGTCCGGCGTGGTTCGGAGCGCGCTGATGTTCCTGATCGTCGTCGTGGCCTCCATGCTGGTTCTCGGCGAGGCCGACGTGGACATCGCGCCGCTCGTCGCGGCAGCCGGCATCGGCGGCTTCGCGATCGGGTTCGGCGCCCAGTCGCTCGTGCGGGATTTCCTCTCGGGGTTCTTCGTCATCTTCGAGAACCAGTTCCGGGTCGGCGATGTCGTCGAGATCGCCGGCAAGACCGGCGCGGTCGAGCAGGTGAACCTGCGCACGACCGTTCTCCGGGACGATTCCGGGGCCGTCCACGTCGTTCCGAACGGCCAGATCGTGGTCGCGACGAACTTCACGAAGGGCCGGCGATCCGAGGAGGTGTGAACCGGCCACTTCCTTCAGGAGGACGCCGGGGAGGACCTGGCCGCGGCCGTGCTCGGATTCATCGCGGAGACCCAGGAGCGCGCGCGCCGCGCGGCGGCGGGAGAGCGGTGGCGACCACGGCGAGCCACGCGCCGCCGAGCGCCATCCCGCCGAGCACGTCGGTGAGGTAGTGGACTCCGAGGATCAGGCGGCTCGCCGCGACGAGGACGACGACCCCGGCCGCGCAGGCCCACGCGCGCACGCGCGCGGTCCATGCCGGCCACAGGCGTCCGGCGAGGATCGCCAGGGTGCCGTAGAAGACGGCCGCGCGCGTCGCGTGGCCGGAGGGGAAGCTCCAGCCCGAGGCGTGGGCGAGGCGGAGAACCGGCGGGCGCGGGCGGTGCACGAGGTCCTTCACGACCTCCTCTATGACGGTTGCCCCGGCGAGGGAGATGGCGAGGAGCCAGCCCGCCTCCCAGGTCTTTCGGAAGAGCCTCCATGCGGCGATAACCACGACGGCGGCGGCTCCGACGACGGCGCCGCCGCCGAGCGTGGTCGCGGCCCGCATCGCGGTGGCGAGCCACGGGGCCGAGGCGACGTTGCGGGCGATCGCGCGGGCGAGGGGGAGATCGAACGCCGCGACGTCGTTGCGCGCGATGACGTCCGCGAGGATCACTCCGAAGACCCATCCCCCCAGACCGAGAAGGGAGAGCCCGGCGGTGAGCCGGAGGCCGGTCGCAGCTCGCGGGTCGAAGCGGCGAGCGGCGAACGCGACCGGGCCGCGCAGCCGGCGCCCGGCCCACGCGACCGGTCCCAGGCCGGTGAACCGGTTGCCGAGCGCGCGGAGCCGGTCGGGGTGGCGCGCGGCCCATCGCGCGGTCCCGTAGATTGCGAGCCCCAGGACGAGGAGGAACAGCAGGATCAAGCTGGCGCGCCCGAGCTGGCGCTCCACGCGCTGCCAGGCAGTCCCCGCGAGGTAGCCGACGGCGGTGAAGGTAAGGCCCCAGGCGATGCCTCCGGCGACGTTCGCCGCAAGGAACCGGCCGTAGGGCATCCCGGCCATTCCGGCGAACGACGGGACGAGCACGCGGAGAACGGTCGTGAAGCGCCCGAGCACGATGGCGGCCGCTCCTTTCCGCCGAACGTAGTCGCGCGCGCGCTGCAGCCGGTCGGCCCCGATCCGGCGCCCCAGGCGCGTGTCGAGGAGGCGCGCCCCGAACCGGCTGCCGATGAAGTAGCCGATCGAGTCCCCGAGGACGGCGCCGGCGACGGCCGCGAGCGCCACGACTGTGAAGGAGACCTTGTGCTGGAATGCCAGGACCCCCCCGAGCAGCACCGCGGTCTCGCCCGGAACCACGAGGCCGAGGAACGCCGAGGCCTCGAGCGTGGCGAGCGCGAACACCAGCGTGTAGGCGGCGGCCCCGTGAAGCCCCAAGAGGATCGCGACGAGATGCTTCATGCGCGCGAGGCCGGCTCTCCGGCGCCGGGAGCAGGGCCGGGCCGGATCGCCTCGTCCACCTCGAAGTACTCGGCCTCGGTGAAGCCGAACAGGCGTGCGACGAGGTTCGAGGGAATCGCTTGGACGCGCCGGTTGTAGTCGCGCACGTTCCCGTTGTAGAAGCGGCGCGCCGCCTGAATGCGGTCTTCGGTGTTTGCCAGCTCGCGCTGCAGCGCAAGGAAGCCGTCGCTCGCCTTCAGAGTGGGGTAGCGCTCGGACACCGCGAAGAGGCTTCGGAGCGCGCGGACGAGGCCGTTCTCGGCGGTCGCTTGGTCGGGCGGAGGACCCGTGGCCGCGACGGCGGCGGCGCGCGCGGTTGTGACCGCATCCAATGTCGCGCGCTCGTGCGCCGCGTATCCCCGCACCGTCTCCACGAGGTTCGGGATGAGGTCGTAGCGCCTGCGCAGCTCGGTGTCTATGTTCGCCCAGGAGTCGCGGATGAGGCTGCGTTGGCGGACGAAGCGGTTGTAAGAGAGCGCCGGCCCGAGGATCACGAGGAGCGTCACCGCCCCGATCGCGATCCAGGCCTCCCCGGTCGCCCCCCCGTTCATGTCACTGCAGAGGATAGAGGCTCGCCACCACCGATGGGACGTGGTCGGCGAAGTCGCGCGCCCGGTCGAGCAGCCACTCGATCTCGGACGGTCGGAGGCGGCGCGTAGCACAGAGCACCGACGGTCCCGCCAACTCGTAGGCGCAGTCCCCGCCGCCGGCGATCAGCCATTCCATCATCCGTGCGTCGAGGAGGGCGTAGGCGAACTTCCGGTCGCTCGACTTCACCTGAAAGGCTCGGTTGAACTCCTCGGACTCGAACTCGATGTCGTGGAACCCCACGGCGTCGGCGAGCCTGGTGAGCAGGTTCTCCCGTTCGAGGGTGAGGCGGGGGCAGCCGGCGGCGATCGGGAAGAGCGCGCAGGAGAAGCGGTGGTAGGTCCGCGAGCTGCCTCCTCGCGAGTCCGTGGACGTCTCGTAGTACCAGTAGTCGAACGCTTTCACCTGGGTGCCGTGCCGGGACCCCGACAGGACGTTCTCGCACCCCCGGCCGTCCCCCTTCGAGAAGAGCGCGAAAGGCAGGTCGACGAGGCCGAACGGATCCGGAACCGAGAACTCGAGGCCGAGGCGCGCGGCGACGGCGAAGAACTCCTGCCGCCGTCTGATCTTCGCCTGGAACGAGAGCCAGGCGGCGGCCGCCACGATCAAGATCGCGAGGACGATGACGAGCGCGGGCACGATCGAAGTATCGCCGCCGGATCGCGGGCTTTCCAGGACCGGCGTCACGAGGGCTGTCCACACAGCCGTGGCCGTTCCATCGCGGCGGTTTCCTTGTGCATCCCGGCCCCGGTTCCGTCCGTGCAAACGGGACCCCTTGACTCGTTCTTGTTCGGCCTGCTACAAGGTCGCAAGGGGGCACACGACTTGAGGCCAAGACCGAGGGGGTCACACGGGCAGTGTCCTTGCCGGGCGGTGTTGGAGCGGAAGAACACCCTCGCATGTGGATCTTGGCGGGGCGGGAGTCGGCGGTCTTCCTCTATCGATCGGCCAAGGGGGGAGGTGAGCCCGTGCCCCCGGAGGAGTCGATGCCGCCCGACCTGGCCTCCCTCCGATGTGCTGAGTGCGACGTGGTCATCGCACTCCTACGGGCGGCGGAGAAGGCGGGTACGTACGGCACTGAGGAAGTTCTGGCGCGGCGCCCGGAAGCTTGGCTCTTCCTCGGACAACCCAAGCCGCTGGATCTGGCCTGGGCGCTTCGAGCGCACGTGTGCCCGTCGATCCGATCGACTTTCCATCGGCTTGACTAGGAGTAGTAGCGAGGAGGTTGGCGGTGATGACTGTGAATGGCCCTCGCCGTTCAGTATTCCGGGCGCTTGCCTTGAGTCTGTTCCTTGCTGTCACGCTGGCGGCTTCTGTTCCGTCCGAGGGTCTACCACTGGAGGACAGCGTGGTCTGCGGCTCCGATTCTGCAGGCTACTGGTGCGATCTCGTTCTTCAGAAGAGTTGCCACTTTAGGTACCCTGAGCCGGGTGACTACGTCTACTACTGCTTCGTCGTCCTGGACAGTGGTGCGGGTCCGCTGAACGCCGATATCACCGCGCGCAACTACGACACGGGTGAGGACTCCCACTTGTACAATGAGGCATATTGTCAACTGTACGGGAATAAGCCGGCATGTCTTTGGCTTCACACGATCCGGCACTTCTACCCAACCCGGCCGACGAGGATCCGTTACACGAATCCCCAATGGATTCATATCTGGACGTGGTGGGATGCCGCAGTCAAGTACAGCGTCCGTCATCAGCCGGGTGAGGTTGACGGGGAACTCGAGGAGTGCTCCTCTGCCGACGACTGCTACAGCAGGGCGGCCTCGAAGGTCGCCTTGTAGGGGTAGAGGATCGCCGTGCGGGTTCAGGATCGTCGCGTCGCGAAGCGACTCGGCGAGGACGGGGTCGATCGTGCAGACCAGGTCGAGAAGCTGCCCGAGCGCGTGGGTCTTCGGGAAGTCGACCTGGGCGCTGACCGTCCACCGCCGCACGAGGTCTCGGAGGATCTCCTCAGGCGGCTTCATAGAGGATCTTGCCGTGCTTGCGAGCGGGGTAGGCGATGCCGCCGACAAGACCTTTCGTCTCCTCGAAGCGCTCCGCAGACATGACGATCACATCGACGGGATATCCGAGCCCTCGAAGCGCATCGTGCAGTCGAACGCTCTCGTCGAGGGCATCGCCGGGATTGCCTTCCACGACCAGGAGGTCGATGTCGCTGTCACGGGTCATGCCACCCGTCGCCGCCGAGCCGAAGAGGATGATCCGCTGCGGCCTCGCGACGGCGAGGACGCGCCGAACGATCTCCGCCGCGATCTTCTCGTCGATTCCCATTGTGCCCGCATTCTAGGTTGCCCTCCCGACTGAGTCCATGGTCCGACGCCTGGAGCGATCTCCACCTGCGGTCGGGCGCTGAGGTTGCGGCGCGCCGCGCGGCGGCCACGAGCTCATTCGGGGCGCGGGGGGCCTCCTCGGCGTCCGGGTCGGAGAGCGGGATCAGCACCCGTTGAAGCGGGGCTCGCGGCGCTGGAGCATCGCGGAGATCCCCTCGGCCGCGTCGGCGGTGGCGATCAGCTTCGCCTGCTCCTCGATCTCGCGCGCAAGCGCCTCGCGGACGCGATCGGCGACCCCCGCGCGCAGGGTCGCCCGGGTCGCCGCCACCGCGAGCGGCGCGGCGGCCGCGATCTCCCCGGCAAGCGCGAGCGCCGCCGTGCGCACCTCTGCCTGCGGGACACACCGCTCGGCGAGCCCGATCGCGAGGGCCTCATCCCCGTGGACCCGCCGTCCGGTGAGCAGGAGGTCTGCCGCGCGCCCCGGCCCGACGAGCGCCGGGAGCGTCACGCTCGCCGCGAAACCCGGGTGGATCCCGAGCCGCACGAAGTTGCCGGCGAAGAAGGCCTCCGGGCAGGTGACCCGCAGGTCGCACGCGAGGGCGAGACCGAGCCCCGCGCCGATCGCCGCGCCGTGCACCGCGGCCACGAGCGGCACGCCGACGCGGAAGATGCGCTCGCCCTGGCCGTAGATCCGGCTCGCGCTCTCCCTGAAGAGGTCCGCCGGGGACTGCCCCGGCGCCGGCGTCACCCCCGCCGGCCCGAAGTTCCCCCCCGCGCAGAAGGACCGCCCCTCTGCGGCAATGACGATCGCCCGGCACTCCGGGTCGGCGGCGAGCGTTTCGAGGGCTTCGACCAGCTCGGTGACGAAGTCGCCGTCGAGCAGGTTGTGGGGTGGACGCGCAAGCTCTGCCAGGCCGATGTGGCCGTCGGGCCCGAAGCGAACGGCTCCTTCGATGAAGGGTCGCATCGGCGCGAAATCCTAACCGGCCGAGCCCAAGAGGGCATTGTCGGTGGCCACGGTTCGTGCGATCCTTGCAGAGGAGGACTTGTGGCGCGACTCGATGAAACCCGGGTGGGCGCGGCTCTCGTTGTCCTTTTGCTGGCGCTCGCCGGGTGCTCCGGCGAGCCGGCCGCGCCGGCGGCCGGGAGCGCGTCCACGCCGCGCCTTCCGAGCCCTTCGCCGCCCCTCTCGCCTACTTCGGTCGGCTCCTCGCCCGCGGCGTCTTCCGGCCGGTCCCTTCCGGACTTCCCGAGCGGCCGGCAGGGGAATGGAAGGACGCTGGAGGTTTCCATGTCCGGGGACGGGCGGCTCGTCGCCTTCTCCTCGGAGGCGTCCAACCTGGTTCGCGGCGACACCAACGGGGTGAGCGATGTCTTCGTCCGCGACCTCGTCCGCGGAACGACCGTGCGAGTCTCCGTGTCCTCGTCGGGCCGCCAGGGGAACCGGGCGAGCGGGCAACCCGCCATCTCCGCCGACGGGCGGTGGGTGGCGTTCTCCTCGTCGGCCTCGAATCTGGTGCCGGACGACCGCAACCGCTGCTACCAGGAGGAGCTGAAGCCCTGTCACGACGTCTTCGCCCACGACCTTCGGACGGGAAGGACCGTTCGGGTCTCGGCCTCCTCGACGGGCGAGGAGGCCAATGACTCGAGCATCACCCCGGCGATCTCGGCGGACGGGCGGTACGTGGCCTTCTCTTCGCGTGCCTCCAACCTCGTCGCAGGCGACACGCAGGGGTGTGAAGAGGCGAACCTCGACGCGTCTACCTCCGCCGGTCACTGCCTCGACGTGTTCCTGCGGGACCTGCGGACCGGGGAGACGACCATCTTGAGCCACGAGCCGGGCGCCGAGAGCGACTATCCAAGCGTTTCCTCCGGGATCTCGGCGGACGGTCGCTACGTTGTCTTCGCTTCCGAGGATCCGGCGATGTCTGGGAACTCGCGCTCGGGGACCGACTTGCAGGTCTACGTGTACGACAGGCAGGGGGAAGAGAGGGAGATGATCTCGGTGTCGGCGGGCGGGGAGCCGGGTAACTCCTCCAGTTCCTCCTCGGCGATCTCGTCGGACGGCCGCTACGTGGTGTTCCTGTCGCAATCTACGAACCTCGTCTCGGGTGCGGGGAGCCCGCCGAGCCCGGACCAGGTGTTCGTCCGAGACCGCCTCCAGGATGTGACGGTACGGGCCTCGGTCTCCTCGTCCGACCGGGTTGCGGAGGGCCAGAGCTTCTCCCCCTCGATCTCGGGGGACGGCCGCCTCGTCGCGTTCGTCTCCGACGCTCCGAACCTGGTCGACGGGGACACCAACACCTGTTCCGACCAGCCCCGGAGTTGCGACGACCTGTTCGCGCGCGACCTGCTCTCCGGGCGGACCGAGCGCGTGTCGGTTTCCTCATCCGGCGCGCAGGCAAACGGCCGGACCTACTTCTCCCAACCCGGGATCTCGGCGGACGGGCGCTTCGTGGTGTTCGTGTCGGAGGCGACCAACCTCGTACCGCGCGACCGGAACCGGGTGGCCGACGCGTTCCTGCGCGATCGGAAGGCCGGGACGACGACGCTCGTATCGGTATCCTGACCAGCCCGGTCGGCCGGTTCGGGGGGCGCTCCAGCAGGCCGATTACCGAGGCCGCTCGAAGCGCGCGAAGATCGCCACCAGGACGGAGAGGATCGCGGCCGGCGCGGCGATCCAGAGCGGGCGCTCGATCCACCAGTGCGCGGTGCTATCGCTCGCCAGCCCGAACCCGAGCGGGCGCAGGGCGATGATCGCGACGAGGAGCGCCGTGAGGTGCCACAGGAACACCGTCATGATGACCCCGTTCGCGGCGATGACCGCTTTCCACGGCCCGGGTCGCACGAGCAGGCGAGACAGCGCAGGCCGCGCGAGCATCGCGAGCCCGACCAACCACAACGTGAGCGCGACGATGCAGACGGTCGGCGGATTCATGTTCGAGAGTTGCTCGACGTCGGTCCCGACCATGCTCCGGGGGAAGACGCCGATGTTCGTGAGGACGACGAGTCCCGCGAGCCCGAGCGCCGCGAGGCCGGCGTGTGCGCGCGCGCCGGGAGCCGCCGCGGCTACCGCGCGGGGCGCCGCACGAACTCGAAATGCATCCCGTCCGGCACGGTCCAGCGCCCCCCCCAGGCGAATCCCCACCGCTCCATCACGCGGACGAGCCGCCGGTCCTGCACGGGGGGGCGCCCGTAGCGGTTGCGCGAGGAGTTGATGTCGACCGCGATGCCGAACGCATGCCGCGACAGCGCGCCGGAGTTGGGATACTGCATCCGAGCCGACCAGCAGCTCGCGCCGGGGCCGACGAGGTCGCCGAGGCCCGCAGCGGACAGCTCCCGCATGGCCCCGGTGAGCTGGGGCACCACGTCCCGGTGGCACTTGATCGTCCCGAGCAAGGGCGGAGAGACCTGGACGATGTTTCGCGCGACCCAAGCGGGATCGATGCGGACTCGTCGGCCCCGGCCGCGCAGGAACCAGAACTCGCCGAAGTCGAGCTTCACGCGGGCCGCAGGGAGCAGATAGGAGAGTTGCTTGCCCACGGCATCGAGGGTGCCGACGCGCGCCGGGAACGGCTCGAGGTCGTAGCCGTCCACGCGCGCGGTGCTCGCGGCCAGGCGCGCGCGGATTGCCGCGGCGACCGCTTCCCACGCGCGCACCTCTACCGCGAGCACCATGGCGCGCGGGCGGCCGAGCCCGAGCGAGCCCGCCGCGCGCAGCGGCAGGATCACCTCTTCCGAGATGAGGTTTGACTCCGGCAGGATCGCGCCCACCCGGAACCCGCGCGCTCCCTTTTCACCGGCCAACCACAGGGCGTCACCGGGGGCGAGCTGCCGCAGCCGCGCGGAGGAGGAGGTGAGCGCCGCACGGTTGCGCGCGAGCGCCGCGCCGAGCGCCGCCATCTCGCCCGTCCGCGCGAGGGGCGCGGGATCGATGGCCGCGACCGACACCGGCAGGATCGCGCCGCGCGGCCGCGCGCGGAGATGCGCGCCGGCTCCGGACACCGCGCGCAGATCGAAGGTCCCGGTGACGACGGGGGTCCATGCGACCACTCCGGGGAGATTCGGGGCCTCGTCGAGGAGCGCCTGCGGCAGGTCGAGGGAGGACCAGACGGCGAGCGCGGCCGGCGCCGGCGGCGGGGGCGAAGGGGAAAGAGGCCCGCGCACGACCGGATCTCCGCCGACCCGCGTGCAGGAGGCGAGCAGAAGGGTTGAGGCGAGGAGTGTGCGCGCGCGCATCAGGCCATGATTGTGCCCGAGCGATGACTCCGCTGCCGCCCGGGGCTACTGCCCGAGCGCCGTGTAGACCAGATCGGGACGGTTCGAGATGATCCCGTCCACACCCCAGGAGATCGCCTCGGCGATCGCGCCGGGAGTGTCGATCGTCCATGGGACGACCACGCGGCCGAGCGCGCGGATCGCGGCGACGGTCTCCGCCGAGAGGTCGATGCTCCCCGAATCCGGTGCGGAGACCTCGTAGCCGCGCGCGACGGCGTAGGCCCCGTTCGAGAGAGCGGGGAATCCTCCGCCGGGCGGCGCGCCGGGGAGCCGAGACGTGGTGAGCAGCGCGGTGGGGACCGCGGGGGCGAACAGCTCGATGTAGTCGAGCGAGGTCGGGAAGAACGACTGGACGATCAGGCGCTCGGCCGGGAATCCGGTCTTTTCGATGAGGGCCACGAGCGCAGAAGCCTCCTGCGTGCCGGTGGCATCGAAGTTCGGCTCGCCGGGGATGTTCTTCAGCTCGATCATGATCCTCCAGCCGGAGGTCAGGCCCTCCTCGAGCACCTGGCGCGCGGTCGGGACCGGCTCGAAGTTCCAACTCGGCCAGTGAGCGGCCGCGTCGCACACCTGAATCTGGGTCGTCGTGAGGTCCATCACCCTGCCGTGGCAGTCGGTGGTCCGGTCCACCGTCGCGTCGTGGATGATCACCAGGTCGCCGTCGGCGTCGAGTTGGGTGTCCATCTCCAGCCACACCCCACGGGTTCCGAACGTGGCGTGCGCCTGCCGGAAGGCGCCGAGGGTGTTCTCGGGTGCGAGCCCGGCGCCGCCCCGGTGGGCGTAGACCACCGGCGCCCGCGCGGCGAGCGCGACTCCGGCGCCACCCGGCGCGAGCAGAGCCGGCGCGAGCAGCGCCGCGGCGAAACGCGTGGCCGGGCTCATCTCCAGGAGACATTCGACGCCCGCGCCCGGATTCCTGCATGATGCGGCACCCCGAATGCCGGCTCGCCGCCCTCGCGCGCGCTGCTCGAGCGCGTGGCGCCGCGGTAGGTCGCGCGGGGCGCGCTACCCTGTTCCCAATGACGCGCCCGGCCGGGTCTCCTTTTCGCCCATGAGCGGCGGTTCGCCGGCAGCGATAGAGGTCGTTCCCGCGGGGCCGGTTCGCGCGCGCCTCGCCGCGCCCCCGAGCAAGAGCGTGACCAACCGCGCGCTCGTCCTTGCCGCCCTCGCCGAGGGAGAGAGCCTCCTGCGCGCGCCCCTTGCGAGCGACGATACCGAGCGTATGGCCGGAGCCCTGCGCGCGCTCGGCGCCGAGATCGAGACCGAGCCGGGCGCCTGGCGCGTGCGGGGGACCGGGGGGCGGCTGCGCGCGCCGGCCGGGCCGATCGACGCGGGGCTCTCCGGCACGACGATGCGCTTCGTGGCGGCGCTCGCGACCCTTGCCCGGGGAGAGGTTCGGGTCGCGGGGCGCGCGCCTCTGATGCGCCGCCCCGTCGGTCCGCTCGTCCGGGCCCTGGGCGCGCTCGGCGCCGAGGTGGTGTGCGACGGTGACCTTCCACCTGTGGTCGCCGCCGGGGGCGGCCTGGGCGGCGGGGAGGCGACGATCGACGCCGCCTCGTCGAGTCAGTTCGTGACGGCCCTCCTGCTGGTCGCGCCCTTCGCCCGCCGCGATGTCATCGTGCGGGTCGAGAACCTCGGCGCGGCCGACTACGTCGAGATGACCGTGCGACTCATGGAGGAGTGGGGCGCGACCGTCGATCGGCTCGGGAACTCCGCCTGGCGCGTCGCGACCGGAAGTCGCTACCGCGCGCGCGACTTCGCGGTCGAGTACGACGCGAGCGCCGCGGCGCACCTGTTCGCGCTCGCGATGACGACGGGGGGATCCGTGACGGTCTCCAACGCATCGCCGGTCACCCTGCAACCCGACGCCGGCGTCCCCGATCTGTTCGCCCGGATGGGCGGCGGCCTCTCGCGCGAGGGGGACGCTCTCACGGTGGACGGGCCCGCCTTCCTCCGGCCGATCAAGGTGGACCTGTCGGCGATGCCCGACCAGCTCGGCACGGTTGCGGTGGCGGCGGCGCTCGCTCCGGGGCGCTCCGCGATTCGCGGGGTCGCGGTCGCGCGCCTGCACGAGAGCGACCGGATCGGCGCGATCGCCGCGGGGCTCCGCGCGACGGGCGCCGACGTGGAGGAGCGGCCGGACGGCTTGGAGATCGTCGGCGGGGGGGCGTTGCGCGGCGCGCGGGTCGCCACCCGCGACGACCACCGGATCGCGATGGCGTTCGCGGCGCTCGGAGCGCGCGTGCCCGGCGTCCTGATCGAAGATCCCGCCTGCGTCGCAAAGACCTATCCGGCGTTCTGGGAGGATCTCCGGCGCGCCGGGGTCGCCTGGCGGCCGGTCGGATAGGCCGCCCGCCGGGTATTCTGAGAGCCACGATGCTTCTCTTGCTCGTTCGCCACGCCCTCACCGAGTGGACCGGTGAGCGCCTCTCCGGCTGGACTCCGGGGATCCCGCTCTCCGGCGAGGGGCGCGAGCAGGCCGCCGCGCTCGCCGGCCGCCTCCGGCCTCTGCGCGCGGAGGCTATCTACTCGAGCCCGATCCAGCGATGCCGCGAGACCGCGCGCCCGATCGCGGCGGCGCACCGGCTCCGCGTGCGCGCGCGTGACGGCCTCGGCGAGGTCCGCTACGGCGAATGGGAGGGGCGGCGCCTCGAGGTGCTCGCGCGCACGAAGGCCTGGCGGACGGTGAAGCACCGGCCGAGCGCCATGCGCTTCCCCGGGGGGGAGGCGATCCGGGAGGCCCAGGCCCGCGGGATCGAGGCCGTCGAGGAGATCGCGCGCGCACACCCGCGCGGCGTCGTGATCGCGGTCACGCACGCCGATCTGATCCGGCTCCTGATCGCGCACCACGCCGGCATCCACTTGGATCTGTACCAGCGGCTCGCGGTGGCGCCGGCGTCGGTCAGCGTGCTGCAACTGGGCGAGGGCGTGCCGCGCGTGGTGGCGCTGAACGACACCGGCGATCTCTGCGGGCTCGCGAGGAAGTGGCTGTGAGCGCCTCGTTCGATCTGGGGCCCGTGGACCGGATCACGGCTGGCGCCGCCGGCGAGCCCGGGCAGCGCGTCGTTTACGTCCAGGCGCGCGCCGGCGAGCGCCTGGTCACCCTGCTTGCCGAGAAGGAGCAGGTGCATGCGTTCGGCACGGTCGTGCGCCAGCTCGTGGAGTCCCTGCCGGCGCGCGCCGACGAGTCGCCGGAGCCGCCGGAAAGCGAGCTCGATCTGGAGGAGCCGGCCGTGGCGGACTGGCGCGCCGGCTCGGTGACCCTCTCGCACGACGAGGAGAGCGACCGCATCGGGATCGTGATCGAGGAGGCCCTGCCGGACGAGAGCGTCGAGAGCCCCGCGACGGCGCGCCTGGAGGTGACCCGAGCCCAGGCACGAGCCTTCGCCGAGCGCGCGCTCGCCGTGGCGGCTTCCGGCCGGCCGCGCTGCCCGGTGTGCGGGTTCCCGATGGATCCGGGGGGGCACGCGTGCCCCGCCATGAACGGCCACCGCGGCATCGGGCGCTGAGCGCCGCCGAAGCTCTGCCGCTCCTCCATGCCGGACGGGTCCGCCTGCTCGGCCGCATGCCGCGCGCGTCGAACCCGACGTTCCTGTGCCAGGTCCTCGACGACTCGGGCCGCCCGCTGCTCGCGGTCTACAAGCCGCGCGACGGCGAGACGCCGCTGTGGGATTTCCCGGACGGGACGCTCTGCCTGCGCGAGCAGGCCGCCTTCGAGGTGAGCGAGGCGCTCGGAGACCGCAAGTCGGGGCACTGCCTGCTCGAGGGCGGGACCGGCGGGATCCGGCTCGTCGACCACGGGGTTGCGTTCCACGAGCGACCGAACCTGCGCACCGTTGTGTGGGAGTTCGCTCGGCGGGCGCGCGATCTCGTCGCGCGCGGAGCCTACCCCGAACCCGGCCCCGGCCGCCCGTATCCGTGGCCGCCGGTCTGAGCCGCCGCGGCCCCGCCGCTCAGGAGACGAGCGTGGTCTCCCCGGTCTGGCGGTCGTGGACGAACACGTCCCTGATGTGTTGGGCGTCATCTCCATCCGCGAGGTTCGTCGCCTGGGACTCGAACGCGACGTAGCGGCCGCCGGCGGAGATCGAGGCATCCTGGCTGGAGAAGTTCGCTTCCTGCCCCGAAGAGGAGACCGAGACCCGGGTGGTCTCGCCGGTCTTGCGGTCGTGGACGAAGATGTCCCAACAGGTCGCGGGCTTCGGGTCCTCACCGTCGCAGTAGTCGTTGCGGTCGCCCTCCGCCAGGTTCCCCGCCCCCGACTCGAAGGCGACAAGGCGGCCGTCCGAGGAGATAGACGGCATCAGGCTCCGGTCGTCGGCCTGACGGCCAGAGGAGGACACCGACACCCGTGATGTCTCGCCGGTTTCCCTATCGTGGACGAAAACGTCGTTGCAGCTTCGGTCGGGACCTCCATCGGGGTCGGCGCAGCGGTTGGTGTCGTCGGGTACCAGGTTGGATGCGAGCGAGGCGAAGGCCACAAAGCGCCCGTCGGCCGAGATCGTGGGCTCGCCGCTGATGCCGTTGCCTTGCGTGCCATCTGAGGCCACCGAGACCCGTGTGGTCTTGGCGGTGTCGCGGTCGTGGACGAAGACGTCCCACGCCCGGTTGGTGTCCTCAGGGGCGAGCCCGCACTCCGACTGGAAGGCAACGAATCGGCCGTCGGCTGAGATCGAGGGGAGGTCGCTCGAGCACCCGCCCGCCTTGCCCTTGGAGGAAACTGAAACCCGGGTCGTCTCGGCGGTTTCTCGGTCGTGGACGAAGATGTCCCAGCAGTTCGCAGCCTGGCCCCCTACGTTGCATGTTTCGGTGTCGTCTGGGACAAGGTTCGACGCTCGGGAGACGAAGGCCACGTACCGTCCGTCGGCGGAGATCGCCGGCAGACCGCTGTAGGAATCATCCTGGCGTCCCGAGGAGGACACCGAGACCCGGCTCGTACGGTCGGCCTGGACGTCGCGGATGAAGATGTCGGTTACCCTGTTGGTGTCGCCCGACACAAGGTTGGACGCGCTGGAGGCGAAGGCCACGAAGCGGCCGGTGGCCGAGACAGCCGGCTGTCCGCTCGCCTTGTTCCCCTGAGAACCCGAGGAGGAGTTGGAGACCAGGGTGGTTGTATCGGTCGCGCGGTCGCGCGCGAAGACATCGGTCTCTCGGTTGGAATCGCCGGCCACCAGACAGCATTCCGCGGATTGGAAAACGATCAAGCGCCCGTCGGCCGAGACCGACGGGGACCAGCTGTCCCCTTCCTCCCCCGTGGGCGTGCCTGTGGGGGAGGGCGTTGGCCGAGAAGACGTTGGGCGCGCCCCCACCCGTGGGATGACCACTCTGGTCTTTGGAGACCTCCTCGGTCGATCCCCCAAGCTCTCGGGCGCGCGGGTCGCGGACTCCAGAGATGTGCGCACATGGCGAGAACCCTCAGGATGCGATGACCCGGCACGGGTCCCGGGGACCGTGCACGCCGACAACAGAAGCACCCACGCGCAAGCCGCAACCGGCAGGAGCACCGAAGCCGGTCGCCCTTGGCGGATCGGCTCCACGTGCCTTCCCGCGCATCGCCTCACCATCGCCACCCTTCCGCTCCGCTGACCCCTACGGAAAACGGTTCATCGCGATCCCCACCGAGGGCCCGCCCGCATGGAAGAGGACCGGGTTGCCGGACTTGACGTAGATCTGGACCTCGATGTCGAAGACCCGAGTGCAGTAGGCAGCGGTCGGCGCCTGGAGAACTTCGGCCAAGTCGAGCGTATGGAAGAGCTTGACGTGATGTTCGGCCGTTGTGATGGTCTCGGGGGGCATAGCGTATGTCGCGGCGGAGCAGGAGAGCGTCGGATCGAGAATGCTCTCGGGCCTGACCGTGAGGGTTGTGGCGACCTTCGAATTGAAATAGTCACCGTTCTCCGAGTTCTCCGCGACGCCGTCCCCGTCGGCATCGCAGTAGCCCCAGCAGGTCGTAGGCTCCACATCCCCCATGATCTGTACACCGCTCGCGACCGAGAGTGCGGTCCATGTGTAGCTGAGCACGGTACGGGTATCGCCCGGCCAGATGAGCGGCTGGCCTTGGGCGGCGATGATTGTTGGATCAACGATCGGGTCGACCAGGGACGGTTCGTCGCCTTCCCGCCACTGCTCGGCTCCAACCTTGTCCTCCCCAATGATCTTGAGGTAGGTGTCCGAGGGAAGAATCCGCAGATGACTTTCGTCGTCGGTGGTCAGAAGGTCGTGCGCTCTGGCCTTCAGACGGCAGGTGTAGGTGCCCGCGTCGCCTGCGGTGAAGAGGTATCGAACCGGAGTTACCTTGGTCGCCGCGGCGTCCCTCTCGAGGTTGTTCTCCGTGGTCGATACGCCGTACTCGCTCGCGCACTGCGCCTGCACCAGCTGCATGTATCGGAGCCCCGTGTTCTGACTGGCCGCGAGCCGCCCGTAGATGTATCGCCGCTCGCCCTGCTGAAGCGAAACGGCCAGTTGAGTAGGATCGTATGTGTTCGGGCAGCCCACCGACGCCTTTATGTACCGGCCGGCGTCGCCTCCGACAATGTACTTCGCGGTGTTCTGTCCGTCGAAGTGCGGTGCCCAAAGACACCAGGCGGCCGGGGAGAGGTAGCTTGTGACATCGGGGCCCGCAAGTGGGCCTGGTCCGGGGTCCATCAAGAACTCCACGACCCCCGCGCCGGCGGAGTTCCGGTAGGCGACCGGGATCGCGCCCTGCGCCCGGGGGGCGACCGTCGGGGACCCGAGATCGCGGATCGTCGTCGCTCGGTCGATGTCGATCGGCGCCGGAGCGCCGGGGGCGCTCACCTTCGCCCAGTAGGCGGCCCGGCCGTCCACGCTCGTGGGCGCCCAGTCGGACGGCGGGGAAAGCTCCGCCTCCCCCGTTGGCCCCCCGAAGTCGTTCCTCGTCCCGGGGAGCGCCGCCCACGCGCTCCCGTTCCAGTACGACCACGCGGTTGCAACCGTGGTCCCGGGGTCCGCCCATGCCCGGAGGAGCGTCGCGAAGTCAAACGGCATCGCCGCGCCGAGGTAGAGGGCGTCGCCCGCGCCGGAGTTGAAGGCGACGAGGTCGACGGTCCAGTCACGGGACTGCTGGGCCTCGGCCGTGCGCTCGTTGAACCCCGGGCGGTCGGGAGCCCCAAGGAAGAACGACCCAGCCCCTCCCCAGGAAGAGGACTCGCCGTCTGAGCTTGCGAGCGCCCAGTAGTTCACGACGTCCCGCGTTGGGACGTCAAGAATGAGAGAGTAGCGGCCCCCCGCGGAGAGGCTCAGGCCCGAGGCGGGCACCGAGACCCACCCGCCGGAGGCAGGTGTCACCTGCGCCGACCACATCTGGGTCCCGGCGCCGTCCAGGATCCGGACCGTCACGGGGCCGGGCGGAACTCCGTTCTTGACCAGGAAGACCCGGACCTCGGTCGGCGAGATATCGCGGGGAGAGACGAAGGACTCGCCCGGCACCGAGTACTCGGTCGCGGCCTCCGTCGGGCCGGGGGCAAGCTCTTGGTCCACCAGCGTCGCCGTCGCCGACCCGACCACGACGCGGGGCACCTCTCCCGCCGACACGTGCCAGTTCCACGTCGAGCCCGCCTGCACGCGGTCGAGCACGAGCAGGCCCTCGCCCGCCCCCGCATCGGCGCCGACCCCCTGGAAGCTCGCCCAGTTCTCGGGTCCGGCGCTCGTGCCGAGGGGGCTCGGAACCGGCTCTGCCACCACGTGGTAGCGGCGGTGCGCCTCCACCGGGGTGCTCGGGATCGTGACGGTTGCGAGCACCGCGCCGGAGGATGCCGACGACCTCGATGCCGGGAGAGAGACCTCGGAGTAGGCGCCCGAGATCAGGATGCCGCCGACCCGGACCTCGTCGAGCCACGTGCCGCTCGGTACTCCCCCGGCGTCGGTCTGAAGCCCGATCCGGTAGGTCGGGGGATTGTGCGTGCTCACCCAGAGATCGATCGTGCTCACCGCCCCGCCCGCCTCGGGCTCGAAGCTGAAGGAGAGCTTCTTCTCCGCGGCGTCCAGACGGTGCAGGACCGAGGACGTTCCGATGCGGTTCCCGGTCGCGCCCGCGGCGTCGGCGAGGCCGAAGAGTGCGTCCCCGGGGCGCTCCTCGAATGCCCAGGAGGCGTTGTAGTCGAGGACGTAGCCGAAGGGGCCGCCCGACATCGCCTCCCGGGCCGCCCACAAGTCGGTGTCGGTCGAGTCGTAGGAGCGGATCAGACTCTCGGCTGCGGACAGCCGGTCGGCCGCGTAGACGCGAAGGCGCGCCCCGTCGGTCGTGACGACGGGTGCCGCGCCCGAGCCGATCTGCCAGGGCGCGTCCCACGCCTGGGCCCCCGGCGCAAGCGCCGTGTGGTAGATCCCGGGGTCGCCGTCGGTGTCTGCTCCCGCGGCCACCAGGTGAAGCGTCCCATCATCGGTCGCGACGGTGCTCGGGGCGTCCTGGCCGCCGGAGATCGGCGCGAGGGACTGCGACGGCCCCCAGGTCACCCCCGTCCACTCCCGCCACTCGAGCGCGCCCGTCGGAGCGGTGACGCAGATGGTTCGCTCGCCTTGCGCGGCGAGGGTATCGGCCCACGAGACGGCTCCGCAGGAGGAGGGCCCGATCCAGGTCGCGCCGCCGTCCTCAGAGACGCTTGCCAGGAACTCCGTCCCGAGCAGCGCATCCGAGCGGGTGAATGCCACTGCGAGGCGCCTGCCGAGTGCTCCCGCCCCTCGGTCGACGACGCTTGGGTTTGCCACCGACCCCGTGCCGGTGACGACGGCATGCTCCGCCCCCGCCTGCCACACCCCGGTCTGGGCAGTCAGCTCGCGGAAAGCCCCCTGCCGGGAACTCGACGCTCCGGTCGTGTAGGCAAGGAGGAAGGAGTCGCCGGACTGGGCGACATCGAGCCCACCGGTCCGGTTGGCGCTTCCGACCACGACCGGGGTGCCCCAGGTCGCTCCTTGATCGGAGGAGATCCTGTATACGACCTTGTCCGCACCGGTGATGGGCTCGAGGCTGAAGAAGAGGAGGCGCCCGTCGGATGCCTGGAACAGCTTGCGGGCGTGGGGAGTCCCGGTCGCGTCGGTTGGGGCACCCTCAACCAGCTGCCCGGCAATCCCCTGGACGGGAGACATGACGACGACCAGCAGAAGAGTCCATGCGCCTACGAAGCCGGCGCGCCTGCGGCGATTCGCCGCGCATCTTGGGGAACTCTCTCTCTCTCTCTCATCCCCGCCTCCATCTCAGGTGGTCGCGGCCGCTCTTCTGCTGCTCGCCGCCGGCTCCGGCAGAGCAGTTGTTCGGAACCGCCGGGTTCGCTCGTCTCCGGAGGGATGCGCTGAGAGCCATGAAATGTCCGAGACGAACGATGTGATCGTGTCACCCGGCGCGGCAGGCGTCAAGTCCCGGGGGTCGGTCGAGCTTGGCCGGGGGTCCCCGGGGCCGGCGCTCAGCCCCCGCCGAGGCCCGGCGCGACGATCCCTCCCCGCGTCATCTTCGCGAGGTCGAGCGCTTCGTCCAGCTCGCCGGCCGAGAGGCCGGACAGCTCGAGCGCCACGTCGCGGACGGCGCGCCCGGTCTTGTACGCGATCTTCGAGATCTCCGCAGCCTTGTCGTAGCCGATCTTCGGCACGAGCGCGGTCACGATCGGGAAGGACTGCTCGACGAGAGAGCGCGCGCGGTCCACGTCCGCCCCGAGGCCGTCGATGCACTTCTCGGCGAACAGCCGGCACGCGGAGGTGAGCAGCGCGATCGACTCGATCAGGTTGCGTGCGATGAGGGGCATGAACACGTTCAGTTCGAAGTTGCCCATCGCGCCGGCGATCGTCACCGCCTGGTCGTTTCCGATCACCTGAACGGCCACCTGCGTCACGACCTCCGGGATCACCGGGTTCACCTTGCCCGGCATGATCGAGGACCCGGGCTGCAGCTCGGGCAGGCGCAGCTCTCCGATCCCGGCCCTCGGCCCGGAGCCCATCCACCGCACGTCGTTCGCGATCTTGAGGAGCGACGCGGCGAGAGTGCGAAGGGCCCCGGACGTCTCGACGCAGGCGTCCTTCGACCCCTGAGCCTCGAAGTGATCCTCGGCCTCCCGCACGTCCAGGCCGGTCCGCTCGCGGATGAGCGCGATCGCTCTCGGCGCGAACTGGGGGTCGGCGTTCAGGCCCGTCCCGACCGCCGTCCCGCCGAGCGCCAGCTCGCCGAGCCGTCCGCAGGCGTCGAGCAGCCGCGCCGCGCCCTTCTCGACCTGGGTCGCGTAGCCGCCCAGCTCCTGGCCGAGCATGATCGGCGTGGCGTCCATCAGGTGGGTGCGTCCCACCTTCAAGACCTCGGCGAACTCGGCTGCCTTCGAGCGGAGCGAGCCGGCGAGCCGCGCCATCGCCGGCAGCAGATCCTCCCGGATGCCGGCTATGGCCGCGAGGTGGATCGCGGTCGGGATCGCGTCGTTCGAGGACTGGCCGGTGTTCACGTGGTCGTTCGGGTGGACCTCGCGGGAGCCGCGCGCCGCGCCGAGCAGCTCCGAGGCCCGGTTCGCGATCACCTCGTTCGCGTTCATGTTGGTCGAGGTGCCCGATCCCGTCTGGAATATGTCGAGCACGAACTGGTCGTCGAGCGCGCCGTCGATCACCTCGTCGGCGGCCTTGCGGATCGCCTCGGCGCGCCGACCGTCCACGTTCCCGAGATCCTCGTTCACCTGCGCCGCCGCCCACTTGATGACCCCGAGCGCCCAGATGAAGCGCCTGGGGAATCGGATCCCGCTGACCGGGAAATTGTCGACCGCGCGCTGGGACTGCGCGCCCCAGTACGCCGCGGCCGGCACACGCACCTCACCCATCGAGTCCTTCTCGATCCGGAACTCGGCCATGCGGACCTCCATTCGTCGCGCGATGCCTGAATGCTAGGCACGCGAGGGCGCCGCGCGCGAAACGAGGGGTTGAGCCGGTTGGTCCCTAACGAACGAGCGCGGTGAGCCGCGCGACCGCCGGGTCGGATTCCCCCAGCAAGGACCGCAGGCGCTCGAGCGCGCGGTGGCCGTCCACCGAGCCGGCGTCGAGCATCGCCTCGATGTCCGCCCAGTCCCGCGTCCGGTTGAACATGGCCTTGAACACGATGAGCGCCTCGGCGCCGAGCACCGGGATCGTCGCGCCCTCGAACGGCACGCCCACAACGCCGTCGGCGGCTTCACGATGAAACGCGTGGGTGTCGAAGAAGAGGTCCACGGGGGTGTCGCCCCACATCACGCGCGCCTGCCCATCGCGGCGCGCGGTGGCCCGGTCTGCGGGCCGGACCGCGACGCCGCGCGGCAACGCGTCGAGCGCCTCGTCCGCTCGCTCGGGAGCGACGAAGACGTTCACGTCGAGGTCCCTGGTCCCGCGCGGCTCCTGGGTCCAGTAGGCGAGAGCGATCGCGCCGCCGAAGGCATGGGGGAGCCCTGCCCGGTCGAGCGCGGCGTGCACGGCGAGCAGCTGCTTCGCCAGGACGCTCATTGGGCCCTGCGTCGAAACGGCGGGAAGGCGAGCGTGCGGCGAGGCCGCCACGGCAGCCGCTCCGCCAGGTCGAGGACCTCCGCGAGCACTCGAGCGTTGCGCTCGCGATCGATCAGCGGAGCGAGGCGAAGCTCGAAGCCGGCCGCCGCAAGGATGCCGGCGAGCGCGCCGGCTCCCGGTTCGCGATTCCCGCGCTCGTAGGCGTTCAAGACCGAACGGGGCATGCCCGCTCTCCGCGCGAGCGCCGCCTGCGTGAGACCGGCCACGCGCCGGGCCTCAACGAGGAGCTGGGACGCGATCCCCACGAGGCGATGTTAGCGGATCCGCGAACAGTTCGGCAAGGCCGATGCTCCGTCGAAGCCGCCGGCACCCGCGCGTTGACCCCGTCCGCGCCCGTCCCGTACGCTCCGCGCGCAACCGAAGGAGGGACCCGTGACCGAGTTCGCCTGGACGCCCGGACCCGAGCAGCTCGAGCGAGCGAACGTCGCGCGCCTCATGCGCGCGCACGGGATCTCCGACTACTGGGACCTGGTGCGCCGCTCTCAAGAGGACCCGGAGTGGTTCTGGGACGCGGTCGTGCGCGACCTCGGGATCGAGTTCTTCATGCCCTATTCGAAGGTGCTGGACGCCTCGGGCGGGATTCCCTGGGCGAAGTGGTTCACCGGCGGGACCATCAACCTCACACACAACTGCGTCGACCGCCACGCCGCGCGCACGCCCGGCCGCGTCGCGATCCGCTGGGAGGGCGAGGACGGCGCGACGCGCACGCTCAGCTACGCCGAGCTGCGCCGTGAGGTCGACCGGCTCGCCGGCGGGTTGTGCGGCCTGGGGATCGGGCCGGGCGACGCGGTCGGGATCTTCATGCCGATGATCCCCGAGAACGCGATCGCGATCTACGCGTGCTCGAAGATCGGCGCGGTGTGGCTCCCGATCTTCTCGGGGTTCGCCGGCGGGGCGGTCGCGTCGCGCCTTCAGGACGCCGAGGCGAAGGTCCTGATCACCGCCGACGGGTTCCTCCGGCGCGGCTCCGTGGTACCGATGAAGGAGGCGGCCGATGAGGCCGTCGCGGCGAGCCCTACGGTGCGCCACGTGATCGTTCACCGCCGACTCGGGCGGGAGGACCCGTGGACGGAGGGCCGCGACCTCGACTGGGCGGACCTCGTGGCCGGGCAGCCGGAGGAGCGCCCGGCGCCTCCGCTCGACTCGGAGCACCCGCTCCTCATCGCCTACACCTCCGGCACGACCGGGCGCCCGAAGGGCGCGGTGCACGTGCAGGCCGGCTTCCTCGTCAAGATCGCCGAAGAAGTCGCCTACCAGGTGGATCTGCGTCCAGACGACACGCTCTTCTGGGTCACCGACATGGGCTGGATCATGGGCCCGTGGGAGCTGATCGGCGCGAACGCCGCCGGCGGGTGCGTGCTCTTCTACGAGGGGGCGCCCGACTACCCGGCGTCCGACCGGCTGTGGGAGGTGATCGAGCGGCACCGCGCGACGATCCTCGGTGCCTCGCCGACCCTCATCCGCGCGCTCATCCCCCGCGGCGAGGAGAACGTCCGCAAGCACGACCTGTCGAGCTTGCGGATCCTCGGCTCGACGGGGGAGCCGTGGAACCCCGAGCCGTGGCGCTGGTTCTTCGAGGTCGTCGGCGGCCGGCGTTGCCCGGTGATCAACCTGTCCGGCGGGACCGAGGTCGGCGCCTGCTTCCTGTCGCCGACACCGCTCGTGAAGCTCCGCCCGTGCACGCTCGGCGGGCCGGCGCTCGGGATGGCGATCGACGTCTACGACCAGTCCGGCAAGCCGCTCCCGCCGGGGCAGGTGGGGGAGCTGGTTTGCACCAAGCCCTGGCCGGGGATGACGCGCGGCATCTGGCGCGACCCGGAGCGCTACATCGAGACCTACTGGTCGAGGTGGCCGGACGTCTGGGTGCATGGGGACTGGGCCTCGCGCGACGCCGATGGCTACTGGTACCTCCACGGCCGCTCGGACGACACGCTCAAGATCGCCGGCAAGCGACTCGGCCCCGCCGAGGTCGAGTCGATCCTTGTCTCTCATCCGGCTGTGGCCGAGTCAGCGGTGGTCGGCGTGCCCGACGAGGTGAAGGGCGAGAAGGTTTGGTGCTTCGTGGTTTTGCGGCCGGGGACCGAGCCGACCGATGCCCTGCGCGCCGAGCTGCGCGCGCTGGTCGAGCGCGATCTGGGCAAGGCCTTCCGGCCCGACGCGGTGAGGTTCGTCGGCGCGCTGCCGAGAACCCGCTCGGCCAAGATCCTGCGGCGCACCATTCGCGCGGTCGCGCTCGGCGAGGATCCCGGGGACCTGTCCTCGCTCGAGAACCCCGGTTCGCTCGACGAGATCCGCGCCGCGCGCTGAGCGGGGCCGGGCCAACCTCTTTGAGACGACCCCCTTGCGTCCCCGCCGATGTTAAGGTAGCTTAACGACATCCAGTGAGCGGGGGGACGAAGGACGCGTGACCGCGCGGGGCCCGGCCCAGGGGGAGCGGCCGGGCCACCGCGTGTGTTGAGAGGCGGGCACCTGCCCCCGGAGACGCGAGCGCCCCCGGTCGTCCGGGGGCGCTGCCGCGTAGTGCCGGAGCTAGGCGACCGTGATCGTCCCCACCATCCCGGCCTCTTGGTGGCCGGCGATCTCGCATATGAGGGGGTACGAACCGGCCTTCGTCGGGATCAAGAAGACCTCGATCTCCTTGCCGGCGAACACCTCGACCTCGTCGAGGGAGAGACCCTTGAACTCCCCCGAGGCGTCCTCCGCCTTTCGGAAGGCGACGGTCGGGGTGAACTCGTCGGCCACGAACTCGTGCTTCTTCTTGCCGACATTGACGAGGGTGATGATGTAGGGCTTGTTCGCCTTCAGATCGATGTTGGAGGGCTTGAACCACATCTTGTCGCCCGTCTCACCGGCCTCGATCCGGATCTTCTCCGCAGCGTCCCAGTCCGCGGCGTCGATGATCGCCTTGGGGTCCTGGACCCAGCCGCTGTCGGCGAGCTTGGCGATCTCGGGAGCCGGGGCCGACGGGACCTGACCGGTGACCGTGATCGTGCCTTCCATCCCGGCCTCGCGGTGGCCGGCGATCCCGCAGACCATCTCGTAGGCGCCCGGCATGACCGGGATGATGAACAGCTCGACCTTCTTGCCGGCGAAGACTTCGAACTCGGTCGCGAGGCGCACCTTGACCTCGCTGATGTCGTCCTCGAACTTGCGGATCGCTGAGGAGCGGAAGAAGGCCTCGGCGACGAGCTCGTGCTTCTTCTTGCCGGTGTTGTTGACCTCGAACACGTAGGGCTTGCCGGCCTCGAGCGTCATGTCCTTCGGCCTGAAGTACATCGTGTTGCCCGCCTCGCCCCACTCGATCGCGAGGTGCTGGGCGGCGTCCCAGTCCGCCGCGTCGACGATGTCCTTGCGGTTCTTGATGTACTCGTCGGCGGCGACCGCCACCGGCGCGGCCGGCGGGCTCGATACCGTCGCGGTCGGGGTGGTCGCGTCCTGCGCGCCTGGCTTCGTGCTCTTGGCGCATGCGGACAGAAGAAGAGAAACGGACAGGGCCCCCACGAGCGCCATAGTCCGGGTCCGGGCTTTCCTATCGAGCACGACGACCTCCTTAGGGTCTCGACGACCTGCCGATCCTATCTGGACTGCGACCGGGAGTCCAAGAGCGCGGCCGAGGGTCTAGTCCTCGGCGGCTTTGAGGAAAGCCACGATCGCTCGGATCTCCTCGTGGGTCAAGTGGAATCGCGGCATTCCTCCCGGTCCCTCTTCGACCGCGTCCATCACGGCTTCAGCGCCGAGCCCGGCCAGCCCGGGGCCTACCAGCCCGCCTTGAGCGCCGAGTCCGTGGCACGACGCGCACATCATCCCGTAGAAGAGCGCCCGGCCGCGCGCGGCCTCGCCCCCCCCGGAGGGGATCTGACCCCCGGTCATCGCCATGACATGCTCGGGGGGGCCGACGAAGCTCGGGGCCGTGCGGACGTAGGAGACGTGGAAGCCGGGCTCGAGGTTGGTGTGCGTGTGCGGGCTGCGCGCCCCGATGGCGATGAGCAGGCTTCCGAGGGAGGCGACGGCGACCGCGGCGAGCGTCGGGAACGAGGGGCGGCGACGGCTCACGGACTCGCCCCCGGTTCCTCGCTCCCGCCGGCCGCCACGCCCGCGGCGGCCGCACCGGAGCGCTCGAGCACGCCGGCAGGAAGGGATGCCTGTCCCTCGGCGGCGGCCCCCGCCCACGGGGGCTCCTTCGAGATCCGCAGAAGGAG
This sequence comes from Acidobacteriota bacterium, assembly GCA_016208485.1. Taxonomy (GTDB): domain Bacteria; phylum Actinomycetota; class AC-67; order AC-67; family AC-67; genus JACQXY01. The sequence goes on along the minus strand of JACQXY010000049.1, from coordinate 39,722 downwards.
GAGCACGACGTAGGCGAAGAGCGACCAGACGATCATCAGGATGACACCAATGGGCCACCCGTTGAGCCGGGGCCAGGAGCCCGTGCGTCCGGAGCGGGGGCTGAGGCCGGGGCCCGCGTCGATCCCGAGGAGCTGTACGCCCTGGAGCTCCGAGCAGAGCTGGCGGGCCCCCGACACGGTGACGGACGCGGTGGCTCGCGACGGCGCGTGCGTCGGGTCCCCGGAGAAGGTCGCGATCACCGAGACGGGGCCGGAGGTGCGCGGTTGCCACTCGGCCTGGGCGGCGCCGTCGGGGCCGGTCACGGCCTCGGCGACTTCCGCCTCGCCGGTCTCGTTCAGGAACTCCGCCTCGGTCGCGAAGACGATCGCCGCGCGCGCGATGGGGGTGCCGTCGGCGCCGGCGAGCCGCGCGCGCACGACGACGATCTCGCCGAGGATCGCCGCCGCCGGGGATTCGATGCGCAGCGTGGTGGGCGCGGCCGATCCGGCCCCGGCGGCCGGAGCGAGCGCGGAGGCCGCGACGGCCGCGGCGACCAAGGCAAGGCGACGACGTCTCACGGCTCACCTCCAGAGGACGGACTGACGGCGGCCGGTGCCCAGCCTCGCTCCTGGACGACCTCCGCCGGCCGTTCCCACTCCTCCTGCTCGGTCACCTCCCACACCGAGACCACCGGCAGGAGCTTGACGACGACCGACACGATGAGCGCGAAGAGCGCGAAGGCTCCGGCAAGGACCGACCACTCGATCCAGGTTGGGGCGTAGCTCGCCGGGGCGTAGGGCATGAGCGGGACCCGGAAGCCGCTGACCACGAGGAAGTAGCGCTCGATCCACATGGTCACCACGACCAGGACCGAGGCGGTGATGATCCCCGGGATGGTCCGGGTCCGCCGGAACAGGATCACCAGGGCCGGCGCGAGGAGGCCGCCGAAGGCGTAGAGCCAGAAGAGGGGCGCGAACGAGCCCGTCATGAGCTGGCGGAACTGGAAGGCGACGCCCGCCTCCATCTTGTAGCCGCTCGTGACGTACTCCGAGAGGTTGAAGTACATCATCACCCCCGAGAGCGCCGCGAGCAGGTAGCCGAGGTTCACGAACTGCGTGCGGGTGATGTACTCCTCGAGGTGGAGGACGCGACGCAGCACGGCCATGAGCAGAATGATGGCGGCGATCCCCGAGTAGATGGCGCCGGCGACGAAGTAGGCGCCGAACACCGTGCTGTTGAAGGGCACCCGCAGCGTCATCGCGAAGATCCAGGACACGACCGTGTGAACCGACACCGCGATGGGGATGATGAGGACGGCCATGATCTTCATCGCGCGGTGGAGGCGCCACTGCTGCCCGGGGCTTCCTTCCCAGCCGACGGCCGCCGCCCGGAAGAACCGCCTCTTCCAGCGCGGCGCCTCCTGCCCCAGCCGGTCGCGGCAGAGCGCGAAGTCGGGCACCAGCGGGATGAGCAGGTAGATGAGGCTCCCGGTGAGGTACGTGGTGATCGCGAAGATGTCCCAGAGGAGCGGTGACTGCCACCGCCCGAAGCGAACGAGGTTGAAGACCCGGTCGGGGCGCCCGAGGTCGATGAAGGGGAAGAGGCCGGCGACGAGGAGCGCGACGACGGTGATGAACTCCGCCATGCGTGTTATCGACATCTGCCACGTAGCTCGGCTCACCCTCAGGATCGCCGACAGGAGGGTCCCCGCGTGGCTGATGCCGATGAAGAAGACGAAGCTCGCGATGTAGAGGCCCCAGGAGATGCGGTCTCGCATCCCGGTCACGATCAGGCCCCGCCCGAGCTGGCGGGAGTAGGCGAAGACGGCCCAGGCGACGACGGCGACGAGGAAGAGGATCCAGAGGCGGTAGCGCCACCCGGTGCGGGCGAGCGGGGCGAGGACGCGCCGCTCCAGGCGCGCGCGCCACGCGGCCGGCGGATCGCCGCGCCGGGCGCTCATCGCCCCCACCTCTCGCTTCCCGCCGCGACGCGCCGCCACGGCCAGAGGATCCGCTTGAGTCCCCGGCGATACGGGCTGCGCCCGACGTCCTGCCCGTATCCCGGGATGTAGAAGACTCTCGGGTCGGTGCCCAGCTCCTCCTTCAGGCGAAAGGCCGTGTTCTTCGAGAGGAAGCGCGAGAGCCTCACGACCTCCCGGCCGTTCGTAGCGAGATCCTCCTCCAGGTCCCCGTAGTAGATGCAGCCGTTCGGGCAGGCCTGAGAGCAGTAGGGTCGCCGTCCCCCGCGCGCCAGGTCGGGGCAGAACTCGCACTTCATCACCGTGCCGCGTATCGCCGGCACCTCGTGCTCGGCGGAGTACTCGGTGAGCGCCGCCTCGCGCGGGATGGGAGGGGAACCCCAGTTGAAGAAGCGCCGGTCGTACGGGCAGGCCTCCATGCAGATCCGGCACCCGATGCACCGCATCTGGTCGACGAGGACGATCCCTTCCGGGGTCGAGAAGGTGGCTCCGACCGGGCAGACGTTCACGCACGGCGGGTTCTGGCACTGCATGCAGGGGGAGGGGATGAACTGGGTGCCCCCTCCCGGCAGCGGGGCCTCGTACACCTCGATCCACTGCATGGGCTCCGGCGCGAGGTGCCCCTGGATGCAGGCTTGAGTGCACCGCGGCGGCTCGTCGATCGCCTGGCATCCGTCGCAGCGGCGGAGATCGATGACCATCGCCCAGCGGCGCAGCCGCGTGCCGGTCGCGGCCGCCGCCGTCCCCGCCGCCCGCGTCCCCTGCCGCAGCGCGTTCGCCTCCGGGACCCCGACTCCCACCGCCGCGATCCCCGCGCCCCAGGCGACGAGAGACCTCAGGAAGCCGCGCCTCGGGACGCGCGATTCGCCGGTGGCCTCGGCCGCCTCGCCATCCGGTCCCACGCCGGTATCCATCTCCACGTCCTGGATCCTAGGGAGCCGCGCGCTGGCGAAACAGGGTCGTCGGCGCCGTTTCCGGCCACCGGCAGCGGGGGGAAGGGCCCTCCCCTTTCGGGGAGGCTACGGGTGCTGGGGAGGATCTGCTTCGGGCGCCGCGAGCCCGCGCCGGTGCGCGTAGGCGACCACCTGCGCGCGGTTCTCCAGGTGCAGCTTGCGGAGGATGTTCGTCATGTGGAACTTGACGGTCTCCTCCGAGATGGACCGGTCGGCGGCGACCTCACGGTTGGTCTTTCCCTCCGCCACGAGTCGGAGGATCTCCCCCTCCCGCGGAGTGAGCTGGGTCGCCTCCGTCGCGCTGCCGCTTGCCAGATGGCGAATGATCTTCGTCGCGAGGCCGCGCGACAGAGGTGCTTCCCCCCGGTCCAGTGCGTCGAGGAGGTCGAAGAAATCCGTGGAGGACGTGTTCTTGACGAGGTAGCCGTGCGCGCCGCTGCGAATGGCCTCGAACAGGTCGGCGTCCGCCTGAGAGACGGTCAGGATGACCACCTTGACGTCGGGCATCTCCGCGCTGATCAGCCTGGTCGCCTCGAGCCCGCCGACCCCGGGCATCCCGAGGTCCATGAGCACGACGTCCGGTCGCAGCCGGCGGGTCAGTTCCACCGCCTCCGCGCCATCGGACGCGCGGCCGACCACCTCGATGCCGCGCGCCTCGAGCAGGCTCACGAGTCCCTCAAGGAACAGAGGGTGGTCGTCGGCGAGGATCACGCGCATCGCGCCTACCTTGCCACGGGCGCCCGGACCAGAACGCAGGTCCCCGCGCCCGGCGAGGACCGGATCTCGAAGCTCCCGTTCAGGGATTCGGTTCGCTCCTCCATGGTCTTCAGCCCGAAGCCCCGCGACGCGGAGGAAGGGTCGAACCCAACGCCGTCGTCGGTTACCGACAGCTCAACGCGGCCGCCGGACTCGGCGAGCCGGACCGCCACGCGATGAGCGCGGGCGTGGCGGCGCACGTTCGTGAGCGCTTCCTGTGCGATGCGCATGAGCTGGTACTGGGCGGCGCCGGGAAGGCTCCGGCCGGCGTCCGGGGTCGACTCGAAAGACGTGGACAGGCCGGCCTGGATCCCGAACTCCGAGACGTACTCCTCGAGCGCCGGGCCGAGCGGGGAGCCCGGACCGATGCGTGCGCGAAGGCCGAGGATCGCCTCGCGGACCTGCTCGCCGAGCGCGCGGCTCGCGTTCTCCAGGCCGGCGAGCTCCCGGCGCGCGCCGGCCACCTGACCGGTCGCGATCAGCTCCTCGATGGCCTGGATCTTCGCCGTCAGGAACGCGAGGAGCTGTCCGAGGTCGTCGTGCAGCTCCCGGGCGACCCGCTCCCGCTCTTCCACGGTCGCGAGCAGGTGGGTGTCCTCCAGGCGCTGTGCGTTCTCGATCCCGGCGGAGGCGGCGACGCTGAACATGCCGAGGAGCAGCTCGTCCTCCACGACGAACCCCGGACCCGAGTCCCGAATGGCCGCCATCACGCCGAGAACCCCCTCCCCGAGTCGGATGGGTGTCCCCAGGAACGAGCGCTCTCCATGCGATCGGCGGATCGGGCGTCCGGCCTTTCCCGCCTCGTCCACGAGGCCCGCTTCCCACGAAGGGAGACCCCCTGCGCGCGGAGCCGTGGCGAGGATCCTCCCGCGCCCGGTGGGCTCCAGGGACACGACCCCCCAGTCGGCGCGCACGACCCCGCGCGCGCCGTCGGCGATCCGCTCGTACAGCAGCGCCGGCGCTCTCGTCATGGCCATCGAGGTCTCGTGAAGCGTCTCCAGGTGCTGAGCCCGGCGCGCCAGCTCGTCGCGGAGCCTGGTGAACGCGCGGAAGACGTACACGGAGAACGGGACGGCGCCGACGGAGAGGATGGCGCCCCCGATGACGTGCTCGCCCACCTCGGTGATCCTGTCGTCGACCTCGAGGAAGTACAGGATGAGCTGGACGAGCAGCACGAAGGCGCTCGGGAGCAGGACCGCGAGAACTCGCAGCTTCCTCAGTTCCCTCGGGGAGCCGGCGAGTCGGGCGAAGGCGATCAGCGAGACGACGGCGAGGCTCGCCAGTGCGGTGGCGATGAGGTAGGCGACCTCGCGCTGTCGCAACGCGCGGGTCTGCGAGACGACGTCGATGCCGATGAGAAGAAGGACCCAGAGGGCGAGGCCGAGCCATCGCAGCCCGATCCGGGGAGCGTGCGACGTCTCGGCCGCATCACGGGCCGCGCGGTTCTCGGACGGCGCTCTCGGCAACGGTGTCGTTCCAATCGGGGCGCGCCGGCGGATCGAAGGGAACAGCGCCTCGGGTAAGGAGCATACCCCCGCGGCGCGCGCGAACATCGTCCAGGCGCTGAAGGAGAACTCCTGCCGCGCGCCGGCCAAGGTCGTGCGCATCAACGGCGTCTACACCAAGTGGGCGTACCGGGACGTGATCGAGATCGTCGAGATCGCCGGCGCGAGCGACCGGATGGAGGACCTGATCTTCGGGCCGGCCGACATGAGCGCCTCGCTCGGATTGCCGACGGTGACCGCCGGTGCCCGGCTACGAGAGCCTCGACCACTTCCACGACGTGCTCAGCCACATCAACATCGCCGCGCGCGCCCGCGGCCTCCAGTCCATCGACGGTCCCTACCTGTTGATCCGGGACCTGGACGGGTTCCGGACCGGGGCGAGACGCGCTCGCGCGCTCGGCTTCGACGGCAAGTGGGCGCTGCACCCGGACCAGGTCCAGGTCCTGAACGAGGTGTTCACTCCGAGCCAGGAGGAGTTCGACAAGGCCGAGGCGCTCCTCGAGCACTACCGGCACGCGAGCGAGATCGAGCGCCGCGGGGCGGTCATGTTCGGGAGCGAGATGATCGACGAGGCGTCCCGCAAGATGGCAGAGGTGCTCGCCGCGCGCGGCCGCGCGGCCGGGCTCGCGCGCGCGAAGACGGTGGACGACTACCTGGCGGGGTAGAGCGGTTCCGCGGCTCGCAGAGGGCGGCGCAGGCGTGGGACGATGTATACATCGGAACGGTAGTGGTGTATACTCCATTCCGTGAAGCGCACTCAGGTCTATCTCGAGGAGGGCCTCGACCGGCGTCTCCGGGAGGCTGCCCGGGAGCAAGGACGATCGGCGGCCTCCTTGGTCCGGGAAGCGGTCGGCGCGTACCTCGAGAGCAAGGGCCGCCGATCTCCGGAGAACCCACTTCTCGGTCTGATCGGGATCGGGGAAGGCGGTCCGGGAGACACGGCCGAGGAGCACGACCACTACCTCTACGGCGCTCCGAAGCGATCGTGACGTCGACGTTCGTGGACACGGGCGCCTGGATCGCGGTCGTCAACCGCTCAGAGGGGGCGCACGGGCGGGCCACCGACTTCCTGCGATCGTGCCTTGCCGACGGCACCCGGCTCCTCACGACCAACTATGTCGTGGCGGAGGCGACGGCGCGACTCCGGTACGATGCCGGACTTCGCACGGCGGTGGCCTTTCGAGAGCGCCTGACCGATGCGGTTGCGGGCCGGTGGCTTCGGGTCACCTGGATCGACCCGCGGCTCGAGCAAGAGGGCTGGGAACTCATGAAGCGGTACGCCGATCTGCGTCTGAGCCTGACGGACGCGACGAGCGCCGTGGTTGCCCGCAGGGCGAAGGTGAGGCAGGTCTTCGGCTTCGACGCCGACTTCCGCGCGCTGGGCTTCGACGTGCGGCCGTCGAGGTGAGTTGGCGGGGCGACCGGAAGGGGGACCGGTGTCGCTGATCGAGCTGACCGAGGAGCAGAAGGCCATCGTCGAGGCCGTCCGCGAGTTCGTTGACCGGGAGGTGATCCCGGTCGCGAACGAGATGGAGCACGCCGGCGAGTATCCCGAGCGGATCGTCGCCGGGATGGGGGGATGGGCCTGTTCGGGATGATGGTCCCGGAGAGCTACGGCGGGCTCGGCATGCCGCTCACCACCTACGCCCTCTGCATCGTGGAGCTGGCGCACGGGGCGCCGTGCCGTCGGCAAGACGATCACCGAGGCCGACGACCACCTGTTCTGCATGATCACCGTGAACCATCATCCGCTCCACACGAACGCGCGCTACGCGGAGACGCAGATCCAGTTCAAGCGCAACGTGGGCGTCGGAAACCTCGTGTACTCGCTCGCTCTCGGCAGAGGAGGTCCTGTACTTTCGTCGCAAGGTGATGGTGCCGAAGCGCTCCCACCACCCCGAGGCCCAACCCGACCGTCCCGAGCCGACGGCCTGACGCGCGCCCCGGCGCCCCGGCGATACACTCCGCCTGAGATGGAGGGACGGCGCCCGTGAACTGGGTGGATCTGGTCGTGGTGGCGGCCATTGTCGCCGGGCTGGCGAGCGGCTACCGGCGGGGCGCTCTTATGCAGGCGTTCTCATGGGGCGGCTTCGTCATCGGGCTCTTCGCCGGCGGGTCGATCGCCCCACGGGTCGTCGAGGCCGCCAACCCGAGGTCCCCGCTCATGCGCTCCGGGATCGCGATCGGAGTGTTCCTCGGCGTCGCGTTCCTCGTGGAGACACTGACTGCGATCCTCGGACATCGGATCCGAACCAAGATCACCGCGCGCCTCGCGCACGACATCGACATGGTCGCCGGCTCGCTCATCGCCGGGTTCCTCGCGCTGGTGTCCGCGTGGTTCCTCGGGATCACCTTCAAGGCCGGCCCCTCGCCGCAGCTGGCCGCCGCGATCCGGGGATCGGCGATCCTTCGCTGGACCGATCACGTCGCCCCCCACCCGCCGGCGTTCTTCGCCGAGATCGGCCGGTTTCTCAGCCGGTCGGGTTTCCCGGAGGTCTTCGCCCAGCTCAACCCGTCGCTCGCGCCCGGCGTGGAGCCGGCGCCGGCGTCGCTCGCCGGCGACCCCGAGATCATGGCCGCGGCCGGACTCACCTACAAGATCGAGAGCCGGGGGTGCGGAGGGCTCGTCGACGGGAGCGGCTTCCCGGTCGGGGACCGGCTGGTTTTCACGGCGGCGCATGTGGTGGCCGGGACGCGCGACAGCCGCGTGATCGAGCCCGACGGGACCCGCTACCCGGCGACCGTGGTGTACGTGGACACTTCGAAGGACATCGCGCTCCTGCGACTGGCGCGGCTGCCCGGCGGTGCGCTCCGGATCGATCCGGACCACGCCGCGCGCGGGACGGACGGGGCCGCGATCGGCTACCCGGGCGGGGGCCCGCGCAAGATCTCCCCTGCCAGGGTGCGCGCGCGCACCGACGCCCTCGGCCGCGACATCTACTCCCGCAAGCTCGTCCAGCGCGAGATATACGTGCTCCGAGCGAAGGTCCGGCAGGGGAACTCCGGCGGACCGTTCGTGGATGCCGCCGGGCGCGTTCGGGGGATGGTCTTCGCGGCGGCGGCCGACAACTCGAGCGAGTCCTACGCGCTCGCCGAGACCGAGCTGGAGCGAGCTTTCTCTCGCGCGCGCCGCCGCACCCAACCGGTCGCGACCGGATCCTGCGCCGTCTGAGGCGCAGCAATAGGATTGGAGCGTGCGGGTCCGGGGGTTTGCGGTCGTCCACTACCACGAGATCGGGCTGAAGGGCCGCAACCGCTCCTTCTTCGAGCAGGCCCTGGTCCGAAATCTCGCGCGCGCGACCGGGGATCTCGGACTGGCGCGCCCGCGCCGGCTGCCGGGGCGGATCATCATCGAGCTTCCGGAGGGCGCCGATCGCGCGGCCGTCGAGGCGCGCCTGCGCGATGTCTACGGCGCGGCGAACTTCTCGATCGCCTCCGGAGGGACGCTCGACCTGGAGTCGGTCTACGAGGTCGCCTGGGAACTCGTCCGCGAACGGTCGTTCGAGACGTTCGCCGTGCGCGCCCGGCGCACGCAGAGCCCGTTCCCCTTCTCCGCGCGCGAGATAAACGAGAAGCTCGGCACCGTCCTTCTCGAGCGCTCCGGCAAGCGCGTGAACCTGTCGGCGCCCGACCTCACCTGCCACGTCGAGATCGTCGGCGATCTCGTGTTCGTGTATGCCGGCCGCACGCCGGGAGCCGGTGGTCTGCCGGTTGGGGTGTCTGGGACCGTCGTCGCGCTCCTGTCGGCCGGGATCGACTCGCCCGTCGCCGCAGCGCGCATGATGCGCCGCGGGGCTCGCTGCGTGTTCGTCCACTTCCACTCCCAGCCGTTCACCGACGCCTCGAGCGTCCGCCGGGCCGGGGAGATCGCCGGGATGCTCGCCCGATTTCAGCACGACGTCCGTCTCTTCCTCGTCCCGCTCGCGCCGGCGCAGCAGCGAATCGTGGCCGCGTGCCCGGAGTCTCTGCGGACGCTGCTGTACCGGCGCATGATGGTGCGCATCGCGAGCGAGATCGCTGGGCGCGAGGGCGCGAAGGCCCTCGTCACCGGGGACTCCCTCGGGCAGGTGGCGTCGCAGACCCTGGAGAACCTGTGGGTGGTCGAGGACGCCGCCTCGCTGCCCGTGCATCGGCCGAATCTCGGGCGCGACAAGGCTGAGATCATCGCCGAGGCCCAGGCGCTCGGGACGTTCGAGGTGTCGAGTGCCCCATGCCAGGAGGCGTGCGTGCTCTTCGAGCCGCGCCGCCCCGCGACGAAGGCCTCGGTCGCTCAGGCCAGGGCGGCTGAGGAATCCCTCGATCTGACACGTCTCGTGGCGGACTCCGTCGCCGCGTCGGAGACCCGGACCTACCGGTTCCCCGCCTGACGCGCCTCGGGACCCGCCGAGGCTAGCGCTTCTTCGCGCCGCGCTTCTTCGCGCCGGACTTCGCCGCGGCTCTCACCGCCGTCTTCGCCGCCGGCTTCGGCTTGTTTGCCCGGGCTCCGGGAGCCTGCTTCCTCGAGAGGGGAGGGTTCGCGGACCGAGGAGCGGCAGCGCGCCGCGAGTTCCCGGTAACCACCTTCACGGTCCCGGGCGCGGGCGTCAGGTAGCTCTCCTGGCCGTCCGGCCAGCGGATCTGAAGCATCCGCCCGGCCGTGCCCACGACGGTCCCCTCCCGGCGGGCTCCTCCCACCTTGGACCCCTCGATGACGATTCGGTCGCCGGTCTTGACCATGGGTCGCCCTCCTCCGCTCATAGCCGCCCGCCGGCTCAGTTCTACCGCATCGACCCCCGGTTGCGCATCTTGGGTGGGGCGCTATACTAGCGGCGGTCGTCTGAGGCGGCCTTGAAAGTTCGCCAGACCCCAAGACCGGGTAGGGCTTGGAGTTTGGCATGCTTGCGCCTTGAAAACTGCATAGCGAGGACACGCACTCCTGAGGCTCGCGTGAGCGGGCCGAGGGATCCGCAGAGAGTGGGCGCCTGAAGTAACGCCTTGCATAGAGATCAAACCTGGCCGGCTCCGGCCGGTCTGAGTGAGAACTCGATGGAGGGTTTGATCCTGGCTCAGGATGAACGCTGGCGGCGTGCTTAATACATGCAAGTCGAGCGATCGGCCCGGGGGCTTGCTCCTGGGTACGGAGCGGCGAACGGGTGAGTAACACGTGAGCAACCTGCCCCGGAGACCGGGATAACGTCGGGAAACCGGCGCTAATACCGGATGAACCCGCAGGGGGACATCCCCCGGCGGGCAAATGGGTTTCCGCTCCGGGAGGGGCTCGCGGCCTATCAGCTTGTTGGCGGGGTAACGGCCCACCAAGGCGATGACGGGTAGCTGGCGTGAGAGCGCGACCAGCCACACCGGGACTGAGACACGGCCCGGACTCCTACGGGAGGCAGCAGTAGGGAATCTTGGACAATGGGGGAAACCCTGATCCAGCGACGCCGCGTGGGGGATGAAGGCCTTCGGGTTGTAAACCCCTGTTGGGAGGAAAGAAGCCGGGCGCATAGCCCGGTGACGGTACCTCTCGAGGAAGCCCCGGCTAACTACGTGCCAGCAGCCGCGGTAAGACGTAGGGGGCGAGCGTTATCCGGATTCACTGGGCGTAAAGGGCGCGTAGGCGGCTGCGCAAGTCCGGCGTGAAAGCCCACGGCTCAACCGTGGAACCGCGTCGGATACTGCGCTGGCTTGAGGGTGGTAGAGGCCAGTGGAACTAGCGGTGTAGCGGTGAAATGCGCAGATATCGCTAGGAACGTCGGTGGCGAAGGCGGCTGGCTGGGCCATTCCTGACGCTGAGGCGCGAAAGCTAGGGGAGCGAACCGGATTAGATACCCGGGTAGTCCTAGCCGCAAACGGTGGGTGCTAGGTGTGGGGGGCGCATGCTCCTCCGTGCCGCAGCTAACGCATTAAGCACCCCGCCTGGGGAGTACGGCCGCAAGGCTAAAACTCAAAGGAATTGACGGGGGCCCGCACAAGCGGCGGAGCGCGTGGCTTAATTCGATGCAAAGCGAAGAACCTTACCAGGGCTTGACATGCTGGCAGTAGCAACCCGAAAGGGAAGTGACCCGTAGAGTCGGGTACCAGCACAGGTGTTGCATGGCTGTCGTCAGCTCATGCCGTGAGGTGTTGGGTTAAGTCCCGCAACGAGCGCAACCCCTGCTCCTTGTTGCCAGCGGGTAATGCCGGGCACTCGAGGGGGACTGCCGGCGAGAAGCCGGAGGAAGGAGGGGACGACGTCAAGTCATCATGGCCCTTACGTCCTGGGCTGCACACGCGCTACAATGGCCGGTACAACCCGCTGCAAACCCGCAAGGGTGAGCCAATCGGTAAAAGCCGGTCGTAGTTCGGATCGAGGTCTGCAATTCGACCTCGTGAAGTTGGAGTCGCTAGTAATCGCTGATCAGCATGCAGCGGTGAATGCGTTCCCGGGCCTTGTACACACCGCCCGTCCCGTCCTGAAAGTGGGCAACACGTGAAGCCGGTGGCCCAACCCGCAAGGGAGGGAGCCGTCGAGCGTGGGGTTCGCGATCGGGACGAAGTCGTAACCCAGTTGCGACCTCTCGCCGGCAACGGCGAGCGACAAAACTCGGCTGTTTGCTGGAAACTCCGAGCATCCGTCCGGTACTCGCCCTACGAGGGCAGTGACAATCCGGCGGTGCGGACAATCAGCAGGGAAGTCGGGGACGACCATCCGTGGGGCGTCCCTTGACCCCTCAGAGACTACACGCCGAGCTCCCGGATCATGGATGTGAACGGGCTCGAAAGCATCCGTGGGAATCGCCGGGATGAAGATATAGTCCGCGCCCCGTGGCGACACGGGGACTCACGCGAACAAGGTAGCCGTACCGGAAGGTGCGGCTGGATCACCTCCTTTCTAAGGAGTAAACCCTTCGGGGTAACTCCCGACAATCAGGTCAACCCACTCTCGTCCTCGCTATGCAGCTTCCCCGGCGCAAGCCTCGAGGGCGTCCTACGCGGGCGCCCTCTTTGCTTCTCGGCAGGGTGTTCCCGGGTACACTCCCGCGCCGTGGCCGAGGTCTGGGAGTCCGCGCGCATCTCCGGGGTCTACCACGTTCGGCCCGGGCAGTGGCCCGACGCGCGCGGGCGCTTCGTGGAGGCCTTCCGCCGTTCCTGGATCCCCGGCGCGCGCGAGATGGTCCAGGGGAGTCGGAGCGACTCGCGGGCCGGCGTCCTGCGGGGGATGCACTACCACCTGTTCCAGGCGGACTACGTGACGGTCATCACCGGCCGGATGCTCGCAGGGCTCTACGACCTCCGGGAGTCCTCGCCGACGAGGGGGGCGAGCGAGAGCTTCGAGCTGGACGGTGAGGCGGCGGGTGGCCTGTACGTGCCGCCGGGGGTGGCGCACGGCTTCTGGGCGCTCACGGATGCTACGCTCGTCTACCTGGCGGACGACTACTACGACGGCTCCGACGAGCTGGGGGTCCGTTGGGACGATCCGGCGCTCGGGATCGCCTGGCCTCCCGGGGAGCCGCACTTATCCGAGCGCGACCGGGGGAACCCAGTGCTCGCCGACATCTCCGAGGAGAATCGGCCGGCGTAGTTGCCCGGACGCCTCGGCGTCCGGGGGCGGGCGAACGGCGTCCGCGCCGGGTCGCATCAGAGGGTGAGGGAGAAGAACATCCCGCCGAGCTTCTCCACCGGCGAGGCCGCATACGACCAGAGGGCCACGCTCTCACGTGTGAAGGCCACGCTCCCAGGTGTGAGGTCGCCGCCCACCATGCCGGTGGCGAACGCAAGGGACGCGTAGGGGATCGCCCCGACGAACCACCAGTTCATGGCGAGCGTCATGTCGGCATACGGGCAGCCCGGCAGGAAGCCGACCGGCGGGTCGGGGTTGGTCACGTAGTAGCACCTCTGGGTTCTATTCGGGCCGAGCACCGGGCTGTTCACCCTCCAGAGGAGGGTGCCGTCGATCTGCTCCCGGCCGATGTCGAAGGTGGTCCAGTCCCAGAAGGCGAGTTGGTAGGGACTCATCGGGACTCGGGGCTTCCAATCATGGAGGAAGAAACGGGCGGGTTTCGTCGGGCGCAGGGACGCGCTGCCCCTGATGCCGTGAAGGCGGAGGGTGATCGAGACCGGTCCGCCCTCCGCCAGTACGTAGAGCCGGTAGGGGCCGGCCGGGAGAGGGAACTGCTTCTCCGCCGAGGCCTCCGCCCCTGGCCCCCAGGTGTTCGTGGCGACCTCCGGAGTGGCCGGGCAGTACGTTGGGCCGCAGAGGGCGCCGGCCGGCACCCCTACGGCGATGAGCGTGGTTCGGTCGTCAAAGGGTGCATCCTGAACGACCACGAGGGCTTTGAAGCGGCCGGGGCCCTCGATCGAGATGTCGGGGCGACGATCAGGGCTGAGCTTCTTCGCTTGCGCATGTCGTTCCCTCCTTGCCTGCGCGCCGAACCGTCCTTGGCGATCCGCTCGCCCTCCGGCTGGATCTCCCCAGGGCCGGTGCTGTCGCCGCTCCCCGGGGAGTCCAACCTCAGCGGCCGGTTCGCGGGCGGTGCCTCGAAGCGCCCCCTACACAGTGTGAGCTCACTCCCGAAGGGTGAGGGAGAAGCCGATCCCGCCGATCTTCTCGACCGGCGAGGCCGCCTCCGACCAGATTGCTATGCTCTCACGCATGGGGGGACTCGGGGGACCATAGACCCGTCCGGTGGCGAAGGAAAGGGACGCGTAGGGGATCGTCCCGACGAACCACCAGTTCATGGTGAGCGTCATGTCGGCATACGGGCAGCCCGGCAGGAAGCCGACCGGCGGGTCGGGGTTGGTCACGTAGAAGCACCTCTGGGTTCTATTCGGGCCGAGCACCGGGCTGTTCACCCTCCAGAGGAGGGTGCCGTCGATCTGCTCCCGGCCGATGTCGAAGGTGGCCCAGTCCGAGAAGACAAGCTGGTAGGGACTCATCGGAACCTTGGGCTTCCAGTCCCAAGCGAAGAGGCGGGCGGGTTTCGTCGGGCGCAGGGATGTGCTGCCCGTGAGGCCGTGCAGGCGGAGGGTGATCGAGACCGGTCCGCCCTCTGCCATGACGTAGAGCCGGTAGGTGCCGGCCGGAAGAGGGAGCTGCTCCCCCACCACGAGCTCCGCGCCTGGCCCCCAGGCCTCCGTGGCGACCAGCGGAGTGGCGGGGCAGTACGTTGCGCCGCAGAGGGCGTCCTCAGGCACGCGCACCGCGACCAGGATGGTCTGGTCGTCAGGGGGCACATCCTGAACGAGCACAAGGCCCTTGAAGCGGCCCGACCCTTCGATCGAGATGTCGAGGTTTCCCTCGGGTTCATTGGACACGGTCGATGGGGCGGGGATGCGCACCCGCATGAAGCTCGTGCTGGCGGCGGTGATTTTGTTGATCGCCCCGAGGGTCGGGACCGCTCCGCCCCCGCTTCGACGATCAGGGCTGAGCTTCTTCGCTTGCGCATGTCGTTCCCTCCTTGCCTGCGCGCCGAACCGTCCTTGGCGATCCGCTCGCCCTCCGGCTGGATCTCCCCAGGGCCGGTGCTGTCGCCGCTCCCCGGGGAGTCCAACCCCAGCGGCCGCTTCGCGGGCGGTGCCTCGAAGGGCCCCCTACTTACAGCTGCCGGGTACCGTCCGGCCGTCCGAGAAGAGCGCTTTGCCTTCGCAAACGACGTGCAGCACCCCGAGCCCGACATTCTTTGTTCCGGCCGTTGCCGCAACCGCGCCGGGAAGTCCCAGAGAGGGCGCGTAGGCGGATCCCCCTGCCTCGCTCCACACGTAGCACTTGGTGATCGCGGTTGCGAGCGGGACGGCGACGGGCGTCCAGCCGCCGAGCGTGGCTCCCGGCAGCGCGACCGCGTTGCACTCCACGATGACCTGCACCGTGTTCGGGCTCGTGAGCACTCCAGTGGCGTGGCCTTCCACGGCGAGCGTGGGTCCCGGGAGAGTTCCGCCGATTCCAAGGGCTGCGGCCACGTAGTTGCGTGGGTTGGTGATGCTCGAGGTGGGACCGGCGGCAGCCGGTAGCACCCCTACGAGCAAGACGGCCGTTGTTGCCAGGATGAGGAGGGAGGTCCTTCGCATGGCATGCCCCTTTCGCCTTGAGGACGGACACGGGTCGGCAGGTCTCCGTGCGGGGCGGTCCTCGTCCGTGCGGAACGGCTGAGTGACCTCCTACCCGACGGGCCCGCCGGGCTGTGGGGGGGGCTTGGGGGAGAGGGCGCCGGAGTCGGATGCCAGAGGACTCGGTGCACTGCGCTCTGAGGTCACGGACCGGTTGTGGCCCATCGAAGTGGACACTCCCACCGCCCAAGGGACCCGACACGGGAATGCCACCCCGACCGGGCCTCTCTCCGAGATTCTCCTAGCCGCACCATATGGGCACGGCCTCAATGCGTCAATGGGTCGACTTGTGCTGTCTGGAGGTCCTCCCACCGGGATCATCGCTCGCCCTGGAACGCCTCTTCCGCCGTCGATCTCCCGGCCGCCCGTCTCGGCGACGCCCGGCGGCTACCTCAGCAGACGAACCTCGACGCCGGCGTCCAGGGCGCGCCATGCCCGGTTGGCCCCCATGACGGGGAGGTCGAGGCGCACCGCGGTCGCCAGGCAGCAGTAGTCGGCCAGGGAGAGCCGCACGCCTCGCGGTCTCGCGCGGGCGCGCAACGACTCGACGATGGCGGCCTCGGCTTGGGTGAACGGGACGACTTGGATTCCGAAGGCCACGAGGTCCCGTGCCAGCGAACTCGCGTCCATGCCTTCGTCCGATGCGCAGTAGAGGACCTCCGCGAAGTTGACCGCCGAGAGAACGGAAGTGGGGAGAACCCCCTCGACGACCTCGGCTCCACGCTCGTCGAAGATCCACGCGAGCACGGCCGACGCGTCGACCACGACTGTTTCGGGTGTCATCGGCGCCGGGGGCTCCGGGGCTCGGCGTCGAGCCGGCGCGCGGTCGGGCCCCGCCGGACTCGGCGTTCGGCCAGACGCGCCTCGGACCGGCGCTCGGTGAGGAGCCGGTCCACGACGCTCCCCTCCCTGTGGGCGCTCGTCTTTGCGGCCGCGCGGATTCGCCCCTTGATCGAGTCTCTGGTCTCCAGGATCAGCCGCCCTGCTTCGTCGACGCGCCCGTACAGAACCGAGCCCTCGGTGACGTGGGCGCGCTCACGCAGGCGTGCCGGGATGACGATCCGCCCTTTCGGGCCCACGGTGACTCGGCTGGACTCTTGTTCCATCGAGTGCCAGCGTACTACTTCAGGCGGTGAAGTGTCACCTAGCCATCCATGTGCCACCAAGGGACCGCAGTGGGAGTGAGTAAGGAGACAGGAGCCCAAGCGGGGGCCGCTACAATCCCGGCCATGAGCACGTTCCTCGAGGCGCTCGACGAGCGCGTCCTGATCTTTGATGGAGTCATGGGCACCGAGATCCAGGCCCGCGGCCTCTCGGTCGACGATTACTGGGGCCACGAGGGCAACTCCGAGGTCCTTCTCCTCTCCCGGCCTGATGCGATCCGCTTTCTCCGACCGGCCGCGCTGGGTCGCCGGGTCGATCGGCCCCGGCACGAAGGCGCCCTCGCTCGGGCAGGCGACCTTCGATGATCTGGAGCGGTCCTACCGCGCGCAGGCGCTCGGCCTGATCGAGGGCGGCGTCGACGCGATCCTCATCGAGACCGCCTACGACCTCCTCCAGGTGGCGGAACCGGCGCAGCTCCTCCGGCCTCACCAGACCTGGTCTACGGCCGCGAGCATCACCGGGGCCGCCGTCGCCTGAACCCCGAAGACTCGGGTGCCCGGTGGCTCTCCCCGCAGTTTTGCGCTCCCGACGTAGGTTTCCCCGTCGATCGAGAAGATCGTCGGCTGTTCGTTCGGCATGAGCCAAGCCACCGCTCCCCGGCGAAAGACCACGGGTCGCCACTGCCCGTGCACCGGCGTCGGAGCAAGGTCCCATTCCCGCCGGAAGAGGATCCCGTCCCGTCCCCAGCGCGCCCCTGTGACGCGGCCCTCCACTTCGAGGATCGTGCGCGCCGGCGCCTCCGAGACGCAGAAGATGAAGACCTCCCAGGAGCTCCGGTCGTAATACTCTGCCCCGACGCCGCCGTCGCTGGGGGAGTGGGGACTGGTAGAGAGCGAATACCCGCCCATGGAACCGCGATACCCGCCGTATGCCTTGGTCCTGTCCATCAGGAAGCATCCCTCGGTCCGAACCGGGCGCGCCGAGATCTGCTGGATCGAGATCTTGCCCGGAGCGTGAATCGTCCCGGACCACCAGAGGTTGCCGCGGACCTCCAGGCGCCGGGCGGATGCGCCTGCCGGCAGCGCGGTGGCAAGAACCAGAAGGCAGGCGCATCCCACCCAGCGCGGCTTCACGGGGTCGCCGCCGCGTAGGCCCCGCACCAGACGCGGGGGTTCTTGATCGAGCAATAGCGGGGTGTCGCGGCGTTCCAGGCTCCCCCCGCAGTCACGTCCCAATATTGGTCGCTCGTCGCGGTGACCAGACTTCCGGCAGGCACCGTGAAGGAGACCGGTTCGGCACCACACTTGAAGCTCGCGAGACACGTGTACTTGTCGATCTCCACTCCTGCTACGTAGATATGCACGTCGGTCGCGTACGGCGTTACGCGGGCGGTACCGATGCAGGTGCCCGTGGCGAAGGCCGAGACCTTCCCCCGGACCTGCGGGGGCGACAGGTCCTCGGTCAGCTCGTCAAGGATCATCTCGACTCGGGCGTTGCACGTAGTGACTTCGCTCCCCCTTGAACCCACCGCCTCCCCACCCGTGCCGAGCACCGGGGTTGGGCTCGCGAGGGCAGTCGCCGGGACCAACCACAGAAGCACCACGAGCAGTGCGAGCTTCTTCATGACTCCTCCTCTCCGCTTGCGTCTTCCCCCTTCTCGCTCCCTCCCTTCTCTCGGGCAGCGCCAAACGCCCAAGCAGCGCGAGCAGTTCCCGTTCCACCCGGTACAGCACTTCGGTGGCGGACCGATAAGCTGTCTTGGGGACCTCTGCGTGGATCTCGACGATAGAACACCGCCCCCAGCCGGGCCCGTCGCGCAGGTTCCCCCTACTCGCACGATATGCCAGGAGCCCCAATGGGTCAATGGGCCGACTTGTACTCTCTGGAGGCCCTCCCACAGGGATTATCTCCTCGCTCTTGAACGTCCCTTCCGCCGTGGATTGGCTCGCTATCCATCCGGCGGAGTGCGGCGGGGGGGAGCCGGACTGGGCCGCTACAATCCCGGCCATGAGCACGTTCCTCGAGGCGCTCGACGAGCGCGTCCTGATCTTTGATGGCGCCATGGGCACCGAGATCCAGGCCCGCGGCCTCTCGGTCGACGATTACTGGGGCCACGAGGGCAACTCCGAGGTGCTTCTTCTGTCCCGGCCCGACGTGATCCGCGCGATCCATGCCTCCTACCTCGAGGCTGGGGCCGACTGCATCGAGACGAACACATTCGGGGCGAACGCGCTCGTCCAGGACGAGTACGGGATGGGCGACCGCGTCCACGAGCTGAACGTGGTCGCCGCGCGCCTCGCGCGCGAGGCCGCCTCCTCCTTCTCCGACCGGCCGCGCTGGGTCGCCGGGTCGATCGGCCCGGGAACGAAGGCGCCATCGCTCGGGCAGGCGACCTTCGATGATCTGGAGCGGTCCTACCGCGCGCAGGCGCTCGGCCTCATCGAGGGTGGCGTGGACGCGCTGGTGATCGAGACCGCGTACGACCTTCTCCAGGTGAAGGCGGCGATCGCCGCGGTCGCGGGGGCGTTCGAGGAATCGCGCACGCATCTCCCCGTGATCGTGCAGGTGACGGTCGAGGCGACCGGCCAGATGCTGCTCGGCTCGGAGATCGGGGCGGCGCTGGCGACCATCGAACCCTTCGGGATCGTGAAGGTCGTGGGGCTGAACTGCGCGACCGGCCCGGTCGAGATGACCGAGCACGTGCGCTACCTCTGCGCGCACTCGAGGAAGTTCGTGAGCGTGCTCCCGAACGCGGGTCTCCCGGAAGTGCGCGACGGGCGGACCGTCTACTCGCTCACGCCGGAGGAGTTCGTGGCCCACCACCGCTTGTTCGTGGAGGAGTTCGGCGCGAACGTCGTCGGCGGGTGCTGCGGGACGACCCCCGAGCACATCCGGCGGCTCGCGGAGGCCCTGCGCGACCGGCCGCGCCCGCACCGCGCGCCCCAGTTCGAGCCGGCGTGCGCTTCGCTCTACATCGCGCAGCCGCTGCGCCAGGAGACCTCCTTCTTCGTGGTCGGCGAGCGGTGCAACGCGCAGGGCTCGAAGCGGTTCCGCGGTCTGGTGGAGGCGGGCGACTGGGATCACGCGGTCGAGGTCGCCAAAGAGCAGGTCCGCGAGGGCGCGCACGGCCTGGACATCTCGGTGGACATGACCGGGCGGGACGGGGTCGCCGACATGGCTGCGGTCGTATCGGAGCTGCGGAGCCAGGTCACGCTCCCGCTGTTCCTCGATTCCACCGAGCCCTCGGTGCTCGAGGCCGGACTGAAGCTGATCGGCGGGCGCCCGGTGATCAACTCGATCAACCTGGAAGAGGGGCGGGGACCCGGATCGCGGATCGACCGGACGCTGCGCCTCGCGCGCAGGTTCGGCGCGGCCGTGATCGCCATGGCGATCGACGAACGGGGCCAGGCGACGACACGAGCGCGCAAGCTCGACGCCTGCCGCGCGGTGTTCGAGGTAGCGACCGGCGAATACGGGCTCGAGCCGCACGACCTGATCTTCGATCCGCTCGTGCTGCCGATCTCGACGGGGATGGAGGAAGGAAGGCGCGCGGCGCTCGAGACGCTCGACGCCGTGGCGGCGCTCGGCGAGGAGTTCCCCGACTCTTTCACGAGCCTCGGGGTCTCCAACGTCTCCTTCGGGCTGTCTCCGGCCGCCCGGCAGGCGCTGAACTCGATGTTCCTGCACGAGGCCGTCGCGCGCGGCCTCAGCATGGCCATCATGCACCCGGGGCAGATCCTGCCGACGCACCGGATAGAGGAGCGCGCGCGCGCAGTCGCGCTCGACCTGGTCTACGACCGCCGCCGGGAGGGCTACGACCCGCTCGCGGAGCTGATCGTCCTGTTCGAGGGGGTGTCGGGGACCCGGACCGGCGCGGGGGAGGAGGAGCTGTCGGCGCTGCCGCTCGCCGAGCGCCTCACGCGCCGGATCGTGGACGGCGCCCGGAAGGGGCTCGAGGCCGACCTCGACGACGCGCTCGCCGATCACCCGGCGCTCGAGATCATCGACCGCTTCCTGCTCCCCGGCATGAAGCTCGTCGGCGAGCAGTTCGCCTCAGGGGAGATGCAGCTCCCGTTCGTGCTGCAGTCGGCCGAGACGATGAAGGTCGCGGTTTCCCACCTCGAGCCGCACATGGAGCGCGCCGGCGACGGGTCGAAGGGCCGGATCGTGCTCGCGACCGTGAAGGGCGACGTTCACGACATCGGGAAGAACCTCGTGGACATCATCCTCACGAACAACGGCTACTCGGTGGAGAACCTCGGGATCAAGCAACCGATCGGCGCGATCGTGGAGGCGGCCGAGCGCGCAGGCGCCGACGCGATCGGGCTGTCCGGGTTGCTGGTGAAGTCGACGGTCGTGATGCGGGAAGATCTCGAGGAGATGAACCGGCGCGGGTTGCACGGCTACCCCGTTCTGCTCGGGGGGGCGGCCCTCACGCGCGCGTACGTCGAGAACGATCTGCGCGCGCTCTACCGGGGCAGGGTCTTCTACGGCCGGGACGCCTTCGAGGGCCTTCGGATCATGGACGGTCTCATGGCCGAGAAGCGGGGCGAGGCGGCTGCCCCCGTGGAGGCGGCGCCGCGGCCGAGGCGGGCTCGGCGGCCGGCGGCGGCGGCCGGCGCGCGGCGGTCGGACGTCGCGATCGACGTCCAGGTCCCCCATGCCCCGTTCCATGGGAGCCGGATCGCGGCGGGGCTGTCGATCCAGGAGGTCGCCCGCTACCTCAATCGGGTCTCCCTCTACCAGGGCCGGTGGCAGGTGCGCCGGCGCCGGGGCCAGTCGGCCGAGGAGTTCGAGGCGTCCCTGGCCCGTACGATGGACCCGGTGTTGCGGGACGTGCTCGCGCGCTCGGTGGAGGAGCGCATCCTCGCCCCGGCCGTGGTCTATGGCTACTTCGCCTGCGCGTCAGAGGGCAACGACCTGATCGTGTATGACGACGACGGCCGCGAGCGCGCTCGGTTCGGCTTTCCGCGCCAGTCGCGCGGGCGGCGCCTCTGCATCGCCGACTTCTTCCGCCCGGTGGAGAGCGGGGAGCGCGACGTCGTGGCGCTCCAGGTGGTCACCATGGGGCCGCGCGCGAGCGAGGTCGCAGCGGAGCTGTTCCGCGCCGACCGATACACCGACTACCTGTATCTGCACGGGCTGTCGGTCGAGATGGCCGAGGCTCTCGCGGAGATGTGGCACCGGCGCGTTCGCGAGGAGCTCGGCATCGCGGGACTCGACGCCGCGACGGTGGAGGGGATCCTCAAGGCGGGATACCGCGGCTGCCGGTACTCCTTCGGCTATCCCGCCTGCCCCGGCCTCGAGGATCAGAAGAAGATCCTCGAGCTGCTCGAGCCCGAGCGGATCGGCGTGAGGCTGTCGGAGGAGTTCCAGCTCGCGCCCGAGCAGTCCACGAGCGCGATCATCGTGCACCACCCGGAGGCCCGGTACTTCTCGGTCGGGCGCGCGGCGATCTCCGGAGGGGGAGAGTAGACCTGGGCGAGACTCGCGCCGGCGGCCGGACGGACCGTCAGCGCGCGCGCTCGGTGATCGTCACGGTGCGGATACGGACGTCTTTGACCGGCCGGTCGCCGGCCGCGGTCTGGGTCCGGCTTATCCGCTCGACGACGTCGTAGCCCTTGACGACCTTGCCGAAGATCGTGTGCTTGCCGTTCAAGTGAGACGGCTTGCTGACGGTGATGAAGAACTGGGAGCCGTTGGTGTTCGGACCCGAGTTCGCCATCGCCAAGAGTCCCACCTTGTCGAACGTCTGGCCGCCCGCGGTCTCGTCCTCGAACTGGTAGCCGGGACCGCCGCTTCCGGTGCTCTCCGGATCACCGCCCTGGATCATGAAGTCCTTGATGACCCGATGGAAGATCAAGCCGTTGTAGAAACCGGCGCGCGCGAGGAAGACGAAGTTGTTGACGGTCTTCGACGCGAGACGTGGGTCCATCTCGATCGTGACGGCCCCCATCGAGGTCTCAAGCGTCGCGTCGTAGAGCTTGGAGTCGTCGATGATCTGGCAGGGGGCGCTCGGGAAGGTCTTCTTCCCCCGCAACGCCGGAGTGAACTTCGTGCAGTCGGCCGGAGAGGACGAGGCGCTCGGCGACGGAGTCGGGGTCTTCGACGCCGCGGGCTTCCCGCCGCCCGACGGCCAGAAGAGGAACACGAGGAGGCCGGCAACGAGGACGCCTGCGACCGATCCCCAGACCTTCAGCAGCCGCGTTCGCCGATGGCGCCGCCGGCGCCGGCGCTCCTCCTCTCGCTTGCGCCTGATCCGCCGTTCGTACGCGTGCTTGCTCATCCGTCCCCCTTCAGGCTGTGCTCCGTAGCTCCCGCGGTCACCCGGAGTGATATCACGTCTCGCCGCCGGCGCGCGGCAGGCCGGCGAGTCCCCGCCACGCGAGCTCGCTCAGGTCCCTCACGACCTCGTCGAGGACGATGCCCTCGCGCCGCTCGAGCCACCACTGCGCCGCCGACTCGGCCATCCCCATCGCCCCGCGCGCGAGCAGCTCGGCCTCCTCGCCCCGGAGCCCGGTCTCCGCGCCGATGATCGCGGCGATCTCCAGGCACACCGCGTCCCGGAAGCGCTCGACCATCGCGCGGAAGTCCGGGTCGGCGCCCATCGTCTCGCGGAACAGGAGATGGAAGGATCCCTCGTTCGCCTCGATGAAGCGGAAGTAGGCCGCGACGCCGCCCTGGATCCGCGCGCGGTTGCCCGAGGCGTTCTCGATCGCGGCCGACACGTGGGCGTGAAGCCGCCCCATCTCCTCCTGGAGCAGGGCGAGGTAAAGCTCCTTCTTGCCGGCGAAGTGTTGGTAGAGGACCGGCTTGGTGACCCCCGCGCGCCCGGCGATCTGCTCCATCGCGGCGCCGTGGTAGCCGTCGGCGGCGAAGACGTCGCGCGCCACAGAGAGGAGCTGCGCGCGGCGTGCCTCCGCGCTCAGGCGGCGCGCGGCCAGACTCGATCCCCCCTCCGTGGAGCCGGGCGCCTTGCGGCCACCGGCTCGCTCCCTTGACTCCGGCTCCTCGGACACGTATATTACCCATTGGTAAGTTACTGTCAAGTAACGTTAGGCGCTCCGCCCGGTTGTCCAGAGCCTCGGCGGTTCAGGGCAGGGGGCGGCGCAGGGCCGTGCCAGGAGGGCGAGATGGTCAACTTCGCGCTGACCGAAGAGCAGCAGGAGTTCCGCAAGTGGGTGCATGAGTTCGCCGAGCGCGAGATCCGCCCGGTCGCGCCCCAGTACGACGAGACCGAGGAGTTCCCCTGGCCGGTCGTGAAGAAGGCCGCCGAGATCGGTCTGTACTCGATGGACTTCTACCTCCAGGCGGGCCAGGACGAGAGCGGGCTGATGTCGGCGCTGGCGCTCGAGGAGGTCGCCTGGGGCTGCACCGGCATCGGGCTCGGCATCTTCGGGACCGGCCTGCCGCTCGCCGCCCTCGCCGGCAACGGGACGCCCGAGCAGCTCAAGGAATGGGCGCCGAAGATGTTCGGCACTCCCGAGGACCCGCGCCTCGGCGCTTTCGCCGTCACCGAGGCCGACGCGGGAAGCGACGTGTCCAAGCTCCGCACCTCCGCGAAGCGCGAGCGCGACGGGTGGCTCTTGAACGGGACCAAGGTGTTCATCACCAACGGCGGGATCGCCGACGTGCACGTCGTCGTCGCGACGGTCGACCCGGCGCTCGGCCACCGCGGCCAGGCGACGTTCGTGATCGGCAAGGACACGCCCGGTTTCCGCGAAGGCAAGAAGGAGCGCAAGCTCGGGATCCGCGCCTCGCACACCTCAGAGATCGTCATGGAGGACTGCTGGATTCCCGCCGAGAACCTCCTCGGGGGTGACGAGAAGCTCGCCGCGAAGATCGAGCGCGCGCGCAGCGGGCAGAAGACCGGGAAGACGTCGGGGGCGCTTGCGACCTTCGAGGCGACCCGTCCGATGGTCGGCGCGCAGGCGGTGGGGATCGCGCGCGCGGCCTGGGAGTTCGCGCGCGACTACGCGAAGGAGCGGCAGACCTTCGGGCGCCCGATCATCGAGCACCAGGCGATCGCGTTCAAGCTCGCCGACATGGCGCTCGAGACCGACGCGGCGAGGCTCCTCGTGTGGCGCGCGTCCTGGATGGCCCGCAACGGCCAGCCCTTCCCGCACGCCGAGGGCTCGATGTCCAAGCTCAAGGGCGGCGAGGTCGCGGTGCGCGTGACCGACGAGGCGATTCAGATCCTCGGCGGGTACGGCTATATCAAGGATTTCCCGGTGGAGAAGTGGCACCGGGACGCCAAGATCTTCTGCATCTTCGAGGGCACGAGCGAGATCCAGCGGCTGGTGATCTCCCGGGCGCTCGCGGCGGAGTAGCCGGGGGACCTGGGCGGTGGCATACCTTCGGGTCCGCGGGGACGGTGGGACCCTCTTCCCGAAGGAACGCTGCCTCGTCGCCAGCGACGGCACGCACGTCGCCTACACGATCCGCGGGGCCGGGCCGCACGTGGTCGCGCTCTGCGCCGGCTACTGCTGTCCGGACAACTTCTGGCGATACCTGGCGCCGGCGCTCGCGCGCCGCTACCGCGTGCTCGTCTGGAACTACCGCGGCACCGGGGTGTCGGGGCTCCCGCGGAGCCCCGGGTGGCGCGCGATGCGCCTGCGCGCGGAGGACTTCGCGATCGAGCGGAACGCCGCCGATCTTGCCGGGATCCTCGATCGCGAGGGCATCCGGGAGATCTCCGTGCTCGGCCACTCGATGGGGGTCCAGGTGTGCCTGGAGACCTACCGGCTGCTCCGCGAGCGCGTGCGGGCGATCGTGGCGGTGACCGGGCCGTACGCGAGCCCGGTCGCGACCTTCTACGACTCCCGGTGGATGGAGCGGCTGTTCCCGGCCGCGCGCCTGGCGATCCAGACGTTCCCGCGCCCGACGCTCCTCGCCTGGCGGGCCCTGTTCGCCTCGCCGCTTCCGCACCGGGTGGCCCAGGCCGCCGGGGCGCTCGGCCCGGCCGCCCGGTACGCCGACATGCGGCTCTACTACCGGCACCTCGGCTCGCTCGATCCGCTGGTGATGATGAAGATGGCCGAGGCGATGCACCGCCACTCCGCCGAGGACCTGCTGCGCGAGATCGCCGCCCCGACTCTCGTGGTGGTCGGGGAGCGCGACCGGTTCACGCCCTCCTGGCTCGGGCGGGTCATGGCGGCGCGGATCCCCGACGCCGAGCTGGCGCTGATCCCCGGGGGAACCCACGGCGCGCTGATCGAGCACCCGAAGCTCGTCAATCGCGCGGTGCTGGATTTCCTCGGCCGGCGTCTCGGACCGCGCTCCGCGCTCGGTCCCGCCCCGCGCTCCGCGCTCGGCCCCGCCCCGGGCGCGCGGGTGTCCGGGGCGCGCGGGCGGCGCCCGCCGGCGCGCCACGCCAGGCCGTAGCGCGCGGAACGAGGCAGCTCGAGGAACGAGAAGAACAAGAAGAGCACGCTGCGCGCGTTGCCGGCCCTTCCGGGGCAGCTACAATGCATGGCGCAACTCTTCGATACGCGGCATTTACTCTAGCCCGGGCATAGTACTGCGAATCCCAGGAGGCGGCAGCGGTGGGAGATGTGTCGCGACCTCGCTCGTTCGCGCTGGCAGTCCGGTTCCTCGTTGTCTCCCTGGTCGCCTCCTTGATGCTTCCAGCCGTCCCCGGCCGCGCGATGCAAGCCCCGGTCTGCGGCGTGCTATGTGCTCCGGATCCCGCGCCGCCCCCGCGCCCCGCGGCGAGCTGCGGGACCGATTGCATCCCCGCAAGCGTGCTGGTGAAGGTCGACATCTCCGGCACCGTCTCAGATGTGCGTGGCAACCCGATCGCGGGTGCCGTCGTCTACTGGACCTACGGCCTGGTCGAGACCGACTCGGGGGGCCGCTACCGGATCAGGGTCGCAGGGGACGGCCCCGTGAAGCTCACCGCGGACCATGCCCTCTTCCTCTGGCGCTCCGTGCAGATCGACAATCCCCTCGTCGCCCAGGCCCTGCCCCAGGACTTCCGGCTGCCCCACCTGCTCGGGTTGCGCCTTGACCCCGACGCCTTCAATCCCTCCGCGCCGGCGACCATCCAGGTGGAGACGGTCTCAACGGCGCCAAGAGAGGGGACGAAGGTCGTGGCCGAGCTTCCCTCCGGCGACGCAATCGAACTTTCCTTCGACTCGGAGTTCGGTTCTCCCAACGGGTGGCGGCGCTGGATAGGATCCTTCGGCGTTGCCCAAGGCTCCCCGGACGGTCTCTACTCCGTTCGCGCTTGCGCACTCGATGCCCTCGCGCCCTCTGACTGCGATCTTCCCGAGGGGCTGCGGCTTAGCCAGCAGAAGGCGGACGCCTACGCCGCGGACAGCCTACCCCCAGAGGTCACGTCCACCTCCCCGGCGCGCTTTGCCGACGTGCTCGAGCTTGCAAGCATCTCTGCCACCTGGGCGGACGCGACCTCCGGCGTCGATCCCGCAAGCCTTTCCCTTGCTATCGATGGAACACCGGCGCAGGCGAGCGTATCTGGGGCCACCGTCAGCGTCGCCGGTTCAGGTATCCCCCCCGGGATCCACCTCGTGGAACTTTCCGCGCGCGACCTCGCCGGGAACCTCGCCCAGGACTCGTTCCTCTTCACCTTGGTCACGCTCACTGCCTCTCCTGCCACTGCGGCCCTCTTGGAAGAAACCGTGGAGGTGAACCCCGATGGCTCGGTGATTCCCCCCTCCCAGATCACTTTCCACTCCCCGCGTGTGCAGGTCTCAGGGTTCGAGGAGGAACTCGACGCTTCCACGTGGGTGGGCTACGGGAAGCTTGAGAGGCCTTTCGCGCTGGGGGAAGTCGAGGTGCGGTTTCAGAACGAGACCGGCCTCGCGACCGGCGTGTTGACGCAGGTTCCGGCAGCGAGCGCTGTTCACGACGGGGTGACTCTGTCGCCCTCGGCCCATCCCTTGACGGCCCGCATTCCGACCGCAGAGATGGCGCTCGCCGACATCGCGGTGGATGTCCCTCTCGGGTACGGCACCCGGGGCTCGACTGCCACGCTGGTCGCCAAGACCGTACCTCTAGGACCTTCTGTCTCTGTGGGGGCGTTCCTTGGGAACGGGCTCACCGGTCGGGTCCCCGTGGCGGGAACCATCGGTGTCTGCTTCTCAGGGGTACGCGGCGGGTCGGCCAACAGGGTCGAGTGCGAGGTAGATGGGTCGGCGCAGGTCCGCAAGGGTAAGTGGGCCCCCGCGTACATGGGCGTCGTGACTGCACCTGATCGATCCGACGAAGGGATCGTGAGACAGGAGTGCACGCCAAGTCCCCCATCCGGCGGTTGTGTGTGGTGGGACTCATGGGCGACCGGGTTGGCCGTCACGTGCCCGACCGTGACCCTTGCTGTCGAGGAGCGCAACCTGTGCACGGGGCTTCCTCCACTGGCCGGGCCGACGGAGGTGGCTTGGTCCGGCCGGCTCAACGCCTGGGTGTACGACGAGCCGGGCGGTTCCCCGCTCTGGCAGCAGAACCATGCCGACGACGGCGTCATGTCCTGCCCGAACGGCCAAGGGAACGGCCAGGGGGGGAGTCTTACCGGGAGGACATTCAGGCTCGTCGCCGGCTCGGCCGCGCTGGATGGCTCACTCGACGCGATCTTGGGGGGAACCTGGAGCCTCAAGCCCCCGGACGGGCGCGACACCCACACCAAGCTCGATGTTCTTCTCGGCGCCGTGAGTGGGAACTCAGAGGACGCAGGTCCCACCGAAGCCGCATTTCAGGTCTCGACGGCCAACTCGGGCCTGGTGGTGCTGCGACAGGGGGACGGGTACTACGTGCGGGACCGCGCCGGCCGGGTAGACGCGCTCGGACGCACGACCCCGAGCGCCTCGGCGACCGCGAATGGATGGCAACTCGAGGAACTCACTGAGGTTCCCGACCCCACCGCAGACCTGGGCATTGCCCGGCGAGTTCAGATCACGACCGGCACGGAGTTCCGGATCGACCCGACGCCGGAGACGTATCAGTTGGTTGCCACGCTCGCCTACCAGTTCGCTCTCGACTTCCAGTGCTCATGAGGAGGGAGGATCGATGAAGCCCGTACGCTCGATCACTGCGGTGCTCGCCGGGGCAGTGCTCGTGTCAGGCCTGGCGTTGAGCGCGCACGCCACCCCCGCAGAGGTGGTCTTTGCGAGGGTCGAGTCCTCGCCGGTCGGATACGTGGGGTGCTTGGAGAGCGCGGACCCCGCGGTCGAATACTTCGCGTGCCTCGCGGCATGGCGCATGGATGGGGGTGTCCGGGTGATATTCATTGGGCCCGGGCGGCCCGCCCCCGGCGGGGTGACCACGTGGCTTCCCTACGTGGAGGACATGGTCGTGCCGGCCCGCAGCCTCAGCGTTGTCGTTGGGGTGGCGCAGGCCCCTGCCGTGCGACTCGAGGCGGTGTTGCCCCGCACCGGTGAGGTGAAGGTTCTGATCGAGACCGACTGGGGGCTCGGAGACATCGGGCACGACAGCGTTGTGCTGTGTCCTGCCAACGCTGCCTTGGGCCTTGAGATCTGCAAGACGCTGGTCGGGGACAACGTCCTGCGAGACCCGGTGCACGAGAATGGCATCTTCTTTGGCGTGTCGGGGCTTCGGATTACGGGATCCGTTGGCGGGAGGTCTGTCCGGGCTGCATCTGGGGCAGACAACCGTGCGGATCTCTACTGGATTGACTCCGTGAGCGGACTCATCCACGCCGCCGTTGTGACCGAGGACTCTTCGCTCCTCTGAAGCGGTTTCCGGGAACCAGGCGGCGGATGTCGGCAGGCAAGCGGGCAGACGGAAACGGGAGGGGATTCATGATCATGGGCGCAAACAGGGCAAGGATCGGGTCAGTTCAGACTGCGGGGATCGGGATCCTGTCGCTTCTGCTGTCCTTGGCTCCACCGGCTGTTGCTTCGGAGATCGGTGGCGGCGTCGTGCTCTTCCACTTCCGCGGTGTTGTGGCAGACGCCATCGGGCGTCCCCTGCCGGGCGCTTCCGTCACCGACGGTTCCCAGACGGTTCAAGCGGATGCGGCCGGGGCCTACGAGCTTGGGGAGAGCAACTTGGGCAGCTACACGTTGGATGCCTCGCGCGCCGACACCGAACCGGCGTCGCAGACCGTGAACGTGACCCTTCCTCTCGACACGACAGCGGACTTCACTCTTCTCTACAAGGTCAGCGGCGACCTCTCGCGCGCCGTTTTCTCGACGGCTGGGGGGCCCGCCCAGGGCGTTCTCACGGTCCTCTCCCGGGCACCTCTTCCCGGCTCCCCCGGCGACAGCGGCGGGCGGTCGTGCGTGTACGTCACGGACTCTCGTACGGGGACGTCTTCCCCGGCCACCTTGACGGCGTCGGGCGGCGATGGTTCGACCTGGTCCTGGACCGTGGATTTGGCCGAGCTCACTCAGGAGGGCACGTATCTCCTCACCTATGTGGCCCGGGAGTGTTCCTCGGGAGTCTCTCTCTCGCCGGCGCGATCGCTCCCGTATGTCGTCGACAACACCGCCCCCGAGATCACTGGTCTCCTCCCGGGGGACCTGTCGAATACCATCTTCCCGAGCGGCCAGCCGCTCGAGGCGCTCATCACCGACTCCGGCGGTTCCAACCTCGATCCCGCCACGATCGTCTTTGCGCTGGAGGATGACCGCGGGAACAGTTCGACCCCCGCCGCGTTCTGGAACGCCGGGCTCGCGAAGACGTCCCCCCTTCAGTTCGTGGCGGGTATCCTCTACCGGTTCTCCGTCCGGGCACGTGACTACGCGGGGAACGAAACCGTCCTTGAGCACGGGCCTCTCGCCGAGGGCGGCGGGTTCCTGCCGACCAACATTGTTCCTCAGACCTCTGTGGCGGACATTCCACCAACGTCGTGCGGTGTCTCGAGTGAGGTCGACCTGACCACGGGGATGAAGAGGGCGACGTGCGAGAACGTGCCCCTCCACCTGGCGAGCGCCCCCGTTACGGTTGCAGGAAGCCGCCATGCGGGCCGCGCCACGATTACGCACGACGTGGGGCTCGAGTCGGCCATGGTGAGCACGAACTTGTACGGTGCGCGCGTGGCGATCCCTGCCTACCGCGCAGGCGACTCTGCGTGGGCGACCCGCACGGTGGGCGTGCCGGTCTGGGTCGAAGCCGCCACGGGGGAGGCCACACTCGCCTCCGTGCCGGCGACGGCCGAACTCGGGACTCTCGTGGCCAATGTGCCTGCGACCTGGAATGACGCCACCCTCGAGATGGCCCCCGTAGGGACTCGGGATCCCCGCGCGCATGCGTGCGCCGATCCCGCCACCGCACAGGAACCGTGCTCTCCCGACCCCGTGGGGGGACGATGGGCGGCTTGGGATCCACCGATCATCGATGTCCACGTGAGCGCCTGTGACTCTGCCGTCAGCCACGCCGAAGAAGTCGCCATCGCCCCGGCCATGGATCGGGCGCTTTCGATTCAGGTCGATACGGCCCGCCTGAGCGTGGACGAAGTGATCCTCTACTACGCGCTGAACGGCGGACCCGTCGAGCACTTGACTGCGGCAGGGACCGGAGCGAGTTCCTACTCCTTGGTGGTTCCAGGTGCGAGCTTGCCCGAAGGAACGCGCCTCAGCTACGGGTTCGTGGTGAGGGGATCCTTCGCTGATCCGAAGTGCTCGAGCAGGACTGTAGCCGTCTCGCCGCGTTTTCACGGATTCGAGTCACTCGCCACGGCCGACACGAGTCGGCATTCTGTACTCTTCGATGCCGTGGCCGACGCATGGGCTGCGGCGACCGCCCAGCCAGGGATCTCTTCGAACTCGACCGCGCAGGAGATTTGCTCGCTGTTTTTCGCCTCGCCCACTCCCTGCGATCTCTTCCCCGCCGAGATATCCGCTACCGGTCCAACAAGGACCGTTGGTTCCCCTGCCGGGCTTCTACCCGTAATCCCGGAAAGCTTGGCCGGAGGCACATGCAAGAAGACGCTTACGCTCAACGAGGCCGACGCCGGCTACTTCTACAAGGAATTCCCTCCCCCGACGGAGCAGAGGTCCAGCGGGGGTCACGCTGAGATCGTTGCGGATCCGGACCCCACCCCGGGACGAAATGCCGTCCTGGTCCGGGGCGAGGCGTCGCAGGCAGGGTGGGGCTTCAACAACGATGACCTGGCCGATGGGAGTGGGCGCGTTGGGTTCGCCGTTGGGCTTTTCTGCAAGTCGGGGTCTTGCCCCAGGCCCATGCATGTCACTGTCTCCATGCCGTACGGAGGCCGGGGCCGACCGGAGGCGGACACATCAATATTGTCGCCTATCCCTCCGGTCTGGCTGGGGGAATCATGGGCCGATGCGGACGCGAGCATTCACAAGGGCCATGAGATTATCGGCTCCGAGCCAAACGGTGACGGGGGTAGCGTGGCGTTCGCCGGCGCGCACGCTGCTGGGGACATATCCATCAACAACCCAGGCGACCAAACCAAGTCAGGTACCTACTCTTGGACGGCGGCGATGGGCGAAGCCGAGTACTGGTTCTTCTACGCTCAGCTTCGGGTTACCGTGAAAGTCCATGCAGCGTTCAACCGGGGGGCCCATGCGAAGTTTGATTTCCATGACCCCGTCCGCAGCTCGCCGCTTTATCTCCGCACCCCGAGCATCACGTTCACTATCACCGACTCCAATTGTTTCGCGTAGGTTGAGGTACGGGGAAGTGACAAGGGGCAGGCTCGCACCGCCGTTCGGGATCTGTTGGGGCGTACAGTTCCTGGGTTTCTGGACGGGAATATCATTTGCGGCAGGCCTGGGCTATCGCGTGTTCTTGGGCAAACTGACGGGGCCCCTTCGATGGGAGGGACTCATCCTGGCCCTCGCGATGTTCGGGTTCTGGATAAGACGAGCCCAGGTGGCCGCCATTCGCGCCGGGTACCGGACCCGCGACTTGTGGCTGTTGGCGATACCCGGCGCTGGTTTCGTCCTGCTCGGGAGATGGCTGTGGCGGGCATGCCGAGACGGTGGCCCTGGCGAGGGATTGGGACACGGCGGTGAACCGGATCCTGCCAGTGTGGACACGACGAGCGGCGCGCGTGGGACCGACCCACCGACACCGGGGTGAGGACGTGATCGGTCGGGAGGTGACATCTACCGCGTGAGGTGGATTCCGGCTGGAGGGCGTCGGTTTGAGCATCGGGCGCCGTACATGATCGTGACCACGAGTCTCGTCATGGCGCTTACGCCGACGAGTTCCCTCTCAGGGATTGCGCCTCGCACCGCGAGTGTTTTCGAGGCGGTGGAAACAGCGCTTCCACCGGCGACCGAGTTCAGCCTGACGTGCCGAAGGAGCCCGAGTTCTGGCACAACTGCCGGGTTCTTCGCCATGACGGTGACGGAGACCTCGGGTCGGGTCACCGAGGCGGCCTTTTTTCCGGACTTCGGCACGACGGACTCTCTCGCTGGCTGGCAAGTGGGGGAGATGGGATGGTCCGGGACCATGGCAGAACATGAGGGGACGGTACCTGCCAACGCTTTCTCGGGAGTCGGGAGCACGGGTGGAAGCGCGGCCGTTCTTCGAGCGGCGTGGGCGGGATGGGGGCTGGAGATCCGTTGCCGCGTGGAGGTGAGCGGGGTTCTGGTGTCGTCAACTCCGAAGCCGCTTGGCCACGCTGTGTATGCGTTCCCGACCGATTTCCACGGGGGCGCCGCAGCCCTCATGGGGCCGGTTGGCGCGTTGTGGGGAGTGTCGCTGGAGGCTGTACAGACCTACGAGTTCTCCACGAAGGGCTATCTGTTCGCCGCGTTCGGCACGGAGTTGGGTTGGGCCGAGGTGAGCGGTCCTGAGGGGCAGGAATACGAGGCGATTGGGTACTCGCCATGGATCTACGTCTCCGAGCCCACCGAAGGGTTGTGGCAATGCCAGCTGAGAGTTGGTGCCGATGAGTGGGGCGCCATCCCCGCTCTCTGGGTCATGACCATCTGAGCCCGCGCGCGCACGGCGCGCTGATCGAGCACCCGAAGCTCGTCAATCGCGCGGTGCTGGATTTCCTCGGCCGGCGTCTCGGACCGCGGTCCGCGCTCGGTCCCGCCCCGGGCTCCGCGCTCGGCCCCGCCCCGGGCGCGCGGGTGTCCGGGGCGCGCGGGCGGCGCCCGCCGGCGCGCCACGCCAGGCCATAGCCAATCCTGCCCCCGCCACGTAGTCTGGCTGAGGAGGATCCAAGCCAGGCGCGATGTTGATGCGTGAAGGACGTTCGGGGGCGTGGGAATGCGTGTCGCTGGTCGTAACACGACGGGACTCGTGATCGGTCTTCTCGCGATTGCCGCCGACGTCGCCGTCGGCCTCTACCTGGCCAACCCCACGCGTCTCGACGGCAGGATGGTGGCTCCCCTCGGCACGGGCGGCTCGCTCACGGTCGTCTGGGGTATGTGGGGGGTCGCGCTCCTTTCGGCGTGGCCCGCCGCTCTCGCGGCTCTCGGCCTTCGCGGCAGGCCGGAACTCCTGCGTCTGGCCGGAGTAGCGGGGGTCTTCCGGCTCGCCGGGGCCGTTGTCGGACTGGGTGCTTACGCCTATCTGTTCGCTCCCGGACTGCTGTACCTCCTCGCGGCGCGCCTCAGGGTGGGGGCGAGCGGCGTGCGCCGAAGAGCGTCGGTCCAAACGACGCTTGCGTGTGTCGTCCTTGCGGGACTCAGCATTCCCGTCCTGCTGGGTTGGACCTCCTCCCTCTGTTTCACGCCGGACGGATTGATGTCGGCACACGCGCCCGGTCCGGGCGGCAGGTGGGCTTGGATCGGAGAGGGATGCTCCTCGGACATGCGTGGCTTCGACGATGTCTTCCGCCCGATCCAGGCGGCTGTGATCACGCTCGTCGTCGGAACGGTCGCTGCCCTGGCTGCTGCCATGACGGCAGCGAGGCCGGGGAAAGGCGCGACGCGCGCTTGAGGCGCGGACACCCAGGGCCACCCGCATTCATCCCGCCGAAGGCACCGGCGCGTCCAGGAGGCCACATGTTCGTCTTCGCGGGAGTCGTCACGAGAGAGGGGAGGGGCTACGGTGCCCCATGCTCCGAGCTGGACGTGGCGTCCCGGGGCCGGTCCGTCGACGAGGGCAAAGCTGCTCGAGGCGTCGGCTTCGCACGTGGAAGTGTGCGTCGAGGATGGCCCTAGCTCGTCAATCGCGCGGTGCTGGATTTCCTCGGCCGGCGTCTCGGACCGCGGTCCGCGCTCGGTCCCGCCCCGCGCTCCGCGCTCGGCCCGCCCCGGGCTCCGCGCTCGGCCCCGCCCCGGGCCGGCCCCGCCCCGGGCGCGCGGGTGTCCGGGGCGCGCGGGCGGCGCCCGCCGGCGCGCCACGCCAAGCCGTAGCGCGCGGAGTGGAGGCAGCGGGCAG
Organism: Acidobacteriota bacterium; assembly: GCA_016208485.1. Lineage (GTDB taxonomy): Bacteria > Actinomycetota > AC-67 > AC-67 > AC-67 > JACQXY01. The sequence continues at coordinate 5,093 of JACQXY010000049.1, read as the reverse complement.
CGTGGGATACTCGCCGTGGTGTTCCTCAGCGGCGACGCCGGCAGCCAAGTTGTCGAGCACGACCGAAACGGGGATCCGGGGTCCTCGGCTATGGGCTCCAGAGGGCGCAGACGGGGACCGCCCAGATGAGCCGGCCCAGCTCGTAGACGTGTGTGCCGGTGTGCAGGACGAGGCCGGCCAGGAACCGCTCGCCCACCGCGTCGCGCAGCCACGCGAGGTGGCGCGCGGCGCCGGCGCGCGGCGCGGCGTCCGCCTTCACCTCGACCGCGATGAGGTCCCCGGCCCCGAACTCCGCGACGAGATCCACCTCGTGGCGGCCCTGCTCCGCGCGGAGGTGGTAGAGGCGGGGAGGTATGGGCTCGAGCGCCGCCTCGGCACGGATCTGCGAGACGACGAACGTCTCGAGGACTCGCCCGAGCAGCACCCCGTCGCGCATCACCCCGGCGGGATCCACGCCCAGCGCGCCGGCGACGAGGGACGGATCCACCAGGTGGCGCTTGGCGCCACGGGTCAGACGCTTGAGCCGGCTCGAGGTCCAGGCCGGCAGGGCCTCGAGGACGATCAGGTTGCGCAGGAGACGCTCGTACGCAGCCGCGGTCTTCCTGTTGATTCCGGCGGCCTCGTAGAGAGTCCGGTCCTCGACGACGCATCCGGTGTGGATCGCGAGCGCCTCGAGATACCGGCGCAGCCGCACCGGGTCCCGTCCCTCGTCGGCCTGCTTCGCGTCTCGCGTGACCATCTGGTCCACGTAGCTTGTGATCCAACGCGACCGCGTCGCCGGCGAGAGGTCCTCGACCATCTCGGGGAACCCGCCACGCAGCGCGAGCTCGACGTAGCCGCGCAGGTCCGGAGGGTCGCGCGGCACGCTCACGCCCTCGATGCCCGACTCCCGGACCCGCGCGATGAGCGCGCGCCCGCCGGACCGGGCCGCTTCGCGCACGGTCAGCCCGTACATCGTGAGCCGTATCAGGCGGCCGGTGCCGGGCCACGTGGGGGCCTCGACGTCGCCGCGGACCGAGCCGGTGAGCAGATACCGCCCGGGCCGCGGCTCGTCGTCCACGGCGCGCTTCACCCCCGCGAGGACTCCGGGGACCGCCTGCCACTCGTCCAGCAGGACCGGCTCGTCCAGGCCCCGGAGCGCAGCGTCCGGGTCCGCACGGAATGCCACCGCCTCGACCTCGCTGTCGAGCCGCACGACGGATCGCGCGAAGCGCCGGGCGGTGGTGGTCTTGCCGGTGGCCCGGGGTCCCAGGAGCATGATCGCGGGGACCTCGCCCAGCAGTTCGGCGATCGGGGCATCAGCGAGTCGCGGGATATAGCTCGCCGGTGATCCCATCGCACCTCAGGATACTCCTGGGACGCGCCGGGGGCTACCCTCACGCCACATGAGTCGCTCCCCCTGATCCGCAAGTCTCAGACCCCTCCTGCCGCAAGGCCGGCTTCCCGGTGCTCTGGCCTCCTGAGGTCCTCCCACGCTTTCCGCAGAACCACCCGAATCGAGAGAGGTCGGGCATTCCGCGTCGGCGGGAGGAGGCGCGGCACGCCGGGCCGTAGTGCCGGATTGCCCGGACCCGCCGGCAGGAGGTCGTGGGGTCGGCGTCGAATCCTCCTTCGATGGCTCGCATCAGCCGGAGGGACTTCCTCAGGGTCGGCGGGGCCGCACTCGCGGCCGGCTCGGTCGCGCCCAGGCTCCGCTGGGCGCTCTCGGCCGGGGCGGCGACCGGCGGCACGACGCTCGACTCCACGATCCTGAAGGGCGCGCTCATGGGGTCCGGCTCGCGCGGCTCCTACTACCGCCTGCTCGCCGGACCCGGCGAGGTGCACCTCCTCCGGACCGAGCTGGCCGCGCGCGCGGCGTCCCCGGCGCGCCGGTCGCTCCTGCACTTCGCTCGCCTGACCGACACCCACATCGTCGACGCGCAGTCGCCGGCGCGCGTGGAGTTCCTCGACCGCTACGCCGATCCCGGCAACGGGTGCCAGTCGATTCCGTTCTCCTCGGCCTTCCGGCCGCAGGAGACGCTCACGCTCCAGGTCCTCGAGGCGATGTGCCGGCAGGTCCAGGCCGTCGGGGTGAGCCCGGTGACGGCGGTGCCGATCGCGTTCGCGATGTGCACCGGGGACAACGTCGACAACGAGCAGTACAACGAGCTTCGCTGGTTCATCGACCTCATGGACGGGAGCGCCTCCGTCGCGGCGAACAGCGGCGGCCCCGCCTACGAGGGCGTGCAGGCGGCCGCGTGGGCCGACCAGGAGTACTGGCACCCCGACGCCGGCGTTTCTGACAAGTACAAGCGCCAGTACGGCTTCCCCGACTACCCGGGCCTGCTCGAAGGCGCCGTCGTGCCGTTCACCGCGACCGGCATCGGGATGCCTTGGTACCAGACCTTCGGGAACCACGACGGCCTGCTGCAGGGAAACGTGCCGCGCAACGAGGTCTTCGAGGCGATCGCGGTGTCGGGTCTGAAGGTCACCGGCGCGCCGCCCGGCATCGATCCGTGCGACTCCTTCGAGATCCTGAGGTCGAACCCGAGCGCGCTCCTCGCGGCGCCGGCGCGCGCGGTGACCCCGGACACGAACCGCCGGATCCTGCGCCGCCGCGAGTACATCGAGGAGCACTTCACGACGACCGGCGCGCCGTCGGGGCACGGATTCACCCCCTCCAACCGGTCGGACGGCACCGCCTACTACGTGGTGGACACCCATCCGTGCTTCCGGCTGATCGCGCTCGACACCGTCAACCCCGGCGGGTACGCCGACGGGAGCATCGGGCGCGCGCAGTTCGACTGGCTGCTCGCGCGCCTGGCGGAGGTCCACCCACCCAACACCGACAAGCTCGTGATCCTGTTCTCCCATCACGGGCTCCGCTCGCTCAGCAACCCCGCGATCAACCCCGACCCGTCCGAGCCCTTCGCGAACGACCTGCCGCGCGTGATGGCGGGTGAGATCGAGGCGGCGCTGCACCGGTTCCCGAACGTGATCGCCTGGGTGAACGGCCACACACACGACAACGTCGTGGAGCCCCGGCCGGGCGGCACCGGAGGGTTCTGGGACATCGGGACGGCGGCGCACATCGACTGGAGCAGCCAATCGCGCCTCGTCGAGGTCCTCAACAACGGCGATGGGACGCTCTCGATCCTGTGCACCATGGTGGACCACGCCGGCCCGGTCGATCCCACCGGCGTGACCGATCCCGTGCTGCGGCTCGCGTCGATCCACCGCGAGGTCGCCGCGAACGACTACCAGTACGGGTTCGGGGGCCCCGGGCGCGGCGAGACGAAGGACCGCAACGTCGAGCTGGTCATCAAGGCGCCGTTCGCCATCCCGTAACCCGGTCTTGCCGGGGCGCTCGTAGAGGGCAACGGCTGTGTTCGCAGGTCAAAGGCGCTATCAGTTCGGGTTTGAGAATGCGTTCACAAGCCCATACAATTGCACAAGCGCGCATGTAGGGGGTTCTCTGGCGGGACCCCGCGCGCGCGGAGCGAGCAATGAAGGAGAACTCGGTCCCCGAGGCGACCGTCGCCCGGCTCCCGCTCTACCTGCGGAGCCTGGTGGACATGACCGAGCGCGCCGTCGCGACGGTCTCGAGCGAGCAACTCGCCGAGGCGGCGGGGGTCAACTCGGCGAAGGTTCGAAAGGACCTCTCCTACCTCGGGTCCTACGGCACGCGCGGCGTCGGCTACGACGTGGAGTACCTGATCTATCAGATCTCCCGCGAGCTGGGGCTCACCCAGGACTGGAACTGCATGATCGTCGGCGTCGGCAACCTCGGGCGCGCCCTCGCGAACTACCGGGGGTTCGGCAGCCGGGGTTTCAGAGTCGCGGCTCTCGTCGACAGCGACACGGCGAAGATCGGCGGGCGGGTCGGCGACTTGGAGATCGAGGATTTCGAGGACCTCGAGCGCATCGCGAAGGAGCGTCAGGTCTCGATCGGGATCATCACCACGCCGGCGGCCGCGGCCCAGGGGGCGGCCGACCGGCTCGTCTCGGCGGGCATTCACAGCATCCTGAACTTCGCCCCCGCTCTCATCCAGGTTCCCGACGACGTGTCGCTCCGCAAGGTGGACCTCTCGATCGAGCTGCAGATCCTCTCGTTCTACGAGCAGCGCAAGGCGGCGTTCGATTCCGTGCGCCGCGCGCGGCGCCTGACCGGGAGCGCGGCCCGGAGCACGCGCCCGTAGGGCATGAGGACCGGCTACCCCGCTATCCTCATCATCGAAGGGCGCCTCGCCGTCGTCGTCGGCGGAGGGGGAGTGGCCGCGCGCCGCACCCGCAACCTGCTCGACGCGGGCGCGCGGGTACGGGTCGTTGCACCGGAGGCCGGGCCCGGGATTCGCGCGATGGCATCGGCGGGCGAGATCGAGCTGTTCGAGCGTCGCTACCGGCGAGGCGACCTGGAGGGGGCGGCGCTTGCGATCGCGGCGACTGGTGACGAGGAGGTGGACGGCGGCGTGCACGCGGAGGCGACCGATCGCGGCATCCCGGTGAACGTCGCCGACGATCCCCGGCGGTGCACGTTCCTCGCGCCGGCGACGGTGCGTCGCGGGAATCTGGTCGTCGCGGTCTCGACGGGCGGGGCGTCTCCGGCGCTCGCCGCGCGGATCCGGGAGCGCCTGGAGGGGGAATTCGGGGAGGAGTACGGGCCGGTGGTAGAGATGCTGGAAGGATTGCGGGGCGCCGCCCGGCTCCCGGACGACCCCGAGGAGCGCAAGCGGCTCTGGTACCGGGTCGCCGACTCCGAGGTCGTGGCGCTCGGGCTCCAAGGCCGCCTGGACGAGGCGCGCCGGCTGGCGCTCGGAATCCTTGAGGGGGAGCGCTAGTGCCCCGCAGCGTCCTGCGGATCGGTACACGCAGCAGCATGCTCGCGCTGGCGCAGGCCGAGTGGGTTCGCACCGCCGTCTCGGCCCTTCTGCCGAGGCGCACTTTCGAGCTGGTCCCGATGAAGACCCGCGGGGACGCGCACCGGGGGCCGCTGCCGCAGGAGGGCGGAAAGGGGTTGTTCGCCCGGGAGATCCAGGAGGCTCTCGCCTCCGGCGAGATCGATCTCACGGTTCACAGCGCGAAGGACCTCCCGGTGGTGGCGCCGGAGGGGATCG
>JACQXY010000037.1 GCA_016208485.1 Acidobacteriota bacterium | reverse complement strand
GTAGTTGTTTAGCGCGGTGGTCCTCGTCCCACGCCTTCGAGCGCGATGGTTGAGATGTGCGGAGTGCTGGAGCAGACGAGTTGGGTGAGGATCATCAGCGCGTCTTGATCCTGGAGCCGGCAGGTGTAGAGGACGCTGCACAGGACCTCCTGGGCGTGCGCGCCGTTCCAGGTCCGGTTGCCGCCCCACACTTTGCGAGTGACGACGATGGGACGGACGCCCTGCTCGGCCCTGAAGTTGGTGGCATCGACGTCGCGGATCTGGAGGAAGGTGAACAGGTGGTCGTGCTGGGTGACGATGTGCTTGAGGAGGCGGACGTTGGGCGGATGCTGCACGTTGCCTTGGAGGAGCGTGTCGACTCTGCCGGTGAGCTTGGCAGCCGCCCGCTGCGCCCCCCGGTGGGTGAGTTCCCCGTTGTCGCGTCGATCGCGAACGGCCAGCGCCTGTTTGAGGATGCGGGCGAGAGCGTGAGGAACGCGGGCTTGTCCCCGGTCGGCGTCTGAGATCAGCTCACGGCAGCGCCGCAGCAGGTGGGCCAGGCATGTTTGATGCGACGCCTCGGTGAACTTCAGGTAGGGAGCCCAGCCGTCGCGGACGAGCACGCCGGAGTAGCCGGCTCCGAGGACGGCGGCGGCCTGCTCGAAGCCGCGGCCGGACGCGATCCGGTAGACGACGATGCGCGGGGTGGCGAACACCCACAGCCAGCGCAGGATGGCCTCGACCTTCCAACCCGTCTCGTCCACCACCGCGACCGAGGCGTGCCGCACCTGTTCGGTGAGCGCCTGATAGGTGGGTTCGCCGGCCCGGGCGGTCCGGAAGACTGCATGCCATGCGCCCGCACGCGATACGTCGATCCCGAACGCGTCGCGCATCACACGCGCGGTCTTCTCGAACGACAGGCCGAGTCCCTTGTTCAGCATGGCGATCATGGCGAGGGCCCGGGGACCGAGCTGGGAGGCGGCCGCGCCGACCGCCTCGGATGTCTGCACAGGGTGGCGGCCGCGGACCATGCGGCCGCAGTTGCGGCAGCGGCCCTGATGGATGTCGATGCGGCGGATGAGCGGCTGGGGCTCGGGGATCTCGGTCTGGGTTTGCTCGAGCACACCCGTCTCCTCGAGCGCGCCGCGACAGTCGGGGCAACGGGGCGGCAGGGGCGCGTCAACGATCTCGTCGATCCGCTCCGGGGTCGGCCGGCGCGCCGGTGTCCCGTAGTCGGCTCCGGGCTTGCGGCCCGGCCGTCTCGGGTGTCGGGACGGGACGCCCTTGGAGAACGGGGCGGCTTGGCGTTTGCCGGCTCGGCGGCTCGACTCCAACTCGGACTCGAGCCGGCGTTGGCGCTGTTTGGAGCGTTCCAGCTCGCGGCGCAGCCGAGCGTTCTCGCGTGACAGGTCGCGGCATCCCCGACAGCCGCGGCGGGCCCTCACCCGCCGCCGCGCCTCACCCGTCGTCGCTGCTGCGCCTTGAGCTGGTGCAGTTCGGCCTGAAGCTCCCGTTCCTTCGCGCGCAGCCTTTCCCGCTCGGCGCGTAGCGCCTGCGCCTGTTCGCGGAGCCGCTGATGCTCGGCCTGGTGCGCCCGATCCGGATCGGGCGTGTCGGGACGATCGTTCGGTCGCCTTCGTCTGGCCATAGCGTCCTCGCCCGGGGGTTGCGAGCATCATCATCTCCCAACCCGACCTCGGTCCGCCCGTGCCTTGAGCAGCTGCCAGTTCGTCTCCGAAATCGACTCCAGCAGCTCTTCGAGCTGCCGGTAGCGACGGACCGCACCACGCACCCACCTGGCTTCATCGCGCGGGATGACCATCGTGCGGGTCTTGCCGCGCCCCACCGTCGTCATCAGCAGCAGGTAGGGGCCATGCGCCGCGTCCGGATCGGTCTGGCAGCGGCACGACGGCTTCCCGCACCGCATCCGCCGCTCCACCACGCTGCCGCGGATCAGCTCACCGACTTCGGGGAGCCGGCCGGCCAGCTGCTCCCGGCGACGCTCCAAGGTTCGCTCGCTCGTCACACGCTCTCCTTACTGTCTCTCCAGTAAGGATTATCGCACGGAACCAGCCAGAAGTCGCGGAACCTGGAAGAGGGGTCGTCAGCGCAGACGCGAACGACAGATCACGCGCGCGGAGGCGCTAAACAACTACTCGTCGAAGAGACCGGAGTAGTCGCGGTACGCGCGCAGCACGGAAGCTGCCCACCCTTCAAAGAGCGGGCCCATCTCCTCGCGCCCCGGCGTGCCGGAAGGCGCTCCGCGCAGGGCGCGGACGACGCCCGGATCGAACAGGTAGAGCTTCGGGTGCTTCCGCTCGCGAACGCGAAGCTTCCCTTCGAAGGCGGGTAGGCGGAACGCGACGAGAGCGTCCGCCTGGATCGCCTCACGCAGACACATCCCGCGCGCTGGATCCGAGAAGGGCGAACCAGAGGCGGCGCGAGCAGGCGAGGATAAGGGCGTGGCGTGTTGCCGTCATTTTGGCCGCGCGGAATGATGGCAAGCTGACAGGATGACGAGCCGCTCGAACCGAAGTGGGAGGGTGGGTCCGGGTGGTCTCGCCGACCCTACTCGTTCGAGAGATAGCGCTTCACGAGGATGCCGATGAAGTCCTCGAAATCCCCGAGGTCGCTCTGCAGGATGGTCAGGATCTCGCCGGGTGAGATCTCATCGTAGAGGTGGACGGCACGGTTGCGGAACTTGACCATCTTCACGAAGCCGGCTGTCTTCTCCTTGGGTAGGATCCCTTCGGCTGCCAGGATCTCCACCGCTTCCCGGTAGGTCTTGGGCAGGCCGAGCCCCTCCCGGGCGATGATGTGGTTGGCGGCATCGATCACGGCCTCGATCGCGACCTGCAGCCACCGGGTCGCTGCGGCTTGCAGGATCGGATCGGCGAGGAACGCGTCGTCGCCACGCGCGCGGATATCGGCGAGGCGGCGCAGAGCCTCGCGGACGTACTGGATTTTCTGGCGGACCTTGTCCCGGTCGACCGCAGGATCAGTCATGAGCGTACTGAGTCACCAGCGCCGCGTCGTACTCCCGCACGAATCGCGAGTTGGTGATCTCCAGGTCTCCGTGAGAGTTGAGCACGTCCTCGATGAAATCGGCCAGACCGACGGGGTCGCCGCGGTACACGAGCCTCCCCGTGGAAAGCACCTTGAACTGGAACGAAGGCGCCGCTCCGTTGAGGATCACCACCGAGACGTCGTCCTCCCGCGCCGCAACGAGGACCCGGTCGAGGATCTCAACCTGATCCCGGCGGGAGGGGCGCGCGCGCGGATGGAAGACGAGGGCCAGGTCGACGTCGCTGAGCGGGGTCTGACAAGGGGTCCCGTATGAGCCGTACAGGTATGCCGCGACGAGCCCGGGCATCTCCTGGAAACACGCCTCCAGCGCGCTCATGGAGGGCTCAATGTCGATGGGAGTGGCATCGGCCCGCAGAAGTCTCACGTCCTTCTCTCCCCCCACAAGGGGCCGGCGCGGCTGGTCGCGCCGGCCACGACCACAGCGTAGCATTCGCTTCTCCGGGGGCAGGCGAGGCTTCGAGGCCGGCCGGTGCAACCCGAGGGGGCGCCGCGCGCCTACAGGGCCTCGAGCCGCTTGAAGATCGCGCCGGCGTGCGCGAGATACCGGCCGGGGTCCATGATCGCCCCGAGGGTCGCCTCGTCGAGTCTCTCGCGCACGGCCGGCTCGCCGAGCAAGGTCGCGCGGAACGGCTCCCCCGACTCCCAGGTGCGCATGGCCGCGCGCTGAACCGCCCCGTAGGCCTCCTCGCGCGCGAGCCCGTGCTCGACGAGCGCGAGCAGCACCGCCTGCGAGTAGACGAGGCCCCCCGAGGCCTCGAGGTTCGCGCGCATCCGCTCGGGGAAGACGCGCATCCCCTCGATCACGCGCGCCGCGAGGTCGAGGATGTAGTCGAGCGCGATCGAGGCGTCGGGAAGGATCACCCGCTCGACGCTCGAGTGAGAGATGTCGCGCTCGTGCCACAGGGCCACGTCCTCGAGCGCGGGGGAGACCGCCGCGCGCACGACGCGCGCGAGGCCCGTGATGCGCTCGCAGATGATCGGGTTGCGCTTGTGGGGCATGGCCGAGGAGCCTTTCTGGCCCTCGCCGAACGGCTCTTCCGCCTCGCGCACCTCGGTTCGCTGGAGGTGGCGGATCTCGGTGGCGATCTTCTCGAGAGTCGCGGCCATCGCCGCACATGCCGTGACGTACTCGGCGTGCCGGTCGCGCTGGACGATTTTGGTCGCGGCGTCCTCGGGGCGCAGGCCGAGGGCGCGGCAGACGTGCTCCTCGACGAAGGGGTCCACGCTCGCGTAGGTGCCGACGGCCCCGGCGATCTTGCCGACGCTCACCGCGTCCCGCGCCCGCGCGAGGCGCTCCCGGCCGCGCGCGACCTCGAAGGCCCAGACGGCGAGCTTGAGGCCGAACGTGGTCGGCTCCGCGTGCACGCCGTGCGTGCGTCCGGCGCAGATCGTGTCGCGGTGCTCGAGCGCACGGCGCTTGAGCGCGCCGGCCAGGCGGCCGGCGCCGGCAAGCAACAGGTCGCAGGACTCGCGGAGCTGCAGCGCGAGCGCGGTGTCGAGCAGGTCCGAGGAGGTCATGCCGTAGTGGATCCAGCGGCTCGCCGGGCCCACCCGCTCGCCGAGCGCGGTGAGGAACGCGATCACGTCGTGCTGGAGCGTGCGCTCGAGATCCTCCACGCGCGCGGGGTCGACCTCGCCGGCGCTGGAGCGGATCGCGCGCAGGTCCTCCTCGCCCACGACGCCGAGTTTCGCCCAGGCCTCCACGGCGAGCAGCTCGATGCGGACCCAGTGCCGGTACTTGGCGCGCTCCTCCCAGACCGCGCCCATCTCCGGGAGCGTGTAGCGGGGAATCACGCGCCCGCCTCCGGGTCCTGGGTCGCGGTCACGAGAGCCGCAGCCCCTCGGCGCGCTGGTCCTTGACCTCCCGGAGCTCTGTGCGCAGGTCCTCGTCTTTTCGCGCGAGGATCTGCACGGCGAGCACCGCGGCGTTCGTCGCCCCGTCCACCGCGACCGTGGCGACCGGCACCCCGCTCGGCATCTGGACGGTCGCGAGCAGAGCGTCGAGCCCGCCGGCGACCCCGCCGCCGATCGGGACTCCGATCACCGGGAGAGAGGTGTGCGCGGCGAGGGCGCCGGCGAGGTGCGCGGCGCGGCCGGCGCCGGCGATGATCACCTCGATCCCGCGCGCCTCCGCCCCCCGCGCGTACTCGCGCACGCGGTCCGGGCTCCGGTGGGCGCTCATCGCCTCCATCTCGTAGGAGACGCCGAACTTCTCGAGGATCGCCCCCGCCGTCGACATCGCGTCGCGGTCCGACGGGCTGCCGAAGACGATGCCGACGACGGTTGCCATCTATCCCCCTTCCGCGGCGCGCGCCGCGATGTCGGTGCGGTAGTGGCGCCCCTCGAACTCGATGCGGGCCGCCGCATCGTACGCGCGCTCGCGCGCCTCCGCGAGGTCGTGGCCGAGCGCGGAGACTGCGAGCACGCGACCGCCGGCGGTCACCGTGCGCCCGTCTCTGCGCGCGGTCCCGGCGTGGAACACCTGGACGCCTTCCACTGTGGCGGCTGCTTCGAGGCCGGAGATCTCCAAGCCGGTGTGGTAGTCGCCCGGGTAGCCGCCGGAGGCGAGCACCACGGTGATGCAGGCTTGCGGCGACCAGTTAGGCCTGTAGACGCGCAGGTTCCCCTCGACCGAGGCGAGCAGTAGCTCGGCGAGGTCGGTCCGCAGGCGAGGGATGATCGCCTGGGTCTCGGGATCCCCGAAGCGGCAGTTGAACTCGAGGACCTTCGGCCCGTCGGCGGTGAGCATGAGCCCTCCGTAGAGCAGCCCGACGAAGCGCGCGCCTTCCTTGTCCATGGTGCGCACGACCGGCCGGAAGATCTCGCGCACGGCGCGCTTCACGACGTCGGAGGTTCCGGGCACGGGGCTGTAGGCGCCCATCCCGCCGGTGTTCGGTCCCCGGTCGCCGTCGAGCGCGCGCTTGTGATCGCGCGCCTCGGCGAGCGGCAGGACCGAGCGGCCGTCGGTGAGGCAGAAGACCGACAGCTCCTCGCCGTCGAGGAACTCCTCGACCACCACCGGGCGTCCGGCCGGGCCGAATGCGCCGCGCTCGAGGCAGTCGCGCACCGCCTCGGCGGCATCGGAGCGAGTCTCGCAGATCCTGACGCCCTTGCCGGCGGCCAGGCCGTCGGCCTTCACCACGCACGGCTCGCCGAGCGACTCGAGGTAGGCGAGCGCGGGGGCGACCTCCTCGAAGGTGGCCGAGCGCGCGGTGGGGACCCCGGCCCGGAACATGATCTCCTTCGCCCAGGCCTTCGAGCCCTCGATGCGCGCGGCCGCGGCGGTCGGGCCGAAGCAGGGCACGCCGCGCGAGGCCAGCTCGTCGGCGATGCCGGCGACGAGCGGGGCCTCCGGTCCGACCACAACCAGATCGATCCCCTGCTTTTCGGCGAAGGCCGCAACCGCCTCCGGATCGATGGGGTCCAGGGGCTCACACTGGGCGATGTCTTCGATGCCGGCGTTCCCCGGCGCGGCCCACAGGCGGTCGAGCGAAGGGTTCTGGGCGAGCTTCCAAGCGAGCGCGTGCTCGCGCCCTCCGCCGCCGAGGAGCAGGATCCGCATCCCCCGAGCCTAGGCCACGACGGAGACCGGTTCCACCCGGAGGGTCTGCTCGCGCGCCGGCCCGACCGAGATCACCGTCACCGGGACGCGGGTGATCTCCTCGAGCCGCAAGACGTACGCGCGGCAGGCCGGCGGCAGGTCGCGAAGCTCGCGCGCTCCGCCGATGTCCTCGCGCCAGCCGGGCATCTCCTCGTAGACCGGTTCGCACTTGTGGAAGATCGACTGGTGGGGCGGGAATTCGTCGTAGGTCTCCCCCTCGTGCCGGTAGGCGACCGCGATCCGGACCCGCTCGAACCCGCTCAGCACGTCGAGCTTGGTGAGGTGCAGCTCGGTGAGCGAGTTCAGACGTGCGGCGTACCGCAGCAGGACCGCGTCGAACCACCCGCAGCGGCGCTTGCGGCCGGTGGTCACGCCGAACTCCTGGCCGACGGCGCCCATTCGCTCCCCGTCGGGTCCGAGGTCTTCGGTGGGGAACGGCCCGGCCCCGACCCGGGTGACGTAGGCTTTCGTCACCCCGATGATCCGGTCGATCTCGCGCGGGCCGACCCCGGCGCCCGTGCAGGCTCCCCCGGCGATCGGGTTCGAGGAGGTCACGAATGGGTAGGTGCCGTGGTCCACGTCGAGGAGCGTGCCCTGCGCCCCCTCGAAGAGGATCCCTTGCCCGTCCCGGAGCGCGCGCCAGACGACGAGCGAGGTGTCGGCGATGTGGCGCTCGAGGCGCGCGGCGAATCCCTCGTACTCGGCCTGGATCTCCTTCGCGTCGAGCGGGAGCTGGTTGTAGACGCGCGACAAGACCGCGTTCTTCTCCTTGAGCGCGACCTCGAGCTTCTTCGCGAAGATCTTCATGTCGAGCAGGTCCTGCACCCGGAGGCCGATCCTCGACGCCTTGTCGGCATAGGCCGGTCCGATGCCGCGCCGCGTGGTGCCGAGCTGCGCGCGGCCGAGGTGGCGCTCGGTCACCCGGTCGAGCACGCGGTGGTAGGGCATGATCAGGTGCGCGTTCCCGCTCACGAGCAGGCGCTCGGTCGAGATCCCCTGCGCCGCGAGAGCGTCCATCTCCTCGATCAGGGTCTTCGGGTCGATCACCACCCCGTTCCCGATGACCGGGGTCACCTCGGGGCGCAGGATGCTGCTCGGGATGAGGTGGAGCCTGAGGGTCGTGCCGTCGTGGACCACCGTGTGCCCGGCGTTGTTGCCGCCCTGGTAGCGAACGACGAGGTCCATCTCGGGCGCGAGAAGGTCTGTGGTCTTGCCCTTCCCCTCGTCGCCCCATTGTGCGCCGACAAGCACGGTTGCTGGCATCGTTACCTCCGGGGGGCTGTCGAACGAGGGTATGGAATGGCGGCCCGGGCGTGGCGGCCCAGGCGGCAGGGCCGGAATGGCTGGAGGGTCACGGTCGGGAGCGCTCGCGGCGCTCTCGGAAGTATAGCAGCGGGGGCCGCTATGGCTGCTGGGTCATTGGGCGGATCATCGGCGGTTGCAGGAAGGCCACGCGGAACGGCAGTTCCTTGGCGTCGACCGTGTCCACCGCAATGACGAAGCGGAAGGCACCCGCATTCTCGAAGGCCAGGCCGTTGATGTTGATTGCGAACGGGACGTTTTGTTCGTCGCCGTGCGGGAGGTTTGGGGGTCGTCCGACGTTGAACTCCGCTTCGATCCGGTCGATCCTCCCTCCCTCGCGAGCGTCCCCCAGGGAGACGCGCGCGCCATCTTCGTCCTCGAGGCGGATCTCAAGGCGGTGCTTCTGGCATGTTGCTGTGTACGGGACTCGGACCAAGATGCCCACGCCGATCCGATCATGTCGGGCTGGGAGGCCTTGAGTGTTGATGATGTTCCAGCCGGCTCCCTGCGTGAAGAGCTTGCCTTCGGCCACGACCACCGAGTCCGCCAGAAACGCATCAACCTCGATCGTGCTCGCTACCATCGTCGGAGTCCTCTCCTGTGGGGGCTTGCTTGGGTCATACCGCAATGATATGGTGTGGTCATACGAGAAGTCAACACCGAAAGGCTTCGCGCCGATGAGTCACCATCATCCCAGGTTCGCGGATTCCTGGGAGTGGGACGACGACGAGGAGGAGAGGGGCAATACGGCCCATCTTTCGGCCAAGGGCATCTCTGTAGCAGAAGTTGGTCAGGTGTGGGAGGACGGGCCAGAGTGGGCCCGAAACAAGAAGGGCGGAAGCGCCGACTGGGTGATGTTCGGCCGAACCACCGGCGGCCGCGCTCTGCTGATCGTCGTGGCCTTCTACGAGGACCGCGGGGTCAACAGAGCAGTGACTGGCCGGGACGCCAAGTCGCATGAGGTTGAGCGATACTTCTAGGCGACGATAGAGGAGCGCGAGATGAAGGAGCACGAGTCCGCCGAGTATTACGACAAGCACTTGGATGACGACGACCTCCTTGGCGAGCCCGAAGGTCAACGTGGAAGGAAGCCAGAGAGGCGCCGGTTGAACGCCATGGTTTCTGTGCGGCTGACACCGATGGAGGAAGACAGAATCAGAGCGGAAGCATTGAGGCGCGGGGTGTCGGTTTCGGCGTTCATGCGTTCCATTGCTCTTCGCGAAGCGACGCCCCCCGCTCAGATGGTTCCGCTCACGAAGACCTCCAGCTCAGCGAGTGCGCAAATGGAGGCGCGCATCGCGGACAACATCGGAATGACACGCCGCGGCGAGTCGGAGCTACCGACGGCCATCTGAACCCGCGATCGAAGGGCCCCAGGGTTCTCCACAAGGGGCGCAACGGACAAGGATGCGCCACGCCCGGCTAGCGGCGGCCGGGGCCCATCCTTGGTCCGCGCCCTACCGCTCGATCCGGAAGCGGATCCGGACGTGCGTCTGGTACTCCTTGATCTTGTCGCCCTCGACGACCGCGGAGGTCTCGATGACCTCCATGCCTTCGATGCCCCGGAGCGTCTTCGACGCCTCCTGGAGAGCCGCCTGCGCCGCGTCGCGCCACGACTCCGTCGAGACACCCACCAGGTCGATGGTCTTGATGACCGACATCCGATACCTCCTCCTGTGCGGTCCTGGTCAGGATCCGAACTTCTGGCACAGCTCGTGGAGCCGCTCGCAAAGCCTGAGCGCGCCGTCGAGCTTCCGCTGGAACATGTTGCGTCCGAAGATCAGCCCGGTGGCGCCGGCTTCGAACGACAGGCGCGCCTTCTCCACGATCGCGTCGTCGCTCTCCTTTTCCCCGCCGGAGATGAGAACAGGGGTGCGCTGGGCCGAGTCGATCGCGTGGCGCGCGGCCTCGAGTGGCTCCATGGCGCCCCACTCGCTGTAAGGCTTCGGCGCGCCCTCGACGAGGCTCGGCTTCGGGAAGTTGATCTTCACCATGTCGGCCCCGGTCTCGGCCGCGACGCGGGCGGCGTAGGCGACGGCGTACAGCGAGTCGCGGCCGCCCTTGTTCTTGATCGCCGAGCCGCGCGGGTACGCCCACACGATCAGCGGCATCCCGTAGCGGTCGGCCTCCTCGCGCACCTCGCGGAACTGGATGAAGTCCCGGTCCTGGACGGGGGACCCCACGTACATCGTGTAGCCGACGGCGTCGGCGCCGAGGCGCACGGCTTGCTCGACCGTCGCGAGCACCGGGCTGAAGGCCTCGTCGTCCGGCGGGATCTCGGTCTTGCCGTTGAGCTTCAGTACGAGCGGCACCTCGCCGGCGAATTCCCAGAAGTACTTCTGCGCCTGGCCGACCTGCAGGACGATGGCGCTGAAACGGCCCTCCTTCGCCAGCCGGAACAGCCACCGCGAGTCGGCGGCGTCCCAGTTCGGGACGAAGTCGCGCGGTCCGTGCTCGAGCCCCTGGTCGACGGGCAGGAAGATCCCCTTTCCGTTCCCCGGCCCGGAGCCGTACAGGATCCGGTGGAGCCGGGCCTTCTTACCGGCTCCGAGCCCCATCTCGTCGAGCTGCGTCATCGTGCCCCTCCTTCCGGCCGGCGCCGCGAGGCGCCGGGCCCCTGCGCGCGTCGCTCGCGGACGGCGAGGGTCACTCGCGCCGCGGCCACGCGACGTCCCGACTCGATCCCGACGACCTCGACGTCCCAGACCTGTGTCGTGCGGCCGGCGTGCACCGGCGTCGCGGTTCCCCGCACGCTCCCCTCGGTCGCCGTGGAGAGGAAGTTGCAGGTCTGCTGGAGGCCCATCACCACCCGCTCCGGCCACCCGGCCACCGCCGCCGCTCCCATCGAGGCGAGCGTCTCGGCGAGGGACATCGTCGCTCCGCCGTGCAGGAACCCGTCCGGCTGGGTGTTGCCCTCCACGGGCATACGCGCGACGACGCGCTCGGGCGTGTACTCCTCGACGACGATCCCGAGTTTCTCGAGGTAGGAGTTGCGGGAGGTGTGGTTCACGACCTCGTGCGCGTTCTCGGGCCACGCCTGGGCGGACGTCATGCGGCAATCCTAACGACCGGCCCCATCCTCGCGCGAGCCCGCGAGGCTCGCGCTCACGAGGCCTGCGAGGGCGGAAAAGAGCGCGGGGCCGGACGCCACGACGCCGGGGCCGGAGGGGCCGATCGCCGGCAGCTCCCGGACCAGGCCGCCGGCTTCGCGCACGAGGAGCGCGCCGGCCGCCCAGTCCCAGCGCTGGATCGGGACTTCGTAGAAGCCGTCGAACCGCCCCGCGGCCGTCCAGGCGAGGTCGAGCGCGGCCGAGCCGGCGCGCCTCACGTCTCGCACGCGGGGCAGGACGCGCGCCAGCATCTCCGCCTGGACGGCGCGCTCATCGGCGAGATAGCTGAACCCGCTCGCGAGAAGCGCGGTCGCGAGATCCGCCGCGCCGCTCACGCGCGCCGGCCGGCCGTCCAGGGTCGCGCCTCGCCCGCGCGCCGCGGCAAACGTCTCGCCGCGCAGAGGATCGTGCACCACTCCGACCAGGAGACCCTCGCGGTCCTCGCACGCGATGCTCACGCACCACTGCGGAATCCCGTAGAGGAAGTTCGTGGTGCCGTCCAGGGGATCGACGATCCAGAGCAAGCCGCTCGTGCCGGAGGTCTCGCCCGACTCCTCGCCGAGCACGGCGTCGTCGGGGCGCGCGGCTCGCAGACACGCGAGGATCGTCTCCTCGGCCGCGCGGTCGGCGTCGGACACCATGTCGGTGCCGGACGATTTCACGCCGACGCCGGTGCGCGGGCCGGCGAAGCGATCGCGGAGCAGGACGCCGGCCTCGCGCGCCGCGGCCACCGCGAGATCGAGGAGCTCATGCACGCGGGGAATCCTATTCGGTAGAGTCTCGCGCGATGCGCTGCCGGCCGCTCTTCCCGGGAGGTCCCGAGATCTCGGTCGTGACCCTCGGCACCTGGGCCGCCGGAGGGAACGACTGGGGTCCGGTCGACGACGACGAGGTCCTCGCGGCGATCTCCCGCGCCCTCGACCTCGGGATCAACGCGATCGACACCGCCGACGCCTACGGGTGGGGCCACTCCGAGGAGCTCGTCGGCAGGGCCCTGCGAGGGCGGCGCGACGAGGTCTTCCTCGCGACCAAGCTCGGGATCCGCAAAGACGGCTTCTCTCTCGCGCCGGACTACGTCCCGGCGGCGTGCGAGGCGTCGCTCCGGCGCCTCGGAACCGACGTGATCGACTTGTACCAGATCCACTGGCCGGGCGATCCGGCGACGCCGCTCGAGGTGTCCTGGGAGGCGATGGCGGGACTCCAGGATCAGGGGAAGGTGCGCCACATCGGGGTCTCCAACTTCGATTGCGCGCAGCTCGACGCCTGCGAGCGCGCCCGCCACGTCGCGTCGGTCCAGAACGAGTACTCGATGCTCGCGCGCGGCCCCGAGGGCGAGGTCATCCCGTGGTGCGCCGCGCACGGGACCGGGTTCCTGTCCTACGGCTCGCTCGCCTACGGGATCCTGACCGGCAAGTACGGACCTCGCACGACGTTCCCGCGCTCCGATTGGCGCAGCGGCGCGAGCGGCTTCGAATACTACGATCGCCTTTTCGCCCAGGAGCCGTTCCGGCGCAACCTCGCGCGCGTGGAGGGCCTGCGCGAGGTCGCCGCGGGCCTCGGCGCGACCGTCGCCCAGCTCGCCGTCGCCTGGATCCTGCGGGAGCCGGCCGTGTCCTCGGCGATCTGCGGGGCGAAGCGCCCCGCGCAGATCGAAGAGACGGTCGCCGCCGCCGGTCTCGCGCTCGACGCCTCCGCCGTTCAGGCCGTCGAGGCCGCTCTTGCGGTGTGACCCGGATCGCCGATGTCGGGCAAGTTCTGCGCGGATTGTGACGGTGTGGGCGCCGAGGACACGTCCTTTCGTTCGCTTGCGGGCCGCTGGCGAGGCGGTAAGGTGATTGGCGGCACGATCGGTTCCTCATCGTGAAGGCAGGCGGAGAACCCTCATGCGCAACCTCGCCAACGATTCCGCGCTGGACGCCGCGCTCGTCGAGCTGACGTCGGCCGGCGCGCGCACGCACACCGGCGACATCGATGTTCGGGCCGGTGCCGAAGGCGACCTCGTGGACGTCACCCGGCAGGTGGCGAGGATCGTCGAGGAGGCCGATATCGTCGCGGGGATCGCGTTGATCTCGGTGCCGCACACCACGTGCGCCGTCGTGGTCAACGAGGACGAGCCGGGCGTGCGCGCGGATTTCCGCCGCGCCCTCGAGCGCCTCGCCCCGCGCGCCGGCCGCTACGCCCACGACGCCGCGCCTCACGACGAGGACGGCGAGGCCCCGAACGGCTACGCGCACATTCGCGCGATGCTCATGGGCGCTCACGCGGTCCTGCTGCCGGTGCGGGACGGCGCGCTCGCGCTC
This sequence comes from Acidobacteriota bacterium, assembly GCA_016208485.1. GTDB lineage: Bacteria > Actinomycetota > AC-67 > AC-67 > AC-67 > JACQXY01. The sequence goes on along the minus strand of JACQXY010000037.1, from coordinate 9,514 downwards.
GGGCGCTGGCAGCGGATCTTCCTCGCCGAGCTGGACCGCTCGCGCCCGCGCGCCGTGCACGTCACCGTGCTCGGCGTCTGAGCGCCGCGCGCAGCCGGCCGACTCCCAGGCGCATGCCTTCGACATGCGCGACGCGATCAGTCGAGGGGAGGCTCACCATTCTCGGCCGCGCCGGCGCCGGGATCGAGAGCCTCGCGAATCGCCAAGTCGTCCGCAGCCCGGGCGATGTGATGGGACGCGCTCCAGCGGTCGGAAGAAGGAGCGCAACCTCGGCTGGAATCCCCCGCCCACCTGCTACCCCGAGGCGGTCCCGCAGACGTTCGGGGTTCGCGGCGTACGGATGCAGCGGCAGTGTGCGCCCGGAGCCGGCGCCCGGCGGCGTCCGGTCACTCCGTTGCTTTGGGATGACCGACGTGCACGGCCTCGACGAGCACCCGCCTGCGAGGACGGGGGCCTCGGCCACGACGCTCAACGCGCTTGCGACCGCCTTCGGTCGGATCGTCGACGAAGTACCAGATACGACCGCCGCTGGTCACTTCGTACTGCCAGCGTACGTAGGTTCTCCCCTCGTAGGTTCCGGTCGCCAGGCTTCCCTTGAGTCGCGTCTGTCGTTCCGAGTGCGCCTCGGGGTTCGTCGACAGGCGATCCCACGCGAAAGCCGCCGCGTTCGGCTCAACGGCGCAGAGCTTCTCCCAGTCCTCGGCGGCTCGCGAGTCGATCGCCTCGATCGCCCACTCGGTGGTGCGTGTCGGGCGCGGGAGGCCACTACGACGCCCTGTCACGCGAGGAGCCCGGACGCTTGAGCGGAGCGGATGGGCCTCGGTGCGGTCTTCGCAGATGCGCTGCCACTCGAGGATCAGCGTAGATCTCGGCAGTCGCCTTCCATCCGCGAAGCGACTGGATGAGGGGTTCATAGTTGTCGACCTCGACGCACGCGGTGGCCGTGCGGGCGAAGTCGGAGAGGAACTCCTGGCGGTCAGCGTCCGGAAGGAAGTTCGTCCAGGGAAGCTCGTCGACCAACCATCGTGCGATCGCCGAGCGGGCTGCTTCATCGTGGAGCGCGGCCCGCAGGACGCGAGCGAGCACGTTGAGCGACTCACGAACTCCCCGCTCGCGGGAGCGCAGCGCGAGATACAGGTCCTCTCCGTCGCGTCGCTGCAACACGACATCGCGGTGCTCGACCTCCTCGAGGACCACGCCGGAGTTCCGGAGAAGGAAGCTGAGGCTGTGTTCGGCCGTGCTCATAACCGCAAACGTACAACACTAGTTCTGAAGTGTCAAATGTGGGAGCGCGGTTACGCGGCCGAGGCGGCGCGCTCTCTGCTTCCGGTGGCACGATCGCTCGACGAGGCGCTTGTCATTGTGGCTCCGTTCATCGATCCGCTCCCCGACGGGACAGCCTCGGGAGCATGGGACCCCGCACGCAGCCAGTGGGTCTGACCGGGCGCCGCTCCGGCAAAGTCTTTACCGGAGCTTCTGCGGCACGAGCAAGCTGAGTCATTCCCCTAGCCCGGGCGACGTCACCCAACGCCGCCGCGAACTGGGCGGCGTTCCCCTCTTCGAGCGCAGCCTCGAGGTAGGCGGCCATGTCCTCCTCGGTCTCGAGATGCTCCGCCGGATCCCAAGGACGGGTCTTGCCCTTTGTCATCACTCCCTCCTCATAGCCCCCGGGCCAGCTCTTTCGCCGCCGCGATGTCCCGCCTCTGGCTCCGGCTGTCCCCTCCGGCGAGCAGGACGACCGCGGTCTTGCCCCGTTGCTTGAAGTAGATCCGGTAGCCGGGCCCGAAGTCGACCCTGAGTTCGGACACCGCCTCGCCGACGGATCGCACGTCTCCCGGATGTGCCCAATGACAAAACGCCGAATCGAGAGCAGGATGCGAGCCCGCGCCCGACGGTCGCACAGCGCAGCCCGTCGAACCAGCGCGCGTACTCCGCCGTTTGGCGGATCTCGATCATGGGTCAAAGGTGTCCCGTAGGATACAGAAGCGCGAAAGTCCTCTCAGTTCAAGACCGTCAAGTGCTGCCCCGAGTACGCTCGCCACCCCGAACGGTTCGGCCGCGTGCCCCACCCGCGGAAGCTTCCCACAGCGGCGCGGATGAACGCACCCGAGCGGGAGGTGCTACAGAATCGATGATCTCAAAGGGTCTCGATGTGCTGACAGGCTCCGTTTCGATTGCCACCCCCGCGTAAGACACCTGACTTCGCGCTCCCCTTCAGGAAGTCGCAGAGATGGAGACCTCGGCCGGCCCGACACGCGGACGGGGAGCTCGATGGCTGGCAGTTCCGCCGCGGCAGCGATCGACGCGAGTTGGGGGGAAGAGACCCGGAGCTGGCCCTCCGGCGAAATCTCGGCCCCGACAGCCCGGGGATGGAACGCCACGGTGACGAGTGACGGGAGCTGAACGCTGAAGAGCAGTCCCATCAATCGCATCCGGAGCAGCAGGTTGGCTGTCATCTGGAGGTCCGTGCGCACGAGCGATCGCGATACCTGCGGGGGGCGCGGCCAGCCGGCGCCTCGCATGGGTCCGAAGGAGACCCATCCGGCGATCTCCCCCGCGACCTCGCCCTTCGGTCTCTTGTCGAGCCGAAGCAGGACGCACTGGATACCAAGCATGAGTGGAACCACCATTCGACCACCCGGGCGTAGCGACTCCCACCATTGCCGCGGCACGAAAGGAACGCCGGCAGAGGCAACGAGGCGGTCACATGGGGGCATGCGGACCCGCGTCGCGTCCGCCTGCAGCACGCGAACGTGAGGGCCTAGATTCCTGCGGAGGGCCCGCGCTGCGATGCCGGCCGCAGTGCGGTTGATCTCGAACGTCAGAACCTTCCCACCCGAGCCCACGAGTGACGCAAGTAGGGCCGCTTGGTAGCCACCTCCGGTTCCGATCTCAACAATCACCTGCCCCTCTTCCGGGTCCAGTAGCGATGTGCACCATTCAACGAGTGAGGGTTGAGTCGCCGTTACCAGCGGTCGTGCCTGCCCGTCGAGAATGACGAGGGGCGTGTCGGAAAGACACGTGGAGGAAAACGACGGGTTCTCTCGTGACACCCAACTCGGGCTCTTCCCAGTCGGAACTCCGACACGCCCGAACGTGCGAAGGACCTCAAGGCGCAGCTCCCGTCGCTGAAGGGGTGCCTTGAGGGAGGGCGACATCGCGTTGCTCATTCTCTCCCCCCGTGTCCAGCCTCAGGTGTCGGCTCCTGCGGTCCCTCCGATCCCTTCGGCGGTAGACGTTGGCGCAAGAACCGCGCGTTTGCGCGGCTGGCGGCCACCCACGCCATGTAGGCTGTCACAGACGCGGCCACAAGCTTGAGGGTGATGCTCCGACATGCCCACGAACCGAGCGCATCGACGCCGGAGACCGCTGCAACGGCTCCCGTGATCGCAGCCGCCGATGGAAGCAGAAGCCAGCGCCTGCGCGCCGGCGCTCTCGGGCTTCCGTGGGTGGCCGCGTTGCGAGGAAGGAAACGAGCCCCCATGGGTATGACGCCCATTGCCAGAAGAAGGCTTAGAACCATGACTTTCGCCGGCGGCCGGATTCCCTCCAGAAGCAGCCCAACGGTGGTCACCACGAGCAGCCCACCGACCGCAGCCCGAGCCGTCATCGCGTGATTCCCGCTGCGGCCGTTCCGATGTCGGTCGTGCTCCACGGTCATGATGCTCCCGCTCCTGCAGGAGGTTCGAATCCACCGCTCCCAGTACTGACGATGCCGCAGCAGTAGGCGGCGCAAACCGACGCCGTAGCCACGCAACTGGCATTGCACCGCTTGACGCACTCGTAGTCGCCGCCGTGCTTGTAGCAGTACTCGTTGCAACCGGTGGTGCACAAGTAGCCGGCAACCGCGCAAGCTGCTTTGCACATCGTCGGGAATATGCCGTCGCAACTAGTCGCGCGGATCCCAATGCCAGGCGGGCCCGATCGGGGCGGCCACCCTGGATAGAGCGCCGTCTTCAACCAGCGGATTCGACATTCCGCCTCGAACTCAGACCGATCATGGGGCCGTTGCAATGCCGGCCGAAGGACGGCGAGGTTCGTGACCGTTGCCACGATGGTGCTGGAGTCCGCGGACGAAGTTCGAGGAGAGCCGTTGGGGAGCATCGCTCCGGAAGCAACGGGGACGAGCAATACGATCATCAAACCACACCGCACCAGGACACGCGACAGGCGCACTTGCGGTCACCTCCCAGGAGATCTCTCGGCTGAGCAAGAGCGACCGAGGGTGTGCCTGGTGGCGCCCTGGGGGGGGGCGGACGATAGCCGCCACGGTTCGCGCATTGGGGCAAGCTCGCCCTTCCTCCGAAAGGTTTGCACACTGAAGGTAGCGCCGTCAACAGGAGGAGGGCGCTCAGACTGGGGAAAAGTCATGGATGACAAGTGGGTGTTTCGCGCGGTGCGCATCCGGCGTCAGGAAGTTCGCGCGGATCCCGGCGCGACCCGCCGGAACGCGAGCGCGCCCTCGGAGGCATCCACCTCGATCTCGTCGCCCGCGGAGAACTCGCCGGCGAGCAGGCGCGAGGCGAGCCGGTCTTGGATCTCCTTCTGGATCAGCCTCTTCAGCGGCCGCGCGCCGTAGGCGGGGTCCAGTCCGTGCTCGGCGAGCCACTCGCGCGCCTTGTCGGTGAGCCGGACTTGAATCCGGCGCTCGGCCAGGCGCCGCGCGAGCCGCTCCACCTGGATGTCGACGATTCCGCGCAGGTGCTCCTGGGTGAGCCGGTGGAAGATCAGGATCTCGTCCACGCGGTTCAGGAACTCCGGCCGGAAGGCGCCGCGGACGGCGCCGAGCGCGCGCTCGCGGATCTCGGAGTCCGAGAGCCGCGGGTCGGCGATGAACTCGCTCCCGACGTTCGACGTCATGATCACGAGGGTGTTGCGGAAGTCCACCGTTCGCCCTTGACCGTCGGTGAGGCGCCCGTCGTCGAGGAGCTGGAGCAGCACATTGAACACGTCGGCGTGCGCCTTCTCGATCTCGTCGAGCAGGATCACCGAGTAGGGCCGGCGCCGCACGGTCTCGGTGAGCTGGCCGCCTTCCTCGTAGCCGACGTAGCCGGGCGGCGCGCCGATCAGGCGCGACACGGTGTGGCGCTCCTGGTACTCGCTCATGTCGATGCGGACGAGGGCCCGTTCGTCGTCGAAGAGGAACTCCGCGAGCGCGCGCGCCAGCTCGGTCTTGCCGACCCCGGTAGGGCCGAGGAAGATGAACGATCCGATGGGGCGGTTCGGGTCCGAGAGGCCGGAGCGCGCGCGGCGGATCGCGTTCGCGGCGGCCTCGATCGCCTCGTCCTGGCCGACGACTCGCCGGTGCAGGTTCTCCTCCATGTGGACGAGCTTGGAGACCTCTCCTTCCACGAGCTTGGAGACCGGGATCCCGGTCCAGGTGGCGACGACCTCGGCGATGTCCTCCTCGTCCACCTCCTCCTTGAGGTAGCGCCGCTCGCGCTGGAGCTCGTGCAGGCTCGCGCTCGCGGAGTCCAGATCCTTGCCGAGCGTGACCAGCCGCCCGTAGCGCAGCTCGGCGGCGCGTTCGAGGTTCCCGTCGCGCTCGGCGCGCTCCGACTCCGCGCGCGCCTCCTCGATCTTCGCCTTGAGGCTACGGATGCGCGCGACGGCCTCCTTCTCCTGGAGCCAGTGCGCCTTCATGCCGCCGGAGCGCTCGGCGAGGCCGGCGAGATCGGCTTCCAGGCGCCCCAGCCGCTCGCGCGAAGCGGGGTCGGTCTCCTTGCGGAGCGCCGCGCGCTCGATCTCGAGCCGCTTGATCTCTCGCTCGACCTCGTCCACCTCGGTCGGCATGGAGTCGATCTCGATCCGCAGGCGGCTCGCCGCCTCGTCGACGAGGTCGATCGCCTTGTCGGGGAGGAACCGGCCGCTCACGTACCGGTGCGAGAGCATCGCGGCGGCGAGGAGTGCGGAGTCGGTGATCCGCACGCCGTGGTGGACCTCGTAGCGCTCCTTCAGGCCGCGCAGGATCGCGACGGTGTCCTCCACGCTCGGCTCCCCGACGAAGACCGGCGCGAAGCGGCGCTCGAGCGCGGGATCCTTCTCCACGTTCTTGCGGTACTCGTCGAGAGTCGTCGCGCCGATCATGTGCAGCTCGCCGCGCGCGAGCATCGGCTTGATCATGTTGCCGGCGTCCATCGCGCCCTCGGCGGCGCCGGCCCCGACGACGGTGTGCAGCTCGTCGATGAAGGTGACGATCTCGCCCCCGGACTCGACGATCTCGCGGAGCACCGCCTTCAGCCGCTCCTCGAACTCGCCCCGGTACTTCGTCCCGGCGATCATCGCGCCGAGATCGAGCGCGACGACGCGCTTGCCCTTCAGGCCCTCCGGCACGTCCCCGGCGACGATCCGCTGCGCGAGCCCCTCGACGATCGCGGTCTTGCCGACCCCGGGTTCCCCGAGGAGCACCGGGTTGTTCTTCGTCCGGCGCGACAGCACCTGCACGACCCGGCGGATCTCGCCGTCCCGGCCGATCACCGGGTCGAGCTTGCCCTTTCGCGCAAGGCCGGTGAGGTCGCGCCCGTACCGCTCGAGGGCCTGGTAGGTTGACTCCGGTGTGGGGGAGGTCACGCGCTGCGTCCCGCGGATCTCCACCAGGACTCGCAGGATCCCGTCCTTCGCGATCCCGCCCGCTTTGAGGAGCGTCGCGACGGGACCGGCGACGTCGGTGAGCGCGAGGAGCAGGTGCTCGGTGGAGACGTAGTCGTCTCCGAGCGCGCGCGCCTCCTCTTGCGCGCGCTCGATCACCCGCGCGAGCGCGGGGGACGGCGAGGTCTGCTGCGGCGGGCCGTAGACCTTGGGGATGCGGTCGAGCAGCTCGTCGACCTTGTCGCGCAGCGCGCGCGGGGAAGTCCCCAGCCGCTGCACGACCGGGAACACCACGCCCTCGGGGTCCGAGAGCAGCGCGTGGAGCAGGTGCTCCGGCTCGACCTGCGACTGGTTGCGGCCGGCGGCGAGGTCCTGCGCCGCGGCGAGGGCCTCCTGCGACTTGAGGGTGAGGCGATCGAGCGGCACGGCTAGCGCCGCCGTCCCGCCGGTCCGAAGGGCTCCCACGGAGGCTCCCTGCGGAACGGCACGATCTCCGCGCGCCCGGCGCGCTGCGCGCGCTCGATCTCCTCCTCCATGCGGCGCCGGACCTGCTCCATCTCCGCGCGCATCTCGGCGACGTGGCGCTGCATCTCCTCCAGCTCGCGGGTCATGTCCATCACGCGCGCGACGCCGGCGAGGCTCATGCCGGCCTCTTGCGTGAGCGACTGGATCAGCCGGACGTGCTCGATGTCGCGCATCGAGAAGCGGCGCGCGCGCCCTTCCGTTCGCGCCGGCCTCAGCAACCCGCGCCGCTCGTACCCGCGGAGGGTCTGCGGGTGCACGCCGGCGAGCTCGGCGGCAACCGAGATCACGTAGAGCGCGCGGTTTCCCTCATCCGTGACCTTGCGCGCGGTCTTGGGTGTGACCCCCTTCGGTATTCCGTCGATCCGCTCCATGGTCGCCTCCTCACACCCCGAGTCGCGCGCGCGGCGAGTCGGTCTGGACCTCCGCGAACCTCTCGAGGGCCTCGCGCGCTTCCTTCGAGAGGCGCTCGGGCACCGCGACCTGCACCGTGACGAGCAGGTCGCCGGCGCCGCCGCGCTGCTTCGGCGCGCCGCGTCCCCGCACGCGCAGGACCCGTCCGCCCTGGGTGCCGCCCGGGATCTTGAGGGTGACCGGGCCGTCGAGCGTCGGCACGCGGATCTCGCCGCCGAGGGCAGCCTCGGCGAAGGTGATCGGCACCACGACGGTGAGGTCCGCGCCGCGCCGCCCGAACACCGGGTGCGGGGAGACCTGGACGTCCACGTAGAGGTCCCCCGACGGAGCTCCGCCGCGCGCGGCGCCGCCCCGCCCCCGGACGCGAATGCGCGCGCCGTCGGCTACCCCCGGCGGGATACGCACGCGGACCTCCTCGCGGCGCCGCTCCACTCCCCCGCCGCGGCAGCGCGGGCATGGGTCGGCCACGACTCGCCCCGCGCCTCCGCACGCAGGGCATGCGCGCAGGAAGGAGAACCCACCCTGGTTGTCTCCGGCCGTGCCGCTCCCGCCGCATTGGGGGCAGGTCCGTGCGGTCCCCGAGCGGTCGCCCGATCCCGCGCAGGCGGAGCAGGCGGCGTCCCTCTGGAGGCGCACCGGGACGGTCGCGCCGCGCACGGCATCCTCGAAGGTGATCCCGGTGCTCGTCTCGATGTCGGGGCCCCGCCTCGGCCCCGCGCCCCCGAAGCCGCCGGACGAGCCGCCCCCGAAGCCGCCCCCGAACATCCGCCCGAGCAGGTCGCCGAGATCGGGGGGGAAGCCTTCGAAGCGCGCGCCGCCCCCGAAGCCCGGCCCGCCCCCGAAGCCCGGTCCGCCTCCCCGGAAGCCGCTCGCCGAGAGGCGGCGGACCTGGTCGTATTCCGCGCGCCGCTTCGGGTCGACGACGACGTCGTAGGCCTCCGAGATATCCTTCATCCGCTCCTCGGCCGCCTTGTCTCCGGGGTTGCGGTCGGGGTGGTGCTTGCGCGCGAGCGCACGGTAGGCGCGCTTGATCTCCTCGGCGCTCGCCGTCTCGGGGACGCCGAGTACCTTGTAGAAGTCCTTCTCGATCCACGCGCGCGATCCGTTCATCCCTCGCCGTCCCGTCCGGGCGGCGGCTGCCGCCCGACCCGCACCATCGCCGGGCGGACGACCCTCCCCTTCAAGGTGTAGCCCGGGCGCAGTACCTCGACGACGACGGGTTCCCCGTCGCCCTCGGCGTCGAGCACCGCCTCGTGCAGCTCCGGATCGAAGGGCTTCCCGTGCGCCTCGATCTTCGCCAGGCCCTCGCGGTGGAGCAGATCGAGCAGCTCGCCGAAGACCATCTCGACCCCGCGCACGAGCTTGCCGAAGTCCTTCGTCTGGTCCGAGGCGAGGAGCGCCAGCTCGAAGTTGTCGAGGATCGGAAGCAGCCGCTCGACCATCTGCTGCGAGGCGTGCTGGGCGAGGTGGGTCTGCTCCTTCAGCACGCGCTTGCGGTAGTTCTCGAACTCGGCCTTCAGCCGCCGGAGGTCGTCGAGGTGCGAGGCGGCCTCCGCGCGCGCGGTCTCGATCGGGTCCTGGGGCGAGGGCTCCGCCTCGGCCACGACCTCGGCCTCCACGACCTCCTCCGGCGCGACCTCCTCCGGCGCGACCTCCTCCGGGCCGACCTCCTCCGGGCCGACCTCCTCCGAGTCGCCGGCCGTTTCAGGGGTCTTGCGTTCGCCGCTCATCTCCTGCCACCCGGCGGTCAGCCCGCCTGCCCTTCGTCCACGACCTCTGCGTCGACGACCTCGTCGCCGCCGGCCGCCTGCGCGGTCTGATCTCCGGCAGCCTCGCCGCCGGCCGGCTGCTGCGCGTACATCGCCTGCCCGATCTTCTGCGCGGCCTGGGCCAGCTCCTCGCTCGCCGAGCGGATCACGGCGACGTCGGCGCCCTTCAGCGCCTCCTTCAGCGCCGCGATCTTCTTCTCGACGTCCTCCCGATCGGCGGC
>JACQXY010000045.1 GCA_016208485.1 Acidobacteriota bacterium | reverse complement strand
GATCTCCCCCTACGGGGTGAGCAAGCTCGCGGCCGAGTACTACTGCCGGGCGTGGACCCGGATCAAGGGGCTCTCGACGGTCTCGCTCCGTTACTTCAACGTCTTCGGCCCGGGGCAGCACCCGGAGTCGATGTATGCCGCTGTGTTTCCCGCGTTCGTCGAGGCGCTCTCCACCGAGAAGCCGCCGGAGATCCACTGGGACGGCGAGCAGTCGCGCGACTTCGTGTTCATCGACGACGTGGTACGGGCGAACCTGCTCGCGGCCTCGGCCGGCCCGGAGGTGGACGGCGCGTTCATGAACATCGGCGCGGGGGCCTCGACGACCGTGAACGAGGTCCTGCGCGCGGTGTCGCGCGCGACCTCGCGCTGGATCGATCCCGTCTTCAGCCCGAAGCGACCCGGCGACGTCCGGAGCACGCGCGCCGACATCTCTCGCGCGCGCGAGGTGCTCGGCTGGCGGCCGGAGGCCGATTGGGAGCAGGCGGTGGCCGCGACCGTCGAGTGGTTCCGGCAGGGAGGCGCGCGCCGGTAGGAGCGCGGTAGGGCGTCGGCCGCCGGGACGCCGTCCGGCGGGACAACCGAATATCGAGTCCGAATGGGGTGGCCCGCGGGCCACCCCGCTTCGCCTTTCTGTGGGGCCACGTGTCAGACCTAGATCCGCGAGTTAGCTCGGCTTGGCCGATCCAGGATCAATGACAAGTGCCTTTCGCTGCGAGAGAATCGGGGTGTCAGAAACAATCCGAGCCCTCGAGCGAAAGGCACCCGTCAGGTGAAGACAATACGCGATCGCCGCCCGGAGATCCAGCTTCGTTTCAACGACCCGACCATCTCGCCCGCGGTGGGCTTGATGTTGGTCGGGGAGCTCGATCGGTGCCTGGGGATCAGCCAGACCCTGGACGCCCACATCGGCCCGATCAAGGCACGTCGGCAGGGCGCCTCCTCAGGCGAGCTGGTGCTGGCACTGGCCGAGTCGATGCTGGCCGGCGGCGATTTCCTGTGCGACCTGGATCATCTCCGAGCCGATCAGGCGTCGGCGGAGCTGCGGGCGGTCTGCGCGACGCCGGCCTCGACGACCGCGATCGGGCTCGCGAAGCGGTTCGGTCCCGCCCATCTCGCGGGAATCGAGGCGGGTGTCGCCGCCTGCGCGCGGCGCGCGTTTGACCTGCTGCCACGCAAGGCGCGGCGCCGTCTGCGCAGGGAGCGGCCGACGATCGACCTGGATCCGACCGACGTCGAGGTATACGGGACCAAGAAGGAAGGAGTGGCGTTCAACTATGCCGGACAGTGGTGCGGCCGGCCGCAGCCGGCGGTGTGGGCGGAGGCCGGATGGGTGCTCGCCGCCGAGCTGACCTCGGGGATCTGCGACCCGCGTCCCCGCGCGCCGTCGCTGATCGCCCGGGCCGTAGGGGCGCTGCCCGCCGGCCTTGGCCGGCCTCGGATCCGTGCCGATGCGGGCTTCTTCGACCAGGGGGTCGCGCGGGCGGCCTTGGAGGCGGGGGCCGACTTTGGGGTTGCGGCCAAGCGCAACCCGGCAGTGTGGCGGGCGGTACGCAGGGTGCCGAAAACCGCTTGGCGCAAGGCCCGTGGGATGCCCGGCGCGCAGGTCGCCGAGGCGAGCTATGTGCCCGCCGGGTGGCCTGCGGGAACCCGCGCCATCGTGCGGCGGGTGCGCCTGGGAGCCGCGGCGATCTCGGCGGATCCTCGGTCCAGGCGGCGGCGCACCATCGACCCCGCCCAGCTGCGGATGGTCTTGGGAGGCGAGGCGGACCACGCCCACGCCTACTCGGTCATCCTCACCAACCTGCCGGGCGAGCCCCGCGCGATCGAAGCCTGGTACCGGGGACGCGCGCAAGTTGAGGAGCGGATCCGCGACAGCAGGCTCGGGATGGCTCTGCGGCACCTGCCGTCGGGCTACCAGGCCGTCAACGCCGTCTGGATGTGGGCGGCGCTGACAGCCCTCAACTGCTCCGCGTGGATGCAGGCGCTCTCAGGCCTCGACGCCGGTGGCCGAGCGCACGGCAAGCGGCTGCGCCGTGAGCTTATCTGCATCCCCGGACGCGTCATCCACCACGCGCGCCAGATCATCGTGCGCCTGAGCCCCTCCCAGCGGGACGGTCCGATCCTTCAGGCGTACCGCGCGCTCCGCGCGCTCCCCTCGCCGAACGGATAGCGGGCCGAATAACAAGAATCGCAGCGCCCGAGATCTGTTTGGCGTCCCCTCAAATCACAAGAAACCTCGACGGACAACGTCCCCGGGGTTGGATGCACCCCAATGTGCGCCGGCCTCCCTTCCCAGTCGGCTCATCCTCATCAACACGACCAGGAACTGAGCCGGGACCAGACTTCATGCACGAAACTGCGTCACAACTCGCGGATCTGGGTGCCTCCATCGGCCTCGATGAGCGCGAAGGCGCCGACGAGCCCGCCGGTCGCGCGCGCCTCCGCGAGGTTCTGCAGCACGACGAGGTACCGCTTCGGCCCGCCCCCGAGCATCATCCGGCCGCCGTCGAGGGGGAACGCGCGCGCTGCGCGCGTGGCCTCGACGCCGGCCTCCGAGGCGAGGCGAACGGCGCGGGCGAGCGAGGCGGCCGCCCGCGCGCTCCGACCCGCGATCGGGATCCATCCGGCGACGCGCAGGGGGAGAGCGGCGGAGCGGCGCGCGGCGAGGTCGAGCGGCCGCTCGGCCGCGAGGAGCGCGCGCTCGACGACGACCACGTCGCCGGCGGCCGCCGCGTCCTTGGCGGCGATGAGCGCGCGCCGCGCGCGCTCGAGGTCGCCTCTCGTCGCCCGGGCGTCGCGCCAGGCGAGGGTGCCCACGACGGCGATCCCGGCGGCCGCCGCGATCGCGACCACCCGGACGCGCTGGGCGCGGGCGCTCATCGTCCAGGCATTATCGGGGGTCGCCGCGCGTTCGGCCCTGTGCCGGGGGCGGTCGCCTCTTGGGGGGAGCCGGAGGACGCCGGGCTTGCCGAATCGAATATCCAAACCGACGGGGTGGCCGGGGCGGTCACCCCGGTTTTGCTTGCCCGATATCGGGGCCTGATTGCGACCGACGGTCATCTGTGCAAAGCTAAGGGCCCGTCAGGAAATAACACTGTCGTAGTTACAGCCTTGTGATTCGTGTTGGGAGCAACGAGTAGTTCCAGTCGCCGTGGAACTTGCCGGGCTTGATTCGGACAGTGGCGAGTTCTTCGTCGCTCACTTTGACGCCCTTG
>JACQXY010000044.1 GCA_016208485.1 Acidobacteriota bacterium | reverse complement strand
GCGACGTCCGGAGCACGCGCGCCGACATCTCTCGCGCGCGCGAGGTGCTCGGCTGGCGGCCGGAGGCCGATTGGGAGCAGGCGGTGGCCGCGACCGTCGAGTGGTTCCGGCAGGGAGGCACGCGCCGGTAGGAGACCGGTGGGGTGCCGGCCAGCGGCACGCCGGCCGGCAGGACAACCGAATATCGAGTCCGAATGGGGTGGCCCGCGGGCCACCCCGCTTCGCTTTTCTGTGGGGTCACCGGGATGTCAGACGTGTCAGACACGTCAGACGCCCGCAGCGCGCGATGCGCCGACCGGTCGATCGGGGGTCAGTCGATCCGGCGCGCGAGGAAGTCCCAGATCCTCCCCCAGAGCGGGCGCGAGAGAGTCGCGCGGATCTGGGTGTCCCGGTCCCCGGTGAGCCACGTCGGGCCGAAACCCCCGCGCCAGCCGCGCGGGGTCCCGACGGCGATGCTCAGGAGGTCGGGGGCGACCATCGGCTGCCGCAGCACCGTGAAACCCAGCCTCCGCTGCCGTCCCGCACCCGAAAGGGCGCGCGGCAGCTCCCACTCCAGCTCGGCTACGGCCGACCGCCCCCGCGGGACCAGGATGAACCGCGACACCACGAGCGCGCCGGGAACGCGCTCGGACTCGAAGTCGACGCGCGCGCCGCCGACGCGGAGCGCGCTCGCCTCCGCGCTCGAGGGGAGATAGACGCTCATGTAGGTGAGGAGGTCGCCCGGAGGGAGATCGCGATCCCCGCCGAGCACGTACGGCGACAGCCCGGTCGCGGGAGCGCCGTTCCGCAGGCGCACGGTGAGGCGGAAGGCGGCGCTCCCGTCCACGCCGGGCGAGACGCGCAGATCGACCTGGCGCCGGAGGTAGTAGTCGAGCTTGTCGGCCGAAGCGTTCTGGTTCACCAGGCCGACGAACGGCCCGGGCGCGCGGAACGCGCCGGCGACCCCGAGGTCCTCGAGAGCTCGCTGCGCGCCGGAGTTGGCGACCCACACCATCAAGTGCTTGGCGCGCGCGGCCGTCGAGAACGCCTCGGCGGCGGGGCGCGCGGCGACGTCGGCGAGCACGCGCGCAAGGATCCGCCGGCCGACCTCCACGAAGAACGCCTTGCGCGCGGCCTGCGTCCCCGGGTCGGGGAACATCCGGTTGTAGGAGTCGCTCATCACGAGCCGCGCGATGGTGGCGGCCTCGAGCGTCGTCCCGCGAGGGCCGGGGATGGGGCCGGTCGCGCGCAGCAGCTCCGCGAGACCGATCGGATCGACGCCGATGACCCCGTCCACGCGCGGGCCGATCGTTCGCTCGAACAGGCGCGCGAGCAGGGGACCGACCAGCCGGAAATCCGGCTCCATGTTGACGTTCGACCAGTGGCGGCGAGAGGCGAAGCGGTCGTAGCGGCGGCGGAACCACTCCGGCATCGGAAGGTCGGCCGGGGCCTCCTTCAGCTCCGTGTTCGGCGCGATCGTCCGGAGCCGGATGCGTCCCCGGTCGGTCTCGATGAGCGCGAAGGCGCCGACGAGACCGCCGGTCGCGCGCGCCTCGGCGGGGTTCTGCAGCACCACGAGATACCGCTTCGGGGCGCCGGCGAGCATCGCCGGGATGATGCGGCCGGCGTCGAGCGCGTAGCGGACCCCGCGCTCCAGCTCGGCGAGCCGCCGGGTGATCTGCGCGCGGGCGCGGGCGACCGAGGGCAAGACCCAGGTGCGGGGCGCGCGTGCGGCGATGCGGTTCGCGCGGCGCGCCGCGCCGGCGGCGCGCTCGAGCGGGGGGCGCGCCGCCGCCCAGGGGGCGACGTCGAGTCTCCCGCCCGAGATGCCGTAGACGATCCGGCCGCCACCCGCGGGGAAGAGCTTCGCCGCGGCCGCGGCCTCGAGGCCGGCGTCGACGGCGATCTCCGCGGCGCGGGCGAGCGAGGCCGCCGCGCGCGCGCTCCGCCCGGCGACCGGAGCCCACCCGATCGCGCGCAGCGGCAGCGCTCCGGTGAGTCGCCGCGCGCGCTGGAGCGGACCCCGCGCGCGGCGCAGAGCGTCCTCGAGGCCGGGCACGTCTCCCGCCGCGGCGGACTCCTCGGCGCCGGCGAGCGCCCGCCGCGCCCGCTCGAGATCGGCGCGCGTCGCGCGGGCGTCGCGCCACGCAAGTCCGAGGGCGACGGCGACCGCCACGGTCGCGGCGATCGCGATCGTGCGCCTGCGGGGAACCGGAGCCCTCATCGTCCCCGCATTATCGAGGGTCGCGGCGCGCTCGGACGGACGCGGGGTTCGGGGCCGGCCCGGCGCGGGGCCGGGCGGGTGAAATCGAATATCCAAACCCGCGGGGCGGCCGGATCGGTCGCCCCGGTCTTTCGTTCCCCGAATTGGGGGCTCGATTGCGGCCGCGGGGGATCTGTGCGAAGCTAGATTGACGCAACGCGAAACGAGCGGTCGACGGAGCGGCAACCAACGAAGGAGGGCGAAGTGGGCGTGCGTGAACGGGTCGTTCGAGAGTTCGTCTGCGACTTCTGCAAGAAGCAAATCCCGGTCGGCCAGCCGGCCAAGGTCGGCCGGCTCGACGCCCGGACCCAGGGGGCGCGGGGTCGTGGAGAGCAGCGCGAGCTGGCGTTCCACACCGAGTGCTACGGCACCCTTGTGAGTTCGGCCGCGAGGCCCGGCGAGCTGAGGGCCCGCCGCGGGCGCTCGGCGGTCGCGGCCAAGCCGCCGCGGAAGCCTCGCTCGGCGAAGTCGCGGGCGGCGAAGCGCGGCGGCAGGACGAAGGCCAAGTCGTAGCCACGAGGACTCAAGCCTCCAAGCGGGCCCGGATCGATGCCTGGGCGCTCGTTGCGCTCGTCGTCGGGTTGATCTCCTCGGTCTCGTCGGTCTCGGACTTCGGCCCGGCGGGATTGCCAGGTGCGTTCCTGCTTGCGCCATTCGGGCATATTGCGGAGTACGCGGCGCTCGGGTTCGTCACCCGTCGGGCGCTCGTTCTCCAAGGGTTCCCGGCCGCGCGCGCGACCGCCTGGGCGATCGGGGGCGCGGCGCTCTTCGGGGTCCTCGACGAGATCCACCAGGCTTTCGTCCCGATGAGGGACTCAAGTGCCCTGGACGGCCTCACCGACGTCTTCGGGGCGGGGATCGGGGTCACGCTCGGCAGGATCTGGTCCGGGCATCGCGCGCGCGCATCGCGTTGACACCCGCGCGTTTGCGCTGGTAACTTTACCCTTCGTGCTCCGGCGGGACGACGGGCCGGAGCCCCTTGCGGAGACCTCCGTGCCCCCGTGCGGGGAGGAGCGCGCCCGGAGCGGGCGCGCGGGTCGCGTTCGAAGAAGCGGGTCGCGCTCGAAGAAACGGAAACGATAGGGATGCCGACGATCCAGCAGCTCGTTCGCCACGGCCGCAGGCCGAAGCGGTCGAAGACGAAGACGCCCGCGCTGAAGGGCTCGCCCCAGCGCCGGGGCGTCTGCACCCGCGTGTTCACGATGACTCCGAAGAAGCCGAACTCGGCCCTCCGGAAGGTCGCCCGGGTGCGCTTGACCGCGGGGTCGGAGGTCAACGCCTACATCCCCGGCATCGGGCACAACCTGCAGGAGCACTCGATCGTGCTCGTGCGCGGAGGACGCGTGAAGGACCTCCCCGGCGTCCGCTACAAGGTCATCCGCGCGGCCCTCGACACCGCCGGCGTGCGCGACCGCAAGCAGGCTCGCTCCAAGTACGGGGCGAAGCGGGGGGCCTAGGGATGCCGCGGAAAGGACCGATCCCGAAGCGCGAGGTCGCGCCGGACCCCGTGTTCGGCAGCGTGCTCGTCACCCAGCTCATCAACAAGATCCTCGAGCGCGGCAAGCGCGGCACCGCCGAGCGCATCGTCTACGAAGCTCTCGATGCGGCCCACCAGAAGACCGGCGCCGACCACGTCGGGGCGCTGAAGAAGGCCGTGGAGAACATCAAGCCTCAGCTCGAGGTGCGCTCGCGCAGGGTCGGCGGCGCCACCTACCAGGTCCCGGTCGAGGTCCCGAACCGGCGCGGCATCACGCTCGCGCTCCGGTGGCTGGTCCAGAACTCCCGCTCGCGCAAGGAGAAGTCGATGGCCGGCCGGCTCGCCGGCGAGCTGGTCGACGCGATCAACAACACCGGGATCTCGGTGAAGCGGCGCGAGGATCTTCACAAGATGGCCGAGTCGAACAAGGCGTTCGCTCACTACCGCTGGTGATTCCGATGGCGACTCCCGCGAGGAAGATGCCCGAGCCCGTGCAGAGGCGCGGCGAGCTGGTGCTTCGCGAGTACCCGCTCGCCCGGACGCGCAACATCGGCATCATGGCCCACATCGACGCGGGCAAAACCACGACGACCGAGCGGATCCTCTACTACACCGGCAGGACCTACAAGGTCGGCGAGGTTCACGAGGGCACCGCCGTCATGGACTGGATGGTCCAGGAGCAGGAGCGCGGCATCACCATCACCTCGGCCGCGACCACGTGCATGTGGAAGGACCATTGGATCAACATCATCGATACGCCCGGCCACGTGGACTTTACGGTCGAGGTCGAGCGGAGCCTCCGGGTGCTCGACGGCGCGGTCGCGCTGTTCGACGGGGTGGCCGGGGTCGAGCCGCAGACCGAGACCGTGTGGCGGCAGGCCGACCGGTACCGCGTTCCCAGGATCTGCCTGGTGAACAAGATGGACCGGATCGGCGCCGACTTCCCGCGCACGGTCGAGATGATCCGCGACCGGCTCGGCACCCACCCGGTGCCGATCCAGCTTCCCTGGGGAGCCGAAGACGGCTTCCGCGGGGTCGTGGACCTCGTGACCTCGACCGGTCGCTACTGGCCGGACGAGGGCCTCGGCGAGCACTGGGAGGACCGCGCGCCGCCGGAGTCGATGGCCGCCGAGATCGCCCACTGGCGCCACGAGATGTTCGAGGCCCTCGCCGACCACGACGAGGCACTCATGGGGAAGTACGTGCACGGGGAGGAGCCGTCGCCCGAGGACCTGCGCCGCGCGATCCGCCGCGGCACGCTCGCCGGCTCGATCACCCCGGTGCTCTGCGGGAGCGCCTTCAGGAACAAGGGCGTCCAGCCTCTGCTCGACGCGATCGTCGCCTACCTCCCCTCGCCGCTGGACGTCGCCCCGGTCTCCGGCCGGATCCCCGGCGAGCGTGTCGAGGAGCGCGCGCCGAGCGACGAGGCTCCTTTCAGCGCCCTCGCGTTCAAGATCGCGGCCGACCCGTACGTCGGCAAGCTCACCTACTTCCGCGTCTACTCCGGGACGCTCCGGGCCGGATCGCACGTCTCGAACTCGACCAAGGACCGCAAGGAGCGCGTGGGGCGCATCCTTCAGATGCACGCGAACCACCGCGAGGACAAGGCGGCGGCGTTCTCAGGCGACATCGTCGCCGCCGTCGGCCTCAAGCACACCACGACGGGAGACACCCTGTGCGACCCCTCGGCGCCGATCGTGCTCGAGTCAATGAGCTTCCCCGCCCCGGTCATATCGGTCGCGATCGAGCCGAAGACCAAGGCCGACCAGGACAAGCTCGGAAAGGGCCTGGCGGCGCTCTCCGACGAGGACCCGACGTTCCAGGTCCGTCAGGATGAGGAGACCGGCCAGACGATCATCTGGGGGATGGGGGAGCTGCACCTCGACGTGCTGATCGACCGCCTGCGCCGCGAGTTCGGCGTGGAGGCGAACATCGGCAAGCCGCAGGTCGCCTACCGCGAGACCGTCACGCGCGCGGTCGAGAAGATCCAGGTGCGCTACGTCCGCCAGACCGGCGGCCGCGGGCAGTTCGGCGTGGTCGAGATCAACGTCGAGCCGACCGGCCCCGGAGGCGGGTTCGAGTTCGTCAACAGGATCAAGGGCGGGAGCATCCCAAACGAGTACGTGCCGGCCGTCGACGAGGGCGTCCAGGAGGCGATGGAGTCGGGCGTGCTCGCCGGCTACCCGCTCGTGGATCTCCGGGTCTCGCTCGTGGACGGCCAGTACCACGAGGTCGACTCGAGCGAGATCGCGTTCAAGATCGCCGGCTCCATGGCGCTCAAGGAGGCCGCGCGCAAGGCCGGCCCCGTGCTGCTCGAGCCGATCATGGAGGTCGAGGCGGTCACCCCCGAGCCGAACATGGGGGACGTGATTGGTGATATAACGTCGCGCCGCGGCAAGATCGACCGGATGGAGCCGCGGGGGGCGATGCAGGTGATCCGGGCCCAGGTTCCGCTCGCGGAGATGTTCGGGTACGCGACCGACCTCCGGTCGAAGACCCAGGGTCGGGCGAGCTACACGATGCAGTTCCACTCGTACCAGCCGGTGCCGGAGAGCATCGCCCGCGAGATCGTGGCGAAGGTCCGCGGCGAGTAGGGGGTCCGGGGGCTCAGGCAGCGAAGCGTAGCCCCCGGGGTGAATAGGGGAAGGGGAGGCCGGGATGGGCAAGCAGAAGTTCGAGCGCACGAAGCCGCACGTGAACATCGGCACGATCGGCCACATCGACCACGGCAAGACCACCCTCACCGCCGCGATCACCAAGGTCCTGGCGAAGAAGGGCTACGCCGACTTCACCCCCTTC
>JACQXY010000041.1 GCA_016208485.1 Acidobacteriota bacterium | reverse complement strand
GCGAGCGAGCGAATCGCCGACGCCGCCCAGGAGATGACCCGGATCGTCGAGGACGCGGAGGAGCCGCACCCGGTCATCGCCGAGGCGCCCGCCGAGACCGACGAGATCGTGGCCGAGGCCCGGGTGTCCGAGGACGCCCCGGCCGCCGGGCGAACGATCCGCGCGCTTTCGATCCGGACCGAGACCGGGATGGACGTGCTCGCGATCCAGCGCGCCGGGCGCTGGATCTACCGGCCGCGCGCGGACTTCTCGCTTCAGGCGGGCGACCGGGTTCTCGCAGTCGGGCCGGAAGACGGCGCGGCCGAGCTTGGCGGCCTGTGCAGGGACCAGGGAACAGAGGAAGAGGACTGAGGGAGGACCGATGGAGCAGGGAACCAAGCCGGCCCGCTGGTGGATCGCCGTCAGCTTCGTCTTCGGCGCCGCCGGAGCGCTCACGTCGGTGGCGCTCTACAGCGCGAAGACCTACTCGATCCCACCGCTTCGGGTGGAGCTGTCGGCGATGCCCGCGCTCGCCGGCGCCTCTCAGCTCACCGTCCGCCCCCGCCCGGGCATCCAGACCGGATACGCGGAGGCCCCCACTCACACATCCCCCATCACCCTCCGCATGACCGTCGTCGGGGTGGATGCCGCCGGCCTCGCCGCGCGCCCCTCCGCGCTGGCCGAACCGCTCGACACAGCCACGCTCATCCGCTTCAGCGAGGCCGGCAAGAAGGCCTTCGCCGACTTCGCCAAGCGGCTCCTGCTCCTCGCGCTCGCCGGAGGCGCGGCGGGCGGCGCCGCCGTGTCTTTCGGGCGCTGGAAGCGGATCGTCGGCGCCGCGCTTGCCGGCGCGCTCGCGCTCGGGATCGTCGGAGCGCTGCTCTACGCGACCTACGACGTGAACCAGTTCGCGAACACTCATTACGTGGCGGAGCTGCCGCGCGCGAGCGCTCTCCCACCGGCGCCTCGCGTCTTGTGAGGCCAGGTTGCAGGTGCGAGCAGGTGTCGCCTACGATTCCCGAAACCCGATCGACAGGAGGTGCCCCATGCGGACCGGACGGCGTTCTCTCGCGGCTGGGCTCGCCCTGCTCGCGACGCTCACCGGCGCCTGCGCGCGGCAGACGGGCGCCCCCCGGCTCCATGAGCGCACGATCGCAGGCCCGGACGGTGGCATCCGCTTGTCGCTTCGAGAGCGGCGCCCCGCCGATCGGGCGCGCTGCGGCGGCCGGATCGCCCTCCTCCTCGAGCCCTTCGGCGTCCCCACGGCGGAGGCGTTCGACGTCCCCGGCTACTCGTGGATGCAGGATCTCGCCGGGGCCGGGTTCGACGCTTGGGCGCTCGACATGCGCGGGTTCGGCCGGTCCACCCGCCCCGCCGCGATGTCGGAGCCTCCCGGAAGGAACCCCCCGGCCGTGCGCGCGTCCGAAGCCGTCCGAGACGTGGCCGCGGCCGTCGCATTCCTCCGCAAGGAGTGCGACGCAAGCCGCGTGGACGTCATCGGGTGGTCCTGGGGAGCGGTCGTGGCCGGGATGTACGCGGCCGACCACCCCGAAGCGGTCCGCAAGCTGGTCCTGTACGGAGCGATGCACGGGTTCGATCTCCCGTGGATGACCGAGCAGTTCGAGGACCCCGCCCGCCCCGGGCGCCTGAATCCGGCGATGCCCGCCTACCAGGTCGTTCCCCCTGCCGCGCTCACAGGCCACTGGGACATGATGCTCGCTCGCGTCACCGGACCGGCCGGCAAGGACCTCCGATCGCCCGAAGCGCTCGCGGCCGTCACCCGGGTGTTCCTCGCCTCCGATCCCTCGACTCCCATCCCGGGCCGGGTCCGCCGGCCCATGGGCCCGCTCGCGGATCTCTACTCCATCTGGACGGGGCGCCCGATCTACGACGCGTCGGCGATCCGCGCCTCCACCCTCCTCGTCCGCGGTGACCGGGATCAGTTCGCCGACCCATCGTTCCTCGATCGCCTCACCGGAGCGGCCGAGCGCCGCGAGGTCGTCGTGGGCGATGCGACCCACTGGCTTCTCTACGAACGGAACCGCGACCAGCTCCTCCGGGAGGTCCGGACGTTCCTGTCGGAACCCTGATCGCAGGGATAGGACTCCGTCTCCCGGCGGCCTGTCGAGATTTCGACGAGCGGTTCCGCGCGCGCTACCCCGAGCCGAGAAGCTCGCGCGCGATGACGAGCCTCTGGACCTCGCTCGTACCTTCGCCGATCTCGAGCACCTTGGAGTCGCGGTAGAAGCGCGCGACCGGGTACTCCTCCATCAACCCATACCCCCCGTGGATCTGAACGGCCTCGCGCGCGGCGCTCACGGCGGCCTCGGTCGCGAAGAGCTTCGCCTGGGCGGCCTCGCGCTTGAACGGCATGCCCCGGTCCTTCATCCACGCCGCGCGGTAGACCGCGAGCCGCGCGAGATCGGCCGCCACAGCCATGTCGGCGATCTTGAACCGGATCGCCTGGAACTCGGCGATCGGGCGGCCGAACTGGCGCCGCTCCTTCGCGTAGGCGACCGACTGATCGAGGCAGCCCTGGATCAGCCCGACGGCGAGCGCCCCAACGCCGACGCGCCCGGCGTCCAGGACGGCGAGGAAGTTGCGGAAACCTTCCCCGCGCGCGCCGAGAAGGTTCCCCTCCGCCACGCGGCAGCCGTCGAAGGAGAGCGCGCGGGTGTCGGAGGCATGCCAGCCGACCTTGCGGTAGGGCGGCGCGGCCTGGAACCCGGGCGTCCCCACCGGCACGATGATGTTCGAGATCTCCTTGCGGCCCTTGGACTCCCCCGTCACCGCGGTGATCGTCACGTGCTGGGAGATCGGGGTGCCGACGTTGGTGATGAAAGCCTTCGACCCGTCGATCACCCACTCGCCGCCGTCCAGGACGGCGCGCGTCCTCGTCGCGCCGGAGTCCGAGCCGGCCTCGGGCTCGGTCAATCCGAAGCCCGCGATCCGCTCGCCGCGCGCGAGCGGCGGCAGCCAGCTCCGCCTCTGCTCCTCCGAGCCGAACATCCATATCGGCATCGCCCCGAGGCCGACGGCGGCCTCCAGCGTGATCCCCATGCTCTGATCCACCCGGCCGACCTCCTCGATCGCGATGCAGAGCGCGGTGAAGTCGGCGCCGGAGCCCCCATACTCCTCCGGGAAGGGCAGGCCGAAGAGCCCGAGCCTGCCCATCTCGAGCACGAGGTCGACGGGGAACTCCCCGCGCTCGTCGATCTCGCCCGCGCGCGGCGCGATCTCGCGCTCCGCGAAGGCTCGGACGGTGCGGCGAAACTCCTCCTGCTCGGGCGTGAACGCGAAGTCCATGGGATCTCCCTATCCGTGAGTCGAAACGCCGCCGTCGACCGGGATGACGGCGCCGGTCACGACGGCGACCTTGCCCTCGACCGGGGAAAGGCCCTTCACGTCCATTCGCTCACCCGCTCCGGCGCTATCTCGATCACCAAGTCGTTTCCGTACATCTCATCGCGGTGGTACTTCTCGAGGAAGGACCCCGCGATCTCCGCGTAGCCCGTCTCGCCGTCCCGGATCAGCCGGACGGGGCCCCGCACGAGGACGCCCGCCGCTCCCTTGTAGGCCGTCAGCGCCGCGCGTCCCGCGCGCGCTGCGTTCCGCGCCTTCACCGAATCGCTCCGGCACCAGACGTACGCCCGGCCGTCTCGAACGATCAGCTCGACCGGGACGGCATGCGGCGTGCCGTCCGCGCCGACCGTGGCGAGCACGCCGATCGGGCGCTCGCCGAGGAACTCCCGCCAGCCGCCGTTCACTCTCGGCATCGTCTTCCCCCCGGGCGACGCGAATCTAGCAGGGGCGCCGCGAGCGCGGCAACGCGCGGGATGAGCGTCGGCCTCCATCGCGGGAGGCGAGCGCCCGCCACCGGGAGGTGCACGCGCCACCGGGAGGTGCGCGCGCCCGCCGCGATAGGCGACAATGGGACCGGCGACCCACCAGGAGGCAGACGATGACCAGACGCCCGATCCCAATCGCTCTCCTCGCGCTCGCGCTCGCGCTCGCGGCCTGTGGCAAGGAACGACCCTCGGCCGCACGGGCCCCCCAGCGCGTCATGACCACCGTGACGATCCACTATCTCGTCGACTCCGAGGGAAGGACCTGGCTCGCGCCCGAGCGCCACCAGGTCGACAAGACGTCCGCGATCGGGCGCGCCGCGCTCGAGGAGCTGGTGCACGGCACAGCACAGGATCCCGATCACGTCACGCCGATCCCGCGCGGCGCCAAGATCCTCGACCTCAAGATCGAGGGCGGGACCGCGACGGTCGACTGGAGCGCCGACGTGCTCGAGGCGAACGCCGGCGCGACGGTGGAGGCGCTCGGGATCCAGTCGATCGTTTGGACGCTCACCGAGTTCCCCACGGTGAAGCGCGTCGCCTTCACCGTGGAAGGCAAGCCCTCGGGGAAGGCCTCGAACGGGCGGCTAGTCGAGGACTGGTGGGGTCACGTGGGGCTCTCCGACCAACCGTTCGCACGTCAGGATGCCATCGAGGTCCTCGAGCCGATCACGATCTGGACGCCACTCGACGGGGTCGCAGTCGGGCGCGAGATCGCCGTCACCGGCGAGGCCTCGACCTTCGAGGCCAACGTCGCCTTCCGGCTGCTCGACGCGACCGGAAAGCGCGTGTCAGTCACCTCGACGACGGCGAGCGCCGGAGCTCCGGAGCGCGGAGCGTTCTCGACCACCATCCAGGTCGCCTCACCGCCCGCCTCGCCGGAGACCTGGCGCCTCGAGGCATACGAGGCGAGCATGGAGGACGGCAGGGACACCTTCGTCGAGACCCGATCGATCCTGGTCGGATAGACGGTCGGGCGGGGGCCCGCGCCGGGTCGGGCGTCTCAGGGGTTGTAGGGGCGCTCGAGGGTCTCGCGCATGCGGCGCGCATGCGGCGCGAAGTGCTCCAAGCCGACCTTCAGGAACAGGGCGCGCGCGTCGACGACGGCCTCGCCGTCCACCCGCCCGGTCATGGTCGTCCAGATCTTGCGCCCCTCGACCCCGTCGAGGTCCCCGGCCAGATCGAGGCGCGAGCCGACCGGCACCGGCCGGCGGAAGTTCACCTCGAGGTGAACAGTCACGGCCGGCGTCTCGAGCAGCCACAGCATGAAGCCCATCCCCTCGTCCATCGCAGCCGCGATCACGCCACCGTGAGCAAGGCCGGGCGCGCCCTGATGGTGCTCGGTGACGAGGAAGGAGCCCTCGATGCGGGTGCCCCCTCCGGCCATCTGGAGGTGGAGCCCGGTCGGGTGCTCGCGCCCGCACCCGAAGCAGTGCGAGTAGTGCGATGGGAGCGGTCGGAGACCCTCGGTTGGTTGCTCGGACATGCGGAGAAGGCTAGTCCGGCGGCGAGCGGCGGGCGAATCGCGCGCGGCCGGCGCCCCCTACGACTCGGCGGCCGGCGCCGGGCGCAGATGCGTCACATCGCCTGCGGCCACGACCACCTCTCCCCCGGCCGATGAGATCAAGAGAGCGCCGCGCGCGTCCACGTCGCGCGCGAGGCCCTCGATTGCCGGCGCCCCGGCACGCTCCACGCGCACGACCGTCCCGAGCGTCGCGCAGCGCGCGCGGAACCCGTCCAGGGCGGCCGCCGGGCCGGCGAGCGCCCCCGAGAATGCGCGCAGAACCTCCGCCAGGATGGGCGGGCGGGCGAGGCCGCTCCCGCCGGCGGCCGCGACCGTCGTGGCCGTGCCCCGGATCTCGGGCGCAAGATCCCCCGAGACGTTCAGCCCGATGCCGATCACCACGAACCCGCCGGCGACGTCGGCTTCGGCGAGGATCCCGGCGATCTTGCCGGCCGGCTCGCCTGCGAAGAGGTCGTTCGGCCACTTGATTCCGGCCGCGATCCCGCAGGCGCGCTCGACTCCCTCCACGGCGGCAAGCGCCGCGAACAGGGTGAGCGAGGGCCAGCGGTCCACGGGAAGGACGGGGCGCACCACCCATGACGCGAGGAGCGCTTCCCCAGGGGCCGCGATCCAGGTCCGGCCGAGCCGTCCGCGCCCACCGGTCTGGCGATCGGCGACCACGACGGTCCCCTCCGGCGCGCCGGCGCGCGCCTCGCGCGCCGCGTCGTTGTTCGTCGAGCCGGTTTCCACGCGCGCGACCACCCTCCGCGCGAAGGGGACGCCCGCGAGCGCGGCGCGAAACGCCTCCGGATCGAAAGGCTCGGGCACGGCGCGGGGAGGGTAGCACGCGCCTGTGGTAGCGTTCGCCGCGGCATGTTCTCCAAGGTCCTCGTCGCGAACCGGGGCGAGATCGCGATCCGCCTCTTCCGCGCGCTCCGCGAGCTCGGCGCGGCCTCGGTCGCCGTCTACTCGGACGTGGACCGCGAGTCCCTCCACGTCCGCCACGCCGACGAGGCGTACCTCATCGGTGAGGCCGCGCCGGCCGCGAGCTACCTCCGCATCGATACCCTGATCGAGACGGCGCGCCGCGCCGGGGCGGAGGCCATCCACCCCGGCTACGGGTTCCTCGCCGAGAACGCGGCGTTCGCGCGGGCCTGCGAGGAGGCCGGCATCGTCTTCGTCGGCCCGAGCGCCGGCGCGATCGAGGCCATGGGCGACAAGGTCGCCGCGCGCGCGGCCGCCGTGGCGGCCGGGGCCCCGGTCGTTCCCGGCACCCCAGAGCCGGTGACCGGTCCGGAGGAGATCCGGGCGTTCGCCGCCGAGCACGGCCTCCCGCTCGCGATCAAAGCCTCGTTCGGCGGCGGCGGGCGCGGCTTCAAGGTCGTGCGCGACGCCGCCGAGATCGAGCAAGCCCTGGACGGCGCCCGTCGCGAGGCGAAGCTCGCCTTCGGCCGGGACGAGGTCTACGTCGAGCGATACCTCGCCGGCGCACGCCATGTGGAAGCGCAGATCCTCGCCGACTCCCACGGCACCGTCCTGTTCCTCGGCGAGCGCGACTGCTCGCTCCAGAGGAGGCACCAGAAGCTCCTGGAGGAGACGCCTTCCCCGGCGGTCTCCCCGGAGGTGCGGGAGCGCATCGGGCGCGCGGCGGTCCGGGTCGCCCGCGAGGTCGGCTACGTGAGCGCCGGCACGATCGAGTTTCTCCTCGACGCCGACCGCGAGCGCTTCTACTTCATGGAGATGAACACGCGCCT